>NZ_JBFFKM010000005.1:0-95371 GCF_041555395.1 Lutibacter sp. | reverse complement strand
GGCAATTATAAATGCTGCCGAAAAAACAGGAATGCCAAATGGCGTATTTTCAAATTTAAACAGCAGCGGAATTGAGGTCGGCGTTAAATTGGTGAAACATCCACAGGTAAAGGCGGTAGGTTTTACAGGAAGCATTGGGGGAGGAAGGGCATTATACAACTTGGCCTCACAGCGTCCAGAACCCATTCCTGTTTTTGCGGAAATGGGAAGCGTAAACCCGGTGATTATTTTACCGGGAGCCGCTAAAAATAAAGGGAAAGATTGGGCAAATATTTATGCAGGTTCCATCACTTTAGGTTCGGGGCAATTTTGTACAAATCCCGGATTAATTTTAGGAATAAAAGGAACTGAATTAACAAATTTTATTCAAAAACTATCAGATGAAATTGTAAATATTGAACCTACTTGCATGTTGCATCCAAACATTATTGAGGCTTATGAAACTAAAAAAGCTAAAATGCAAGAACAAAATGGTTTGCAAACTACCGCAAGTTTTTCAAATGAAACTTCGGTGAATTTTGGCCGCCAGGCCATAACAACTGTTGAAGGTGCCACTTTTTTAGAAAACACCACATTGCATCAGGAGGTTTTTGGGCCATTTTCAATGGTGGTTCAATGCGAAAATGTGCAACAATTGGAAGAAATAATTGCCAATTTGGAAGGCCAGTTAACAGGAACAGTTTTGGCGGAAAACGGAGAATTAAAAAATTATGAAAAGGTAATAAGTGCCCTTCAAAACAGGGTTGGACGCATTATTTTTAACGGAGTTCCAACTGGCGTTGAGGTTTGTGCCGCAATGGTTCACGGTGGTCCGTATCCGGCGTCAACCGACAGCAGATTTACTGCGGTGGGAATCAATTCCATAAAACGTTGGGTTCGTCCGTTTAGTTTTCAAAGCTGGCCAAACGAATTGTTGCCTGATGAATTGAAAAATGAAAATCCGTTGTGGATTTCAAGAACAATTGATGGAAAAAGAACAACTCAGTCTTTATAAGATTCCCATGAATAGAAAAACTTTTTTTTGCATTGACGCCCACACTTGTGGAAATCCGGTGAGAGTGGTTGCCGGTGGTGGTCCAAATTTAAAGGGAGTTGATATGAGCGAAAAGCGTCAGCATTTTTTAAAGGAATTCGACTGGATTCGCAAAGGATTGATGTTTGAACCGCGCGGACATGATATGATGAGCGGGAGCATTTTATTTCCGCCGCATCATGTAGAAAATGATTTTTCGATTTTGTTTATTGAAACTTCAGGCTGTTTGCCTATGTGCGGCCACGGCACTATCGGAACAGTAACCATTGCCATTGAAGAAGGTTTGATAACGCCAAAAATTCCAGGAAAAATTAGGATGGAAGCGCCAGCCGGACTTGTGCATATTGAATATCAAAAAACCGGTAAAAAAGTGGATTGGGTAAAATTAATCAACGTAAAATCTTACTTGGTTGCTGAAGGATTAACTATTGCTTGTCCGGAATTGGGAAAACTTACTTTTGATGTTGCTTATGGAGGGAATTATTATGCCATTGTTGATCAACAAGAAAACTTTAGCGGTGTTCACAATTTTACGGCAGGTAAATTAATTCAATATTCACAAGTAGTCAGATCGCGCATCAATGAAAAATATCCTAATTTATTTGTGCATCCCGAAAATGAAACCATTAGAGATGTGAGTCATATCATGTGGACCGGAAATTCTATTGATCCGACTTCCTCTGGAAGAAACGCCGTTTTTTATGGAGACAAAGCAATTGATCGATCACCTTGCGGTACGGGAACATCAGCACGTATGGCACAATTGTATGCGAAAGGCAAACTAAAACCGGGGAAAGAATTTATCCACGAAAGTTTTATTGGTTCTAAATTTATTGGAAAAATAGTAGCCGAAACAACTTTGGAAGGAAAAAAAGCAATTATTCCCAGCATACAAGGCTGGGCAAAAATATATGGATACAACACCATTATTATTGATGAGGAAGATGATCCTTATGCACATGGATTTCAGGTGTTGTAAAAATAATAGTTTGAAAGATCAATAACAACAGAGTTACACGATTAAACAGTTAACAACAATAATGTGAAAAATGTAATTATCATCGGGGGCGGAATTATTGGATTATGTTCTGCTTATTATTTGGCAAAAGAGGGTGCCAAAGTTACTGTTATTGACAAATCTGATATGCTGGACGGCTGTTCTTATGGAAACGCAGGAATGATTGTTCCCAGCCACATTATTCCTATGGCACAACCCGGCGTAATTCATCAGGGAATTAAATGGATGTTCAATGCAAAAAGTCCGTTTTATATAAAACCCGCTTTAAGTATTGATTTACTTTCTTGGTTAATTCAATTTTACAAAAATTCCAATCAGGAACATGTCAATAAATCTATGGCCCCATTGCGGGATCTTTCTTTTTTAAGCAAAGAATTGTATCAGGATTTTGCGCGTTCAATTAATGAATTTAGGTATCAGGAAAAAGGACTTTTAATGCTTTATAGCACTGAAAAAGTTGGTGAGGAAGAAATAAAAATCGGCAAAATAGCTGAAAAAATGGGGGTAGAAGTCGGTTTTTTAGATCAGCAGGAAGTTAAGGAATTAGAGAAAAACACTAATGTTGATGCTTTGGGCGCTGTACATTATAAATCAGATGCGCACTTATCCCCAAATCATTTTATTGCATTTTTAAAAGCAGAATTAAATGAAATGGGTGTGAAAATGACTTCTAATTGTTCTATAATAGATTTCAATGTTTCCGAAGGGAAAATTAAAGAATTATTGACGAATCATGGAAATTTTAAAGCAGATGAGTTTGTAATAGCTGCAGGTTCTTGGAGTGTGGAAATTGCCAAAAAGTTAGGAGTTAAATTGTATATTTTACCTGGAAAAGGTTATAGTTTTAATGTAGAAAACCTTTTGTTAAAACCGACAATTCCGGCTATTTTATGTGAGGGAAAAGTGGCCGTAACACCTTTGGGTGATGTTGTTCGGTTTGGAGGAACTTTAGAAATCACCAATAATCAAGACACTAAAATTAACATAAAACGATTACAGGGAATTGTTGAAAAAGTAAATCAATTTTATCCGGATTTAAAAGTTGACCTTCCTGAAACGAAAAAAGTATGGCATGGTTTTAGGCCTTGCACACCAAGCGGAATGCCAATTATTGAGAAATCTAAAAAAATTCAAAATTTAACCATTGCCGCAGGACATGCAATGATGGGCTTAAGTTTGGCGCCAGCTTCGGGAAAATTGGTCAGTGAATTGATAATGGGTGAAAAAACATCTCTAGATATTACTGAATTTAGAAGTAGCTAATATATTTTGGTTACTTTTGAAGCATGACTTTTATAGAAATTTTAATAAAACTCAGAAGAATTGTACGTTCCATAAATTTGGAAAGCAAGCGTGTAGATAAGGAACTGGGCGTGAGTATTCCGCAATTGTTATGCTTGCAATTTTTAGCGGAACAGGAAGACTATAGTGCAAATGCTTCAAAGTTAAAAGCTTTTTTGAATTTAAATGCCAGCACTATTACAGGGATAATATCAAGGCTGGAGAAAAAAAATATGGTTGTAAAACTTCCTAAATCTACCGACAAGCGTATCACCTTAATTTCTTTAACGGCCGAAGGAATTTCACTTATCCAAAATGCGCCACTTACTTTTCAGCAAAAATTAAGCGAAAAACTTCAAGCGCTTCCGCCAGAAAAACTTAAAACCATTATTGATGGCATTGACTTATTAACCGAGCTTATGGAAGTTGATGAAATAGACGATTCACCAATTATCACTTCAGAAGAATTTATTTAAGAACATGAGATTATTGTGTTCAGATTTCAAAATTGTATTGATTTCTTGTTTATTGAATTATTATAAATGGGTTTAAATAGTTTCTATAGAAACTATTTCGTATTTTTGCATGATAACCTATAAAATAAAACAAGAAATATGCTCATTATACAAGTAAAGGAAGGCGAAAACATTGATAGAGCGCTAAAAAGATACAAACAAAAAACAAGAAGAACAAAACTGATTAATAATTTAAGAGACCAGAAACAATTTACTAAAAAATCGGTTAAGAAAAGAATGAAATTGGCAAAGGCGGTTTACATACAGGATTTAAGAAACCAAGAAGAAAAATAGCTATGGAGACTTTTAAAATTTACAATAAAACCACAAAACCTTCAGCAGAAGAAAAGGAGGAGGTTATTTCATTTTTATTTCAGCATTTACAGGAATATGGTGATAAAAAGGAAGATATTGGTAAATGTTTCGATTTCGCAATTAAGGATTCTCAAGAAGAACTTGGCGGATTTGTTTTGAGTCTTTTGGAAAATAATAAAATTCAAGGCGTTACAATAGTGAACAAAACAGGAATGTCCGGGTATATTCCTGAAAACATTCTCGTTTATATTGCAGTTCATGAAAATGCCAGAGGTAAAGGTGTTGGCAAAAAACTAATGAACAAAGCTATTGAATTAGCTGATGGAGATATCGCTTTGCACGTAGAACCAAACAATCCGGCAAAATTTTTATATGAAAAATTGGGCTTTGAAAACAAATACTTAGAAATGCGACTTAAAAAACAAAAATAACTGATATGGCTATTTTAGACATTGTTGTTTTTGCTGTTTACATGGTCTTGGTTTTAGGAATTGGGTTTTATTTTTTCAATAAAAATAAAACCGTTAAAGACTATTACGTTGGTGGGGGTGAAATGAGTAGTTTGCACGTCGGGTTGTCCGTTGTTGCAACAGATGTAGGCGGCGGATTTTCTATTGGGTTGGGCGGACTTGGTTTTGTTATGGGGATATCCGGTTCCTGGATGTTATTTACCGGACTTATAGGCGCTTGGTTAAGCGCCGTTTTTTTGATTCCAAAGGTTGTAAAGCTTGGCAATTTGCATGGTTTTTTAACTTTTCCCGAATTTTTGAAGCACAGTTACGGAGCTACAGTAGCCATGGTTGCCGGTATTATTTCCTTTATTGGCTATTTGGGTTTTACTTCATCTCAATTTCTTGCCGGGGCAAAGTTGGCTGTGGGCACATTTCCTTCTCTTGACTTAAATGAAGCTTTACTGATAATGGGAGGTGTGGCATTAGTTTATACTGCCTTTGGCGGAATGAAAGCTGTAATTTACACAGATACTTTTCAATGGTTGGTTTTAATGTTTGGATTGATATTTGTTGGAATCCCTATTGCTTATAACTACTTAGGAGGTTATGAAGCGATTGTTGAAGTGCTTCCCGACAAATATTTTTCATTACAAAATGTTTCTTGGGTACAAATTGTAAATTGGTTTGTAATTATTGTGCCAATTTGGTTTGTTGGAATGACACTTTATCAAAGAATTTATGCGTGTAAGGATGAAAAGACAGCAAAGAAAGCATGGTTTATAGCAGGACTTTTTGAATATCCTACAATGGCTTTTATGGGCGTAATTCTTGGATTATTTTCAAGAGTTGCAGCTGCAAAAGGTATTTTTATTTCCGACGGATTTGAAAGTGAAATTGGTATGGATCCTGAAATGGGTATGCCTTTACTTTTAAAACATGTCTTGCCCGTTGGTTTAATGGGATTGATGTTATCAGCCTATTTTTCTGCAATAATGTCAACAGCCGATAGCTGTTTACTTGCAGCTTCCGGTAATTTTGTAACTGATATATTGGGACTTAAAGACCTTAATAAAAAGACGATAAGAATTTCTCAAATTATCACCTTCTTTGTGGGAGGTGTAGCAATAATTATTGCTACAACAATGCAAAGTGTATTGGAATTGATGTTGCTGTCATACTCATTTATGGTTTCAGGATTATTGGTACCGGTGTTGGGAATTCTATTGTCAAAAAACAGAAAACCTTTAGCGGCTTTATATTCTATGCTTGTAGGAGGATCTTCTACATTAATCTTAACTTTTCTTGAAGTGAAAATTCCTTTTGGTTTCGATCCAATATTAATAGGAATTTCACTATCTTCCATTGTCTATTTATCAATTAAAAAATAATTTAAATGGCTTTTATAACGCTCAATAAGAAATCATTAGAAAATAATTATTCATTTTTGCAGTCGTTATTTAAAAGGCATAATAAGGAATGGGCGCCTGTATTGAAGCTACTTTGCGGAAATAAAACTTTTCTGGAATACGTTTTATCTTTAGGTGATGAACAAGTTTGTGACGCCCGATTGACAAATTTGAAAAAAATTAAAGCCATAAATCCTAACAAAGAAACCATCTACATAAAACCTCCCGCAAAGAGAAGCTTAGCAAATGTGGTAAAATACGCTGATGTTAGCTTTAATACAGAATTTACGACCATGAAATGGTTATCTGCAGAAGCTGTTAAACAGGATAAGATTCACCGAATTATTATTATGATTGAATTGGGTGATTTGCGTGAAGGTATTATGGGTGAGCATTTAATGGAATTTTACAAAAAAATATTTGAATTGCCCAATATTCATGTGTCAGGTATTGGAGCAAATCTAAATTGTTTAAGTGGTGTTATGCCAAGCAAAGACAAACTTATTCAGTTGAGTTTATATGAGCAATTGATTGAAGCAAAGTTCGGCAAAAAAATAGATTATGTTTCGGGAGGATCTTCTGTGATGATACCCCTTTTAATGAAAAGGCAAATTCCCAAAGGCGTTAATCATTTTAGAATTGGGGAAACCCTGTTTTTTGGTATTGATTTATTTACAAATAAAACAATCCCTAAAATGAAGGATGATGTTTTTTTGCTTTATGCTGAAATCATTGAAATAACGCAAAAACCTATTGTTCCTTATGGTTATTTGGAAGAAAATCCATCAGGAGAAACCTTAGAAATTGACCCTGAGGATTATGGAAAAAACCACAGCAGGGGGATTTTAGACATAGGGCTTTTGGATATTTCTAAAACTGAATTTATCACGCCTGTTGATGAAAACATTTCCTTTATTGGTGCCAGCTCAGATATGTTGGTGGTGGACTTGAGCGAGACTACAAAAAAATATAAAGTTGGAGACCTGGTGAGGTTTAAAATGAAATATATGGGCGCTTTGCGCATCATGAATTCTGAATATATTGGAAAGAAACTTGTTTAATGTATTGTTTCATATCCAGATTATTTCGCATGGTATTTAATGGAATAAAATTTGCTTCAAAATTGATTCCAAAAAAGAAAAAACTTCCTTAAATTTAGACTTTTTCAGCAGAGAATTTAACTAAATTAAACAGCATGAGATACGCGCAAATTCCTTCCTTATTATTTATAAAAAATCGACAAAATTTTACGGCAAAAATGGAAGCGAATTCCATTGCTATATTAACATCAAATGATGTAATGCCCAACAATGCAGATGATGAAATGGGATTCTCCCAGAACAATGATTTGTTTTATTTAAGCGGCATTGATCAGGAAGAATCTATTTTATTGATGTATCCTGATGCTTCTTTGCCAGAAAACAGAGAAATTTTGTTTGTGAAAGAAACCAGTGACCTCATTAAAATATGGGAAGGCGACAAGTTAACGAAAGAAAAGGCATTTAAGGTTTCGGGCGTTAAAAATGTTAAATGGCTGCAGGATTTTGATCTGACTTTGCAATATATGGTATTTGAAGCCGATACTTTTTACTTAGGCCATAATGAACATAAAAAAACATTGACTGCTGAAATGTTGACACAACAGGACAGAATGATTGCCAGGTGCAAAGAAAAATATCCTTTGCATAATTACAAGCGTGCGGCAAAAATTACCCGTGAACTTCGTCAAATTAAATCCGATGAGGAAATTTCATTAATGCAAAAAGCTACTGATATTAGTGTTGGAAGTTTTAAAAGGGTTTTAAAAATCGTAAAACCAGACATGATGGAATACGAATTGGAAGCGGAGTTGACTTATGAATTAATTAGAAATGGAGGAAAACGCAATGCATTTATGCCAATTGTGGCTTCAGGAGCAAATGCCTGCGCCTTGCATTATAACACCAATGATACCATTTGTAAAGATGGTGATATGGTATTGATGGATTTTGGCGTGTGTTATGCAAATTACAATTCAGACACTACGCGTTGTTTTCCGGTAAACGGAAAATTTTCAAAAAGACAGAAGGAAGTATATAATGCAGTTTTACATTGTTTAAAAGAAGGTTCCAAATTGTTAAAGCCGGGAGCAGTTTCTGCCGAATATGAAAAACAAATGGCAGGTTTGGTTGAACAACAATTAATCAAATTGGGTTTGCTGGATATTGAAAAAGTTAAAAAACAGGACCCTGATAAACCTTTATATAAAAAGTACTATATGCACGGATCGGCACATTTTATTGGGTTGGATGTTCATGATGTTGGTTTGTATACCCGACCATTTGAAGCGGGAATGGTGCTTACTTGTGAGCCCGGAATTTATATTGCTGAAGAGGGAATTGGCTGTCGTTTAGAAAATGATTATTTAATCACCGAAAATGGCAATTTTAATTTAACGGCAGATATGCCTATTGAAATAGATGAAATTGAAGCGATAATGAATGTTTAGAATTTCTTACTAAAAGTTAAAAAAATTCAATTAATATTATAAAAAAATCGTTTACTTGTCTCTGCTTCTATCACAAAAAAGCTTAATTTAGTGACGAATTGGAAAGTCTAGCTTTAAGTTTTGTGTAAATGCTTTCAATTATTGGAAATTGCCTTGGATAACGTTGAAAATCATAGGCAAAAGAACAAGAATAAAAACTGAAATTTAACGTTCTAACTTTTGATCCAGAGACATTTTAAGGTTTTAGTATGATTTAAATTTATACTCTTTTTAATGAGAAGGAAAAATCAATTGAGGCAGCATGCAACAATAGTGTGAACTGAAAAGGGACTAAAAAATCCTATTAATTGAAATATTTATCGTTTAACAATAAATAATGAAGGAATCTATTCTAATAGGATTATTACAAAATGCAGCTTTATTGATTGCTTTTTCAATGCTTTATCAAAATTTCTGGATTAAGAATGAAGATTCCAAAAGCATTTCAGAAAAAATTATTGCTGGACTCGTTTTAAGTAGTATTGGCATTATTTTGATGTCTACTCCATGGACTTATGTACCTGGAATCTCTTTCGATATGCGTTCTGTTTTGCTTTCCGTATCTGGTTTGTTTTTTGGGCCAATTCCTACTATAATTGCCATGTTGGGAACAGGGATTGTTCGCGTAATTATGGCTGGGGAAGGTTTATGGATGGGCTTGGCAGTTATTTTTTTTTCGGGATCAATAGGATTGTTATGGAGAAAATTCAGACCAAACTGGAAATCCAATAATTATTATATGGAATTGTTGGTGATGGGATTGGTTGTGCATATTGTTATGTCGGCTTGCACAATTTTTCTTCCAACAGATGAGGTTTTGCCAACTTTAAAAGTAATTATAATTCCACTTTTAATTATCTATCCTCCTGTTACCTTGTTGCTTGGTTTTTTAATGGTTAAACAATATAAAGACTGGCAAAATAAATTGGCTCAAATAGAATTGCAAGAATCTGAACGTCGATTTACGCAGATATTGGATAGCGGAAATATATTGACGCTTTTGCTTAATAATGATGGAACTATTAATTTTTGTAATGATTATTTGTTACAAATAACGGGATATTCAAAAGCGGAAGTATTAGGAAAAAACTGGTTTGATTTAGTTATTCCAAGTACTGAAAAGGGAAACATGAAGGCGCTATTTTCCAAGGGAATACAAATTGAGGAATTTTCGAAAAATTATGAGAATCCGATTCTGACAAAAACAGGGGAGAAATTACATATTAGATGGTATAATATTGTATTGAAATCAGATGTAAAAGAGGAATTAGGAACCGCAAGCATTGGCGTAAATATTACAGAGCGCAAAATGCATGAAAAAATGCTTGAAGAAAAAAACGATGAAATAAAAGCCCAAAATGAAGGGTACAAAAAAATAAATCAAGAATTACAAATAGCCCTAGAACGCGCGGAAGAAAGTGACCGATTGAAATCGGCCTTTCTTACCAACATGAGTCATGAAATCCGTACCCCAATGAACAGTATTCTTGGCTTTTCAGACTTGCTGAAAGAATCGGAGCCAACAAATGAAAAGCAGCACCGGTATATTGGCGTAATTGAAAATAGCGGAAAGCGCATGCTTAATATTATAAACGACATTCTTACAATTTCAAAAATAGAGTCGGGAATTATGGACATTAATAATTCTGAATTTAATATTAATGAGCAAATAGAAAGTATATATGCATCTTTTAAAAATGAAATTGAACAAAAAGGAATTGATTTTAGTTATAAAAATGCCTTGCCTGAAAATGAAGCCATGATTAATAATGATGGTGAAAAAATTTATGCAGTTTTGATCAATTTGGTTAAAAATGCCATAAAATTCACAAATCGCGGCGCTATAGAATTTGGGTATAACTTAAAAACGAATGGTGCAACTGCCGAGCTGGAATTTTTTGTAAAAGATACTGGAGGTGGTATTCGTCCGGAACAAATGGAAGTTATTTTTGAAAGGTTTAGACAAGGCAGTGAATTGCTTACCAGAAATTATGAAGGAGCAGGTTTGGGATTGGCAATTTCAAAAGCTTATGTTGAAATGTTGGGCGGTAAAATTTGGGTTGAAAGCAAAGAAGAAAATCTTGTTTCAGGCAAAGAAGGAAGTACCGTTTTTTACTTTATAATTCCTTGTGACCTAAAACCAAATAAAAAAATTGATATGCAAAATGTAACTTCATTAACTCGAAAAAAATATAGCGATAGAGATCTCAAAATATTAATCGTTGAAGATGATGTTGTCTCAGAAAACATGCTTGAAATAATGATTGAGGATTATTGTAAAGCACCCTTAGTCGCGAAAAACGGATTTGAAGCGGTTCAATTATGTGAAGAAAATCCAGATATTGATTTTGTTTTAATGGATATTAAAATGCCTGAACTAAATGGTTATGAAGCAACAAAGCTAATCAGGGAGTTTAATAAAGACGTAATTATTTTTGCGCAAACGGCTTTCGCGCTTTCCGGAGACAGGGAAAAGACTATAGCGGCAGGATGTAATGACTATATTTCAAAACCTTACAGTCAAAGCGAATTGACTGGGTTGATCAATAAGTATTTTTAGAAATAACTTCAATTAAAGTAAAACATAAATTATAAAACTAAAATTACAATAGCAGTAATCTTTTTAAAAAGTCGTATTTTTAGCAATTATTTTATAAAATAGTATTTCTCTAAATTAAATATTTCCTATGAAGTTTTATAAATCGCTGATTTTATTTGTGGCGTTAAGTTTGTCAATGGCAACCTGTAAAGTAGTTGCTTTAGATCCCGTTGAAATTTTAACTTTTGAGCAGAAACTTGAAAAACTATTCCCTAATGCCGAAATCACTGAAATGGAGGCCAAAGATCATTTTACAAAAGCCTATCAAATAGTATTGGAAGAACCATTTGACCATGAAAATTATGCAGCTGGCACTTTTAAGCATTACGTTTATTTATCGCATGTAGACACTAAAATGCCCATAGTTTTAATTACGGAAGGCTATAACGCGAATCCCAGTACCTATGAATTAAGCAAAATATTGAAAGGAAACCAGGTTCAGGTTGAGTATCGATTTTATGGGAAATCACGTCCAGATAGCATTCCGTGGCAGTTTTTAAAAAATGATCAGGCTATTGAAGATTATCATAATTTGGTCACTAAATTGAAAAGATTGTATACCGGAAAATGGATTTCAACTGGAATAAGTAAGGGAGGCGAAACCGTATTAATTTATAAATCTAAATATCCTTGGGACGTAAATGTTGCTGTGGCTTATGTGGCGCCGCTTATAAACGCACCTGAAGACATTAGAACGGAAGAACATATTAAAACAGTTGGAAGTGATGCTTGCAGGGCGAAAATAACTGAATTTCAGAGAGCTGTTTTAAAAAACAGAGAGGCTGTTTTAAGTGAAATAACAAACTTTGCGACTGCAAATAAAATGAGTTTTACGGAACTATCACCAGAAGAAGCTTTGGAGTATGCGGTACTTGAGTTTCCTTTTTCTTTTTGGCAATGGGGAGGAAAGTGTGATGCTATTCCAACTGAAAATTCAACTTCAAAAGTTATGTTTGACTATATTAACGAAATTGTAGGTATTTCATTTTATAATGATCAGACCTATGTGGATTTGCTTCCTTCGTACTATCAGCATTTGACGGAATTGGGTTATTATGGCTTTGACACCACACCAGTAAAAGATTTATTGAAGGTAGTTCACAATCCTACGAACAAGCGATTTGCACCTAAAAATGTGGACTTAACCTATAGCCCAAATTATATTAATGAAGTGCGCGATTTTGTTGAAAACAAGGGAAATAAAATTTTGTATATTTATGGGGAATATGATACTTGGGGCGCTTGTGCGCCTTCTCCAAAACCTCATGTGAATGCCTTGAAAATGGTTTTAAAAGAGGGTTCACATAAAACAAGAATAGCCAATTTTTCAAAAGAAGACCAACAATTAATTTATGATAAATTGCAAAACTGGCTGGGGTACAGTGTTACTATTTATCCGCTGAAGTAATAATCGTATTGTAATTTCTATGAAAAGAAAATTGTTATCCAATAACTTTCTTCTGACTGTTATAAAAAGCATCTGCCTGAAATTGTAAAGTTTCGCTTGCTTTTTGTTTTTTGTAGTTGTACAGTTCTTTTTCATCGGCCAATTCGTTGTATATGGCTTCATTAAGCGCTGCATCCGTATTTAATAGTTTTTCTCGTTGCTTTTCTTTTTGCTGCACCCAATTTTTTACCGAATTTTCAACATCTTGCGTTTTGAAATCATATTCGCCTTTTGAGGCGATTAATTTTGCCAGAATGGGTGAAGTTTCAATGGATAAAAATAACAGGAAAATGAAAAATGATGGCAACCATGGCAATTCATTTAAGGCATCTATTCTTGCCATTAGGCCGTCGAAACCATCAATGATGGGTTGTGCTGAATTAATTTGTGCTGTTTGTTGGTTTAATAAAACGGCTATTTGCGCTTCGTTTTCAATGATTTTTGTTTTATTTTCTGTTTTTATTTGTTGTAATTCGGCCAAAGCCGCATCATGTTTTTCGCGTTTTTCATTATAAACGGCACCTTTACCGATCAATTTGGTTCCTTTTCTGCCTTCCGCTTCTGCAATATAAGTCTCATATAAGGCATTTGTTTCTGCTTCTTTGGTGCCAATCTCTTGTTTTAAATCGTTTATTTTATTTTTAATTACGGTAATTTCTGGTGTATACTGATTGGCAATTTGTTCTTTGTTTGCCATGGTTAATTTATTTTTTTGCGTTAACAAAACCTGATTGATTTCTTTTTCAAAAATCTTTATTTCTAATGGTTTTGAAATCACAACAGCTATAATGATGGCCAATATAATTCGAGGTGTTGCCTGCCAAATTTCTTTCCATTTTGAATCACTTTTTTTGATGGTTGACACAATAAAGCGGTCTAAATTAAAAATGAGCAATCCCCAAATGAGTCCGAAAAAGATGGCCGTGTAATAATTATCGAAAACAGTAAATAAGGCGTAACTGGAGGCAATATAAGCCATTACTGCCGTAAAAAATACGGTTCCGCCAATACCTGCATATTTGAGTTGTTCCCCTTTTGAGCTTGTTTTTAGGATATCAGTATCTGCGCCTGAGCACATCCAAAAGAATTTATTAATCATAACATAGTAGTTTGTTATGCATACAACGTAAAAATTATCAAATTATTTTCTTAAAGAATTATTAAAAATGATTGCAGTACATAAATAACATCGGAATTTAATTTTTATTGCGTTAGGGATGGCAGTGAAAAGCCCGCAGTTTTTGCGAGGACTTGGAACGAACAGCCCGCCCGAAGGGAACGCCCAAAACATTGATTTTTAATAGCGGTTGTTATTGCTGTTTATTAAACGTAATTTTGCGCTTTTAAAAACACAATATGAGTATATCGAAAGAATTAGATGCACGGAGCGGGTCTAAATGTGAATTGTGCGGTTCAACAGCCGATTTAAGCACTTACGAAGTGCAACCTGCAAAAAACGGAAATGAGGATGACAATGTGGTGGTATGTGCCACTTGCGGTAATCAAATTGAAAATCGGGATTTGGTTGATGTCAATCATTGGCGTTGTTTAAACGACAGTATGTGGAGCCAGGTGCCAGCCGTCCAGGTGATGGCCTGGAGAATGCTAACAAACTTAAAAGCAGAAGGCTGGCCACAAGGTTTATTGGATATGTTGTATTTGGATGAAGAGACTTTGACGTGGGCAAAAGCTTTGGGAGTTATTGAAGAAAACACAACAGAAATTGTGCACAGAGATGTGAATGGTGTTATTTTGCAGGCTGGAGATTCTGTTGTACTTATAAAAGATTTAAAGGTAAAAGGGTCTAGTTTGATTGCGAAACAAGGAACTGCTGTTCGTAGAATCACATTGGATCGTGAAAATGCCGAACATATTGAAGGTAAAGTTGGTCCAACTCAAATTGTGATTATTACGAAATACGTAAAGAAAATGTAAGAAGCCGGGAGACCGAAGACCGAAGCAAAAATAAACAGTTACACAACTAAACGAATAAACAAAAAAAGAATCCCAAATTCGCAAAGCGAATTTGGGATTCTTTTTTTAAGACATTTCCGTAAAATATTTATAAAATAACGGAATGGTTTCAATGCCTTTCAGGTAATTAAAAACTCCAAAATGCTCATTTGGAGAGTGGATTGCATCACTGTCCAACCCAAATCCCATTAAAATAGTTTTGCTTTTGAGTTCTTTTTCAAAAAGGGCTACAATTGGAATACTTCCTCCTGAACGTTGCGGAATAGGTGCAACTCCAAACGATTCCTGGTAAGCTTTACTCGCCGCTTTATAACCAATAGTGTCAATTGGTGTCACATAACCTTGTCCGCCGTGATGCGGTGTTACTTTTACTTTAACTGATTTTGGTGCGATTTTTTCGAAATGATTTTTAAACAATTCCGTAATTTCTTGCCAGTCCTGATTTGGCACCAATCGCATAGAAATTTTTGCGTGTGCTTTGCTTGCAATCACTGTTTTTGCACCTTCACCAGTATAGCCTCCCCAAATTCCGTTAACATCCAATGTTGGGCGGATGGAATTTCGTTCGTTTGTGGTATAGCCTTTTTCACCGTAAACTTCTTCAATGTCTAATGCTTTTTTATAGGCATCTAATGAAAACGGCGCTTTTGCCATTTCAGCTCTTTCTTCTGAAGATAAATCCGCTACTTTGTCGTAAAAACCGGGAATGGTGATGTGGTTATTTTCATCGTGCAGTGAAGCAATCATTTTAGTTAAAATATTGATTGGATTGGCAACTGCACCGCCATATAAGCCGGAATGTAAATCTCTGTTTGGACCGGTAACTTCAACTTCAACATAGCTTAATCCTCGCAAACCTGTGGTTATTGAGGGTTGTGAGTTTGAAATCATCCCTGTATCGGAAATTAAAATAATATCATTTGCTAATTTTTCTTGGTTGCGTTCAACAAACCAAGCCAAACTAACGGAACCAATTTCCTCTTCACCTTCAATCATAAACTTTACGTTACAAGGAAGTTGTTTGTTTGTTATCATATATTCCAACGCTTTAACGTGCATATACATTTGACCTTTATCGTCGCAGGCGCCTCGGGCAAAAATAGCACCATCGGGATGGATTTTCGTTTTTTTAATAATTGGCTCAAAAGGTGGCGAATCCCAAAGCTCTATAGGATCGGCTGGCTGCACATCGTAATGCCCATAAACAAGTATGGTTGGTAATTTTTTGTCGATTATTTTTTCTCCGTAAACTATTGGGTTTCCTGGAGTTTTGCATATTTCAACAGTGTCGCAACCCGCTTTTTCAAGTGCGATTTTTACGGCATCGGCGGTATTTAAAATATCTTTGTTAAAAGCAGAATCGGCGCTAACTGAGGGCATTTTAAGCAGTTCAATCAACTCATTAATAAATCGGTCTTTATGCTGATTTACGTATGATTTTATATTTTTCATTTTAATTAAATTTGTTAGCTCAAAATTACGCAAATTTTTTTTGATTGAAATTGTTGAAAAAAGATTACGATGTACTTTGCAATTTGTAAGTATTGTGTATATTTGCAGCCACCATAATGCGGGCGTGGTGGAATTGGTAGACACGCCAGACTTAGGATCTGGTGCCGCAAGGTGTGAGAGTTCGAGTCTCTCCGCCCGCACAAAAGCTCTTCGAAACCGAGGAGCTTTTTTTATGGAAAAAATTTGGCGAGATGTTTATCCGCTCACATGAAAAAATTTTCAGAAATAAAGTTTTTTTGATTTAGAAATTAGAAAGATTAAATTCAAATGAGGTCTTTGGTTTTAGGCCTTGACATCCTTTGACTGCTTGTCTTACGCCTAATATTCTTTTATGAATTCCTATGATAGATAAGTAATTTTATATTAATAAATTTAGTAAGTTAGCATTCTAATTGTTAAAATGGCCGAAATAACTTAGCTCTATTAATGAAGGAAATTGATCTAATAGACTCCGAAAACGTTGTAAATATAGAATCTCCAGGAAGAATTAACATTATTGGAGCAAATACCGATGAATTCAATGGGTTTTTTTAGCTACTGAAATTGACAAAAAAGTCAATTTTGAAAAACCAATAAAAAAATTAACTGCTTTTGAAGAAATACCAAGCGAGAGAACAAAAATAAAACAACTAAATATTAATAAAAAATTATGACTGCACATTTTGGATTTTGGGATTATTTCGTTTTTATAGCTTATGCTGTATTAATTTTAGGGGTAGGCTTATGGGTGTCAAGAGATAAAAAGGGACATCAAAAAACTGCTGAAGATTATTTTTTGGCTAGTAAATCTTTGCCTTGGTGGGCTATTGGGACTTCATTAATCGCTGCAAATATTTCTGCGGAACAGTTTATAGGCATGTCTGGTTCTGGGTTTGCTTTGGGATTGGCAATTGCATCTTATGAATGGATGGCAGCCATCACTTTAATTATAGTGGGAAAATACTTTTTGCCTATTTTTATTGAAAAAGGGTTGTATACCATTCCTGAATTTGTTGAAAAACGATTTTCCACCAACTTAAAAACCATTTTAGCCGTATTCTGGATCGCGCTTTATGTGTTTGTAAATTTAACTTCGGTTTTATATTTGGGGTCTTTGGCTTTAGAAACCATCATGGGAATTCCTATGGTTTATGGCGTGATTGGATTGGCATTGTTCGCAGCTGCCTATTCCTTATACGGCGGACTTTCAGCAGTTGCCTGGACAGATGTAATTCAGGTGGTGTTTTTAGTTTTGGGAGGCTTGGTTACCACTTATCTGGCTCTTAATATGGTTTCTGGAGGTGAAGGAGTGTGGGCTGGACTGAAAACAGTGTTTGATGCTGCTCCTGAAAGATTTGTGATGATTTTGGATGAATCAAGTTCGCATTATAAAAGTTTACCGGGAATTGGCGTGTTGATTGGAGGTATGTGGGTAGCAAATTTGTACTATTGGGGATTCAACCAATATATTATTCAAAGAACTTTGGCGGCAAAATCATTAAAAGAAGCTCAAAAGGGAATTTTATTGGCTGCCGGATTAAAATTAATTATTCCGATAATTGTGGTAATTCCTGGAATAGCAGCTTATGTTATGGTAAACGACCCTGAGATTATGGCACGTTTGGGTGCAGCTGGGCTTAAGAATTTACCTACTTTAGAACAGGCTGACACAGCATATCCTTGGTTGTTGCAATTTTTGCCTACCGGATTAAAAGGTGTTGCTTTTGCGGCTTTGGCTGCAGCCATTGTATCGTCTTTGGCTTCAATGTTGAATTCAACTTCAACCATTTTTACCATGGATATTTACAAACAGTACATCAATAAAAATGCAAGCGATAAAAGCACTGTGAGAATGGGAAGAATCTCTGCGGGTATTGCGTTAGCGATTGCTGGTGTTATGGCCCCTTTATTGGGAGGACTTGATCAGGCTTTTCAATTTATTCAAGAATATACGGGAGTTGTGAGTCCGGGAATTTTAGCCATATTTATTTTAGGATTATTTTGGAAGAAAACCACAAATAAAGGTGCAATTATTGGAGCCTTGGTTTCAATTCCAATTGCCATGTATTTTAAAGTGGCTCCAAAAGGATGGTCAACGAGTGCGTTATTTGTGGATGTTCCTTTTTTAGATCAAATGGGATATACTGCAATACTTACTATGATTGTTATTGCTGTTGTGAGCTGGGTTCAACACAACGGAAAAGATGATGAAAAAGGAATTCAGCTTTCGAAACAATTATTTAAAACAGGTCCTGTATTTAATATTGGAGCATTTGCTGTGATGATTATTCTAGTGGCTCTTTATGCGGCCTTCTGGAAATAATAATTAAATAGATAATAGAAAAAAGAGTCTGGAATTTCCTGGCCCTTTTTTGTTTTTATATAAATTTTTTCTGAATTATTTAAAAGTCGAATTCATATAATTACTTGATCTTTATATTTTTTTTTTCAACAAAATTTCTTGAAAATTTTCAGATTTTGGAAGGCCATCAAATATGGTCACAAATTTTTGGGGAGGCGAGGTGAGTTTCCTATTCTCCAAATCGATCCAAGCGCCATATACTTTAATTTCTGCCGAAAGTTTACCGGCTTCATTAAAAATATGATGTTTAAATCGCCAGCGCTCAATGTTTTTAGAAACACCTTCCAATTCCATTTTTACGGTAATATTTTCACCAATATGAATTTCTTTATAGAATGAAGTTTCTTCTTTAAATAAAATAGGGCCAATGTTTAATTTGGCAAATTCATTTATTGAAAGTCCGTGTTCCTGAAAAAACCGCACTCTAACTTCAGCGGCATAATCGTTGTAAGCTGTATGACGCATATGACGGTTTGGGTCAAAATCTGACCATTTTGTTTTAAAAGTAATTTCGAAATTCATTAAATATTTTTTTGAAGCGGCTAAATTAGGGCTTAAGTTTTGTTTTTATAAACCGATTGTAATAAAAAGGTTGAAATATTTTGGAGTTTCTAATTTTTAACATCCAAAGCGTCACGCAAAGCGTTACCAATAAGCATAAAAGCCATGACCAAACTCATAATGGCCAATCCGGGAATAACCGCCAAATAAGCTTTTCCTAGAATAATGTAACTGTAATGGTCTTTAATCATAGCCCCCCAGGAAGGTGTTGGAGGCTGGGCGCCAATTCCTAAAAAACTCAATCCGCTTTCCATTAAAATAGCTCCGGCGAAGTTGGCTGCTGAAATTACAATTACAGGCGCCATAATATTGGGCAAAATATGTTTAAAAATGATTCTAAAGTTGGAGAAGCCCAAAGCTTTGGCCGCTTCTACATACTGCATTTCCTTTGCGCTAATAAGTTGTCCGCGCACTACTCTTGCAACTTCAACCCACATAGTTAATCCAACTGCAATAAAAACTTGCCAAAATCCTTTTCCCAACGCCAATGTGATGGCAATTACCAAAAGCAGTGTAGGTATAGACCAAGTAATATTAATGAGCCACATAATAAAAGCATCAATTTTTCCTCCAAAATAGCCAGCAATTGCACCTATGAAAAGACCAATCACCAATGAAATAAACACAGCAATAAAACCAATTGAAAAAGAGATTCTTGTGCCAATTAACATTCTGCTTAACAAATCCCTTCCATACTTATCGGTTCCTAAATAGAATTTTTTTGTTTTGATGAAGGTTGAAATGTCTTTTCCTTGAAATTTTGATAGCGGGAATGTTTTTGTTAAACTTACAGCACTGTTTTCTGTATAGGAATTAATAATCAAGTCAGTTGCTGAAATGCTGTAATTTGAAATCGGCACTTCAGTCAGCGGACTTTTTTTTCCGAATAAAATAATATTGAAGAATGATTGATTTATTTTTTTTTCTGAAGGAATGCTGAGCATTAAAACTTCAAAACCCGGTTTTTTCGAATGAATTTCCAAATGCATCTGGTTGGCATTACTACTGTTGTCAGGTGCTAAAACGTAGGCAAATATTGCTGTTAAAGCACATAAAACAACAAACCAAAAACCAAACACTCCAGCAGTATTTTTTTTATACTTCTGGAGTGCTAATGCGGATAATGAATTTGCTTTAGTTTTCAATAGTTATTGCTTTACAGCTGTAAAGTTACACTATTTTAAAATTAATTTTTTACCAATTGATATTGTGGTTTTATTTTTAATTCGCTGAGCACATTTAAAGCTTCTTCAACATAAATATCTTTTTTCAAATTCGCATGCCAGGCTTCACGTTTTTCGGATAAATCCTTATCAGCTTCTAATAAAGATTTTTCATAAAACGGTGATGTATAAGTTAAATTGGAGGTGTATTCACCAATTTCTTTATATTTTAAGTATTCATTTTTATGGCTTTCCAAATCTGTTTTATAATCTTCAATATTTAAAGAAACCAAGTTTTCATCCTGTGAACTTTTTAGCCATTTTGCATTTTCATCAATTAATTTAAAATATTTATTATTTTCAATTCGTTTTTTGCTATTGTTTATTGCCAGGTCATAATTTTCATAATTGTTCCAAAGTGCATAATTGGCCGGAGCAACTTTATCAAATTTCAAAGCATTTTTCATATCTCGTTCACCAATTTCCATATAACTGTATCTGCTTGGTAACATAATATCAGAATGTACACCTTCCATTTGTGTTGAGCCTCCATTAATTCTGTAGAATTTTTGGATCGTGATTTTTAGCGCTCCTAAATCTTCATTTAAATTATGATATTTATTTAAGTCCAAAACGCTTTGAACAGTGCCTTTTCCATAGGTTTGTTTACCACCTATAATTATGGCTCTGTGGTAATCTTGCATGGCTGCTGCAAATATTTCTGATGCGGAAGCCGACAGTTCATTAACTAAAACCACCAAAGGACCGCTCCATTGAATTTTTGAATCTGTATCATTTTTAACATCGGCATTTCTGTCACGATATTTTACTTGTACAACAGGACCTTTGTTTATAAACAATCCGCTAATTTCAATTGCTGTTTGAAGTGAACCGCCTCCATTATTTCTTAAATCCAACAAAATCCCTTCAATGTTTTCTTTTTTCAAACGTTCAATTTCCTGGGCCATATCTGTTGCGGAGTTTCTGAAGTTTTTTTCGTCAAAATCAATATAAAACTTAGGCAAACTAATTACACCAAAAGTTCTTCCGTCTTTTTTCAGAATACTTGATTTTACAAAGGTTTCATCCAGCTCAACAATATCTCTAATAATAGAAATGACTTTAATTGTGCCATCTATTTTTTTAACGGTCAATCTAACTTCAGTGCCTTTTTTGCCTTTAATAAATTCAATGGCATGATCTAAACGCATCCCTACAATGTCAATAGGTTCTTCATTTCCCTGTGCCACTTTTAAAATAATGTCGCCCACTTCCAATTCGCCTGATTTCCATGCTGGACCACCGGAGATCAATTCATCTACTTTGGTATAATCATTTTTCTTTTGAAGTCTGGCGCCAATACCTTCTAATTTTCCTGCCATGGAAATATCAAACTGTTTTTTTACGCTTGGATCAAAATAAGTGGTGTGCGGGTCAAATGATTCGGCAATGCAGTTCACGTAAGTTGAAAACCAATCGGAATAAGTAAGTTCATCAATGCGATCATAAAGATCATTCATGCTGCTTAACGTAGCTTCACGTGCTTCAATTTCTAGCGCATCTATTGATTTTTTAACATAGGTGCTGTCCAATTTGTATTTATCATCCTCATCACTTATTTTGTCATAGAAACGTGTAAGTGCATTATATTTTAATTGCTTATTCCAAAGGTTTACCAACTTATTTTTAGTTTTGGAATAGGGAATATTTTCGGAATCAATGTTTAACGTTTCACCGCTAACTTCAAAATTAAATTTATTCGCTAAAATTTCTTTGTAATAGGTTTTAGATTCTTCGGTGCGTTTTACAAAACGTTCATAAACTAAATAGAAGAATGTTAAATCTTCATTGTTAATCTGGTCATCAATTTTAGTTTTATAAGCTGCAAATTCATCAATATCCGACTGAAGAAAATACCTTTTAGAAGGGTCTAATCTTTCCAAAAACTCATCATAAACTTGTACCGAAAAGGCATCGTCAATTTGGCGGGGTTCATAATGACCCTGTACCAACACATATTTTAAAATAGTTAATAAAACTTTATCTTTCGGGTCAGTATTCGCAGTCGCATGAAAGCTTGTTAGTAAGCTTAAAACAAAAAGCAAAGGCAATAAAAATTTAAATTTTCTAATCATCATCTTTCGTTTCAATATTTATTAATATGTTTTTTAGCAACTACTATAATAGTGCCATTTTTTTAGTTAGACATCTAAATTAACCTTTTTTTATAAATTCCTCTAAGGCTTCGGACATTTTACCACTATTTTAACTAAAAACTGTCCAATGTCCAATATCGTTGGCCTTGTGAATTTTTTAGGTAATTTTCTGTTTTGTCAACGCAATTATAAAGTAATAATAGTTTAATTTTATTTTATAAAATGTTAAATTTTAATTTATTGTAAGCGAATAAAATAGCCTAAATTTGTTGCTTAATTTGAAAATGATGAATAAAAAACCTTTGATTTTAGTCACCAATGATGATGGAATTACGGCTCCGGGAATTAGAGTCTTAATTTCTGTGATGAATGAAATTGCAGATGTGGTTGTGATTGCTCCCGATAGTCCGCAAAGTGGTATGGGGCACGCAATTACCATTAATGAAACTTTGTATTGCAATGAAATAAGAATTGATGACGGACCCCAAAAAGAGTATCAATCGTCAGGGACGCCTGCAGATTGCGTAAAGTTGGCCGTAAGTGAAATTTTAGACAGAAGACCGGATTTATGTGTTTCTGGGATAAATCATGGGTCAAATTCATCAATTAATGTAATTTATTCAGGCACCATGAGCGCTGCTGTGGAAGCTGGAGTGGAAGGTATCCCGGCGATTGGGTTCTCATTGCTCGATTATTCATGGAATGCCGATTTCGAGCCTTTAAAAAAACACATCAAAAAAATCGCATTAAATGTGTTGGAAAACGGATTGCCCGATGGCGTTGTACTCAATGTGAATTTTCCAAAAAGTAAAACTTTTAAGGGAATTAAAATTAGCCGGCAGGCACGTGCAAATTGGGTCGAAGAATTTGATAAAAGGTCCAATCCGCAGGGTAAAACATACTATTGGCTCACAGGAAAATTTGTGAATATGGATAAGGGCGAAGATACCGACGAGTGGGCATTGGCTAACAATTATATTTCAGTAGTTCCCGTTCAATTTGATTTAACCGCACATCATTTTTTGCAAAAATTAAACAGTTGGAATTTATGATTTCAGCGTTTATTTAATTAAATTTATACAATGAAAAAGGAAATGTTAATAGGTTTTATGGTGGCTATTGTGGCAACTTCATTTGGTTGTTTTCTTTTTATTGAATTCTTTTCTACGTATGATTTTTATGAAAGTTTAGCACTTATTAAAGAAGGAAATTTGGAAGGGAAAGTTTTAGTGATTGGTGCAATTGCAAACTTTTTTGTATTTTTTGTATTTTTAAAAAAGAAACAAATTTATAGGGCCAGAGGCGTTTTAATGGAAACTTTTTTAATTGCATTTATCGTATTATTGTTAACGTTATTTTCTAAGTAAGCACAAAATGAAGTATTACATTATTGCTGGCGAGGCTTCAGGAGATTTGCATGGGTCCAATTTAATGAAGGCATTAATAGAGAAAGATTCATCTGCTGAAATTAGATTTTGGGGTGGCGATTTAATGCAGGAAGTTGGCGGCACTTTGGTGAAACATTATCGCGAATTGGCCTTTATGGGCTTTGCCGAAGTTGTAATGAATCTTGGTGAAATATTTAAAAATCTAGCCTTCTGTAAAAGTGATATTTCAAACTTTAAACCCGATATTTTAATCCTAATAGATTATCCCGGATTTAATATGCGAATTGCTGAATTTGCAAAAAAAACAGGCGTTAAAGTCCATTATTATATTTCTCCTCAAATTTGGGCCTGGAAAGAAAATCGCATTAAAATTATTAAACGCGATGTGGATGAAATGTATGTGATTTTACCTTTTGAAAAGGATTTTTATGAAAAAAAGCACAACTTTCCAGTTCATTTTGTGGGTCATCCTTTAATCGATGCCATTTCCAATAGAACACAAGTTGATGAAAATACCTTTAGGGAGGCGCATCAGTTGAGCAAAAAACCTGTTATTGCGCTATTGCCAGGAAGTAGAAAGCAGGAAATTAAAAAAATGCTTTCGGTCATGCTAAACATAGTCGATAAATTTCCTGATTTCCAATTTGTGATTGCTGGAGCCCCAAGTCAGGATTTTGAATTTTACGAGCAATTTATAGCCAAAGACAATGTGAAATTTGTGCCCAACAAAACGTACGATTTGCTGTCTGTTTCATATGCGGCTATTGTGACTTCCGGTACGGCAACATTAGAAACAGCCTTGTTTAAAATCCCTCAAGTTGTTTGTTATAAAACCAGTAGGGCATCTTATGAAATTGGCAAGCGCTTGGTGAAATTAAAATTTATTTCACTGGTAAATTTAATTATGGATAAAGAGGTTGTAAAAGAATTGATTCAGGATGATTTTAACGAAAAAAACTTAGAAAAGGAACTTCATAAAATTATTGACGGCTACCAACGCGCTTTGATGTTTATAGATTATTACGATTTGGAGAAAAAACTTGGAGGCAAAGGCGCTTCCAATAAAGCAGCTGAATTAATCATACAAAAACGCTGAAATAAATAAATATTTCAGCGTTTTTAAAAATTTATTTGTTTATCTGAAATTACTCGCAAACAGCCTCTAAAGTATCTTCAATATCGCCAGGAGTACTCATAATTTTCATAAAAGTTCCCATAGTTAATTCAGGCCAATTTAAAGCCAATCTGTATTTTCCGGCGAGCATCGTTGCTTTTTTTCCTTGTAAAATAATTTCATATGGCATTGCAGCGATATGGCCTTCCCCAATAATTGGTAAAAAATAAGATTCTCCTTTTTCTTTACTTTGTAAACCAATGCCAAATACTGCTATATTTTCTTTTTCATAAACTAATTTATACACGAGTGTTGTTGTTGCTCCTTTTTTAGCTTTTAAGTTGGCCTCTATTATTTTTAATCCTTCCTCAAATGATGAAAACTCATTAAGTGTAATTGGATCTGTAAAGTAAGGCATCGTTATTTTATAATGATATTTTTTTAAATTTTGGACTTTTACAGTTCCTCCAAAAGGTTTAAATTCATTGCCAACTGTTGAAAAGGCTGTTTTTAAATCGGCGTCAAATTTTTGAAATGTACTTTTGTAAGTATTGTAATTATCGGCCAAATAGGCTCTTAAAATATATTCCGGATTTGTATAGGACATGGTTACTTTTCCGTTTTTTGAAACCAAGCCAACTTTAAATACTGCTGCAAGAGCACCTCTGTCAGTAACTTTAACAACTGTGTTTTTTAAATCAGTTCTTGTAAATGCAATTACTTTTAAAGTGCTTTTGTTTGACGGACTGTAAGACCCTAAAATTGTAAATGAATTGTTTTGTAGAGCTTCTGTAATTTTTTCTGATGCTTGCTGCATGGTTTCAGTTGTTTCACCAATTTTAATATAGGGATATAAATCTTGTCCGAACGAACCTGTGTTGAAAATTAAAATAAAAATAAGGCTGATAAAGATGTTTTTCATAATGTAAATTTAATTTGTTTTTATAGGTATTATGGAATTTGCATAGTTTCAAAGGTGTTTCTTGGCATTTCCGAAGGCGCATTTCACAATGTTAAAATTTGGAAATCGATCAAAATTACTTTTAAAGGAAGTTGCCAATAGTGATAAAAGTCAGTTAGTAACAATTGTTACTGACATTTAAATTTAAAAATGATATAATGAAAATCATATTCCTTTATTTTTTTGACTAACTTTATCCTGCTATGATAAAGTTTTTGAAATTTATACCTGCTCAACTTACCATCTTTTTAATAGTGGGTATTATCATTGGAAATCATTTCAGCATTTCCCCAAATCAATTGGTCCCGGTTTTTGGTGGATTAATACTAATATTCACTGCGGTATATTTTTATAGTAACAATCAATTTCAAACGCCTTTCTTATTCACTGTTTTGGTTTTTTTTCTTTCCTTTTTTATTGGTTTGGGCATAATTACGTTTAAAAATCAATTAAACAACAAAAAACATTATTCCAAAGAACTTCAATTTTCAACAAATACGCCTGTTTTAGCTTTAATTTCAATTGAGCGTTTGCTGAAATCCACAACCTATTATAACAAATATGAAGCGGAAGTATATGCGTTTAACGGCAAAAAATCTATAGGCGAAATTTTAGTAAACATTGAAAAAGACAGCACAAAAAGTCAATTTCGGGTTGATGATAATTTAGCGGTTAAAATAGTTTTCAATTCAATTGCAGAACCTTTAAACCCCTATGGTTTTAATTATAAAAAATACCTGCAGCAACAACAAATTCACCATCAAATTTATGGGAATAACTCCCAATTTTTATTGTTGCCGAAAACAAATCAAACTTTAAAGGGAATTGCCGCCATCATTAGAGATAAAATCACAAAAGCATTAATCTGGTATGGGTTCAAAAACGATGAATTGGCGGTAGTAAACGCCTTGCTTTTAGGTCAGCGGCAGTACATAACAAGCGAACTACAGCAAAGCTATGCAGGTGCTGGAGCTATTCATATCTTAGCGGTTTCGGGGTTGCATATTGGTATTATTTTAATGATTTTAACGGCTGTTTTTAAGCCGTTACATTATTTTAAACATGGAAAATTAACGACAACTCTGGCTATTATAATTATTTTATGGATGTATGCCATACTTGCCGGTTTATCAGCTTCAGTGGTTAGGGCAGTGGCCATGTTTACAGCAATTGCCATTGCAATGTTTGTAAATCGACCTTCAAGCGTCTATAAAACATTGGTTATTTCGATGTTCTTTTTGCTGTTGTTTAATCCGTATTATTTGTTTGAAGTTGGATTTCAATTAAGTTATATGGCAGTTTTTTCAATTGTGTGGATTCAGCCAAAATTGTATCATTTGTGGAAACCAAAATTTTGGTTCTTGGATAAGACCTGGCAATTATTGACGGTTTCAATGGCTGCTCAAATTGGCGTTTTGCCTTTGAGTCTGTATTATTTTCATCAATTTCCCGGATTGTTCTTTGTCTCTAATTTGGTGATTATCCCGTTTTTGGGTGTTGTTTTAACTTTAGGAATTGTAATCATGGTACTTTCAGTTTTACAAATTATGCCTCAATTTTTAGCAGGTGGTTACATTTTTGTCATTCAGCAAATGAATAAATTTGTAGGTTGGATTGCTCATCAGGAATTTTTTATTATTCAACAGATTTCAATGTCATTTCTTCTGATGGTTGCGCTTTACGCCTTTTTATTTTTTGGACTAAAATGGATTGAAAAGAAGGTTTTTTATCGTTTTGTGCTCGTGTTAATTTCAATTATATTAATTCAAACTGTTTTTGTTTTTGAAAAATATATGGCACAATCGATGAATGAATTTATTGTTTTTAATGAGAGCAAGGCAAGCACAGTTGGAAAAAGAACGGGGGATAAAATTATATTTCATGTTTCTGCAGATTCATTGAAAGCTATTTCAAATTTTAAAATTGCCTACTTGGTTGGGTCAGGATTGAATGAAATTCTTCCTTCAGAAAAAATAAAAAATCTGTACGCGTTTAAAAATGAAACTATTTTAATGGTAGATAGTTTGGGGATTTACAGCTTTAACTCGGTAAATCCAACAATTGTTGTATTGCAACAATCTCCAAAAATAAACTTAGAAAGGTTGTTGAAAAATCTACATCCAAAAATAATTATTGCTGATGGTTCAAATTATAAAAGTTATTTGGAAGATTGGGAACAAACGTGCCTTAAAAATAAAACTCCTTTTCACAATACTTTGAAAAAAGGAGCTTTTGTTCTCAATAAATAAGTTAATTATTCTTTGAATTCGTATTTAAAATTGGAAGAATATGCATTGAATTCTTCTTGTGTTTTTAAATTTTTATAATCGTCATTTTTAAACACTTTTAAATAAAGTTCCAATTGATTTGGGGTTCTATAACCCGTTAAAGGGGTTATTAAGTTCGTTTCTTCATCTAAAAACAATAATGTTGGATAGGCTCTTACACCAAAAAATGTCGACAATTCGTGTATGCTGTTTCTTCCTTTTGAGTCGGGATTAAAACTAGGGTTGGTATATTTCTTGCCTTTAAAAATAACAGTTTCGTTTCCTTCTGCATTAAACTTCACGGCATAATAGTTTTTGTTCATGTACGCAACTAAATCAGGATTGGAGAAAGTGTTTTTATCTAACATTTTACATGGTCCGCACCAAATGGTGTAGGCATCAACAAATATTTTTTTAGGCGTAACTTTTTGTGCATTAACAGCTTCTTCAAAACTCATCCAATTAATTTGTTGTGCAGAAAGTGATAGGCTAAATAAAGTTATCGTTAAAATTAGTATTTTTTTCATCTTCATTTATTTTATTTCTTTGTATGTTCGACGCAATAATGCTGCCAAATTTACAAAGTTTTTTAAATTTATTTTACGCCGTGCATTAATTTTTTCAAAACTGGATTCAATGATAACGCAATAATACCAATAATTATTGGTACAAAAGTAAATATTAAAAAGAAGGTTGAGATATCATATTTCTCCGTAATAACGTCAATCATAGCACCCATTTGACCGGATGTTTTGTTGCCTATGGCCAACGCCAAATACCAAACACCAAACATAAAAGCGATCATTCTCGCCGGCACCAATTTACTCACATAAGAGAGTCCAACCGGTGATACACAAAGTTCTCCCAAAGTATGAAACAGGTAAGCGAGTATCAGCCAAATAATGCTTACCGATGCTGTTTTTGCACCTTGTGGAATTCCTGCTGCGCCATAAGCCAGAAATGCAAAACCAATTCCTAGGAAAAACAGGCCAATAGCATACTTGTTTGCTGGTTTAGGATTGTATTTGCTTTCCCACCATTTAGAAAATAAGGGCGCAAAAGCGATGATAAACAAAGAGTTTAAAATTAAAAACCAAGTGGCAGGAATTTGAATTTCATTATCCTTTTTCATAACAATAGTTGCTGAAATATTCGTATTGATCAACGAGGCTTGTTCAGTTGTTAAATATTTGTAATTCGCTCCTTTTTTATCAATATCAATAATGGCTATTTTATCGTTTGGAAGAAAATCATTCGCAGTTCTAATAACGGTTGTATTGTCGATCAAAACTGCATTTTCCGGAATTATAGTTCCCGCAGTAATTGAAAAATCCTTTACAGTTGCTTCACCTTTATCATTTGTTTCAGTAACCTGATAGGTTTGATAGCTTATTTCATACGAATAAGTACTGAAGTTTGTGTTCACTTTCCAAATAATAAGTCCCCAAATGATGATAAAACTAAATGCCAACACCAAATTTGCCCATAAATATTTTTTAAAGGTTTGTTTGAACAATAAAAAGAGTACCCAGGTTATAATTGCAACAGGAACGACAGTAATAATCACATCAACAATATTAAAAATCATAGCTGAATTTCCTGATAATATTCTGCTTGTATAATCTTTTGCGAAAATACTCATAGAACCTCCTGCCTGCTCAAATGAAGCCCAGAAGAAAATAATGAAAAAAGCAAAAATCACCACGGCAAACATTTTGTCCCTTGTAACGGCGCTATATCTTACAATTCTTGAACCCAGCAAGTATATAAATAACAAAAGCGTAATAATAATGGTTGGGCTTGAATAATCGGTTCCTCCAAATTCTAAAAAGTTAACGGTCCCAATTTTAGACAAAGGATCATTGATAACCCAGGTTAAACCTGCAAAGGCAATGATAACAATAAGAATCCTGTCTATTAAAGTAAAAGGGTTTAGTTGGTCTTCAACTTCAGTTTTATCATCTATTTTAATGGTTTTATCTTCTTTGTTTGGTTTTTTTCCAACTTCACCAAAAATATCTTGAGCCAAAGTAAATTGAAGTAAGCCCAACAGCATAAAAATACCTGCCAAACCAAAACCCCAGCTCCAGCCAAGCATTTCACCCATATAACCGCAAAGCATAATTCCTAAAAATGCTCCGGCATTCACACCCATATAAAAAATGGTGTAAGCGCCATCCTTTTTTTCTGGAAAATCTTTATAAAGAACAGAAATGAAGGATGTCATATTTGGTTTAAAAAAACCTGTTCCAATAACCAATAATCCTAATCCGGTATATAAAAAAAACGGGTTGGATTCAATGGCCATACTTGCGTGGCCCAAAGTCATAATTACTGCACCAATAATAATGGCACGCCTGTTCCCTAAATATTTGTCGGCTAAAATTCCTCCGATAATTGGTGTTAAATATAACAATGCCAAATACGTTCCGTATAATGCCAAAGCATTTTCACGTGGCCAATCCCATCCGCCAATTCCTAAAGCGCTCACTAAAAAAAGCACCAACAAGGCGCGCATTCCATAAAATGAAAAGCGTTCCCACATTTCGGTAAAAAACAACACGAAAAGTCCGGCTGGATGCCCTAGAACTTGTGTTTTAAAAAAATCATTAGTTGATTTGTCCATAAGTGAATTTATATGCGTTTAATAAAGTTTGCAATTTATAAAAAACGCTTCTTATTTTAGAAGCGTTTCTTTGTTATTTAATATTTATGCAGATTTAGTTTCTTTAGCTTCTTTTGGTCGAATAACCAACCTGTCATAAATCACCAATGCAAAAATTGTAACAACGCCAATCGCAACAATGACATACCAAATTTTGTTTGGATTATAGGTGTCCCAAATGAATTGAGTCATTTCATTTTGTGTCATTCCTAATTTTTCTGAAGCTGATGCGAAATAATCGTTTTTAGAAAATTCTTTTGTTACTTCAGGCATTTCTATGGATCTTTTTGCCATTTCTGTTTGAAGCAAACTCAATTTATCGGACCAGGCTTGGTATAAATTTCCTGAGATAAAAGTGGTGATAAAATTCCCCAAAAAGATGGGTAAAAAATAAGTTCCCATATACAAGGCTTCTTTACCTTTTGGAGAAATTAAGGCGATGAAAGAAGAAAATGTTGGATTTGTCATCATTTCTCCAATAGCAAAAATTACAATTCCTAAAATGGTGTAAAGTCCGTTTCCTGTGTAAAATGTAATTCCGATTCCAATAGATGCGATGACAAAACCAGTAATCATAGCGCTAACATGACGCATTTTCAGCACAAAATAAGAAACCATTATTTGGAATAAAATTATGGCTCCGGCATCAATATTAATAAGCATTTCAGGGTTCACAGAATCTCCTCCGCCACTCATAAAACTTGCAAGCCAAGGAGAAACATTTGCAATAGAATCATGTAATGCTTTTGTGTTAACCCAATCTTCAATAAAAGTAGGAAGTGTATAAAATAACTGGTTAAACATCGTCCAGAAACCAATCATTATTACCAATAATACGGAAAGTCTAGTGTCTTTAACAGCTTCCCAAATATTTTTAATGGAACTCAGGATAGCTTCTCCAATAGTTTCTTCTTTTTTAACTCTTTCGCCTTCTTTAAAAAAAAGCAATAAAATCAGTAAGTTTATTCCAATTACAATAGCTGCTTGAAGAAAAACAATTTTCCATCCGAATTGTGTTCTTAAGTTTGACGAAAATGTTGGTCCTACAAAGCCGCCGATATTCACCATCATATAAAAAATTCCAAAACCCAAAGTGGAATTTGATTTGTCTGTGTTTTTTGTGATAATGGCCGATGCCACAGGTTTAAACATCGCTGCGCCAACAGCAACCCATAAAAACACTAAAAATACAGAAGTAAAACTGCTAACTTCACCCATAAAATAATAGCCGGTGCCCAATAAAATATAAGCTATTGTCAAGGAAAGTTTGTAACCAATTTTATCTGCAATTACGCCGGTGATTATTGGCAGAAAATATAAAATTGCGGTGACAACACCCATTATTTGTCCTTTTTCAATATGTGAAAATCCTAAGGCGCCTTCATCAGTAGATCCTGTTAAATAAAGTGCTAAAACGGCAAACATACCATACCAGGCCCAACGTTCAAATAATTCCATCATACTTGCAATCCAAAAGTTGCTGTTGTAGGATTTCATAACGCCGAAAAACGATTTTTTTTCTGTACTCATTTTAGAATTTTTTTATTGTAATTGTTAAACACAAAAAAGCTCAGGCACTTTAATGACCTGAGCTTTTTTTATTAAAATAATTGATTTGTAAACATATTTTAGTGAATTCCTTTCATCGCTTTGTTTAAGAATGGAGACAGTATCAACAGGCAAACTCCTGAAGCTAACATTAATCCAGTAATAAAAGGATACAAAGGAAACTCATATTTATTTAAAATACTTTCTAACATCCCAGCCAAATAATTACCTGCGGCAAAACTCGCCATCCACAGTCCCATTACCACCGACACCAATTTTTTCGGTGCCAGTTTTGTGATCATAGAAAGTCCGATAGGAGATAACATCAATTCACCCAATGTTAAAACAACATAAACAGCCACTAACCACCAAGGTGACACTAAATTTCCTCCATCAGCAGCGTTGCTTGCCTGCGTCATAATAAAAAATGCCAAAGCGCCTAAAAATAATCCGATGGCAAACTTCAGAGGTGTTCTTGGGTTGAATTTCATTGCATCAAGCTTTAGCCACATTACTGAAAAAATTGGGGCGAAAATCAATATGGCAAGCGGATTGATATTTTGATACCACGATGCCGGAACTTCCCAGCCAAATAAGAGTCGATCTGTATTTTCTTTTGCAAATAAATTCATCGTACCACCGGCTTGTTCAAATCCTGCCCAAAAAGCAATGTTAAAAAAGGCAAGCACCAAAATTACAATCATTCGTGTCCATTCGGCAGAGCCGTTTGTTCCCTTATTAATGGTATATCCCAGTCCAATTACCAAAGTAGCAAAACCAATATAAGTAATTATGCTTGCGACGTTATCAGGCAACATTCTCCATAAGAAAATAATGGCCAAAGTGGCTAAAACCAAAGCAATGGCATAAGTTATAATATCGCGCCAATCTTTACCGTCCAAAACAAATTTATCTTCTGGTGAATTAGGCGGAAGTCCTTTTTGTTCAAGATCACGTTCGTTGAATTTTAACCAAAGAACACCAACAATCATACCTGCCGAAGCCGCTAAGTACCCGTAACCCCAAGAAACATTTTCTCCTAAGGCACCTGCTATAAATGGCCCTAAAATGGCTCCAAGGTTTATTCCCATATAGAAAATATTGAAAGCCGAGTCTTTTCTTGGATCGTTATCATCATAAAAATCACCAACAATAGTTGAAATATTTGGTTTGAAAAATCCATTACCAATAATAAGTACGCCCAAACCAAAGTTAAACATAAAAAGACGCGTTTCAGCATCTACAGAACTAACCAAAAACGCGCTGGCAGCGAGTAAAGACTGACCAACAGCCATCACCAAACCACCAATATAAACTGTTTTTCGTTTTCCTAAAAAACTATCGGCCACCCAACCACCTAAAATTGGTGTTAAATAAACCAAACCTGTAAAGATGGCGTAAATTGCCAAGGATTCTTCTCTGTTTAATCCAAATCCTCCGTTTGCTAATTCTGCGGTAAGATATAACGTTAATAACGCACGCATTCCGTAGTAGCTGAAACGTTCCCACATTTCAGTTGCAAATAGCGTATAGAGCGCTTTTGGATGCCCTTCTTTTATTTTATTGTCAGCCATAATTATTGTTTGTTTTAAGTTAAAAAGTTTAAATTTGTTTTGGTTAATTAAAGTTCAATATTAGTTTCTTTTCTGATTAAATTTTCTTCGATAAATCTAGTCATTTTTTCATATAAATGTATTCTTGTATTTTTGCCTCTATAAATCCCATGAGTTCTGTCAGGATATATCGCCATATCAAATGGTTTATTAGCTTCAATTAGGGCGTTTGTCAATCTCATAGTGTTTTGGACATGCACATTGTCATCGCCGCTTCCGTGAACCAGTAAGAAGTTTCCTTTTAAAAAGTTGGCAAAATTTAGTGGTGAATTTTCATCATAGCCACTCGCGTTTTCCTGTGGCGTTTGCATATAACGTTCCGTGTAAATGGAATCATAAAAACGCCAAGATGTTACCGGTGCAACTGCAATAGCCATTTTAAACACGTCATTTCCTTTGAATAAACAATTGGCCGACATAAATCCACCGTAACTCCAGCCCCAAATACCTATTTCATTTTCATCGATATAAGGTCTTTTGCCTAACACTATAGCCGATTCAATTTGGTCTTGGACTTCATATTTCCCCAATTCTTTATAAGTGATTTTTTTGAAATCGGCACCTTTATAGCCTGTTCCTCTTCCGTCAACACAAACAACAATATAACCTTGTTCCGCCAAATGCTGGTACCAATAATCGTTGGAACTATTCCACGTATTGCTCACCGATTGCGAACCTGGACCCGAATATTGCGTCATAAACATCGGATATTTTTTAGCGCTGTCAAAATTAATTGGTTTTATCATCCAGGCATTAAATGCACCATTTTTTGTATTTAAAACAAAAAATTCTTTTTTAGCCAAATCATAGCTTTCTAATTTTTTTGATAACTCATTATTGTTTAAAATTTCTTTCAATAAATTTCCTTCACCATTATAAAGGGTATAAATTGGTGGTGTATTGGCATCAGAAAAAGTGTTTATGAAATAGTTTGAATTTTTACTGAAATCGGCATTATTTGTTCCGGAAGCATTTGTTAAACGTTTTTTGTCGGTTCCATTTAATTTTATGGAATACACCGTTCTATTAATGGAACCATCTTCAACCGATTGATAATAAACGGTATTATTTTTTTCATTTACACCATAAAAATTAGTTACTTCCCAGTTTCCTTTTGTCACCTTATTGATTAGTTTTCCTTCTTTTGAATAATGATAAATATGGTTAAACCCGTCTTTTTCACTTGTCCAGATAAAACTGTTATCAGTCAAAAAAGTTAAATTATCATGAATGTCCACATATGCTTTGTCGACTTCGTTCAACAGAATTTTTGAGGTAAAATTTGTGGCATTCAGCGCATATAATTTTAAATTATTTTGATGCCTGTTTAAGGTGATAACAGACAATATTTCCTGATTATTTGTCCATTTAATTCTTGGAATGTATTCATAATTTCCAAGGTCAATTTTTGTGGTTTTCCCTTCTAAAACATTATAAAGATGTAAAGTTACCACTGAATTATTTTCGCCGGCTTTCGGGTATTTAAAAATCTGCTGCGTTGTGTATAAATCTTCACCAATAATGTCCATGGAAAAGGTTGGGACTTCGGTTTCATCAAACCTTAAAAATGCGATATTTTTACTGTCCCCGCTCCATTCAAAAGCCCTAACAAACGAAAATTCTTCTTCATAAACCCAGTCGCAAATACCATTAATTATATGATTCTTTTTTCCGTCAAAAGTGATTTGAACCACTTCGTTCGTTTCTAAATTTTTAATAAAAATATTGTTGTTTTTGGCATAGGCCACTTTTTTGCTGTCGGGAGAAAAAACAGGTTCCTGATTTTTTTCTTTATCAATTAATTGCAGTGATTTCGAAGTCAAATCATACACGTAAAAAACGCCCAAACTTGAATGTCTGTAAATAGGTTCAGAATCGGTTCCTAAAATTATTTTGGTTTCATCATTATTAAAATCATAGCTTTCAAAATAGTTAATTTCACTGAAATCATTACTGTTTACAATGGTTTCAACTTTTTCCAAAGTAGCATAATTGTATCTATCAACAGTGGTGCTTTTGGTGTTTCTGTCAAAATTGAGTAAGGAATAAAAGTCGCCATTCATTGAATTTAATGAATTCATGCGCTCTGTTCTAAAAGTGCCGTTCCAAATTTCATCCAGCGTTATGTCTTTTTTTTGTGCAGTTGCCATGGATGTGATGGCAATAAAAATAATAAGGAGTTTTTTCATTAAATTGTAAGTTCTTGATATAATTGCCAAGTTTAAGGAAAATTTAGCAATACGCGTATGAAATTTGTCATATAAATTAACAAAATCTGAATTTGTAGTAATTTATAATTATTAAATTATCTTTGCGGTGTTAATAAATTTTATTCAAAAATGTCAAAAAGTGTTAATGGATTTTCAAAGTTGAATAAGCTTGAAAAAATAGATTGGCTGGTGTCAAGGTTTTTAAATAATGACCAGAAGTTAAAACAGGTTTTGTTGCAATATTGGAATTCGAATGAAATTTTGCAAAATTTACATGATGATTTTATTGAAAATACCTTAACTAATTTTTATTTGCCATTTGGTGTTGCGCCAAATTTTGTGATTAACGAAAAAAAATATACCATTCCAATGGTTATTGAAGAAAGTTCAGTTGTTGCAGCAGCTTCTTTGGTGTCGAAATTTTGGAGCACACGAGGCGGATTTAAAGCTAACGTCATTTCTACCGTAAAAATCGGACAGGTTCATTTTATGTATGAAGGCGATAAAACGGAGCTTGAAAATTATTTTAATTCAAAAAAAGAAAACCTATATAAAGTCACCGAAGCAATTACCAAAAACATGCGAAAACGTGGTGGTGGTATTTTAACTATTAAATTACGCGATAAAACAGCTGAACTTGAAAATTATTACCAGTTGCATGTTACTTTTGAAACTGCTGATAGTATGGGCGCCAATTTTATAAATTCCTGTTTGGAAGTGATTGCAAAGGAATTTCAAAAAGAGGATATACAAATTGTGATGAGTATTTTATCCAATTATGTTCCTGAATGTTTGGTTCATGCTGAAGTGAGCTGTATTGTGGAAGATTTATATGCCGAAAATTCAATTGAATTGGCCCAAAAGTTTGTGCAGGCAATACAAATTGCCAATGCAGAACCTCACCGGGCAGTTACTCATAATAAAGGAATTATGAATGGCGTTGACGCTGTTGTTATTGCAACAGGAAATGATTTTAGGGCTATTGAAGCGGGTGTTCATGCATTTGCCGCACGCAGCGGAAAGTATAAAAGCTTGACAAATGCCAGTATAGAAAATGGAATTTTTAAATTTTGGATTGATATTCCTTTGGCAGTGGGAACTGTTGGCGGCTTAACTTCTTTACATCCTTTGTCTAAATTATCACTTCAATTATTGGGAAATCCTTCAGCAATAGAATTGATGGAAATTATAGCGGTGGCGGGTTTGGCGCAAAATTTTGCCGCTTTACGCGCATTGACAACTGCCGGAATCCAAAAAGGACACATGAAAATGCATTTAACCAATATTATTAAACAATTGGGTGCAAGCGAGAAGGAAAAGAAGTTTCTAATCGATTATTTTGAACATAAAACAATCACTCATAATGCTGTTGTTGAAGCGTATAATAAGTTAGTTCAGGAAAAATAATGGAGCATTTTTATAGCAACGGAAAACTATTGTTAACAGGTGAGTATTTTGTATTGGACGGGGCAAAAGTATTGGCGGTTCCAACAACTTGTGGGCAAGATTTGGTTGTTGAAGCAATAAAAGAACCCAAACTGGTATGGAATAGTTTCACCAATGAAGGAGAATGTTGGCTCGAGGCAATTTTTGATTTGCCAAAATTGAGATTATCCAGTGCCGCCTTTGATGCCAATGAAGATGGTGGAAAAGACACCATTGCTGAGAATTTAAAAAAAATATTATTGGAAGCCAGAAAGTTAAATCCCTCTTTTTTGAATTCGAAAAAAGGAGTTGTCGTAAAAACAAACCTGACCTTTCCTAAAAACTGGGGATTGGGAACTTCCTCAACTTTAATTAACAACATTGCAAATTGGGCAAAGGTGAATCCCTATAAATTATTGTCTGCTACTTTTGGCGGAAGCGGTTACGATATTGCGTGTGCTCAAAATAATTCATCTATTTTGTATAGGATAAATGATAGCGAACCAATCATTGAAAAAGTTGAATTTAATCCTTCATTTAATGATCAATTGTATTTTGTGTATTTGAATAAAAAACAAAACAGCAGGGAAGGAATTGAGCGCTATAAGAAGCTGAAGGGAACTCTTACTTCAGAAATAAATCAAATTTCTGAATTGTCTGAGGCTTTTTTAACATGTGAAAATTTACCTGATTTTGAAAGATTAATGAAAGAACATGAGCAAATTGTTTCAAAAACAATTCGATTAAAACCAGTACAGGAACAATTATTCTCCGATTATTTTGGACAAACAAAAAGTTTGGGAGCTTGGGGAGGCGATTTTATATTGGCTACAGGAAATGAAGACACACCAAATTATTTTAACCAAAAAGGATTTAAAACGGTTATTTTATATAAAGATTTGATATTGTAAAATCAAACAATATAATTTATAAATAAAAGTACAACCAAAAAACAACAGGTATCACAATTCCCGCTATTGTAAGCCAGGCGCCTCGGCCTTTAATTCCATTTTTTCCTTTAATCATAAACAAACCTGAAATCGCTAAAAACAAAAGCGCTACAGCAAATAAATCAGCAATATAGGTCCAAATGCCTCTAGGTTTATTTAAATGTAAATCGTTAGTTTGTTTAAGCAGGAATCGGGTGTTGAATTTTTCCTGGTGAACTTCTTTTGAATTGTAATCAACCAAAATGGTATTGCCTTCAACAAAAATTTCCAATTCACTTGGAGATGAGCGGAAAGTGTTTTTTACGGTTCCGGTTTCACCAATGCTATTCAAAACATAGTGAACCATCTCATCTTTAGTGATGTTTGATGCAATGGAATCTAAAACAATGGTTGATTTTTTAATTTTGTAATTTGGGTTCCAATCTTGGATATGGTTTACCGCAATTCCGGAAATAGCGTAAATAACTGTTAAACCTGCAGCAATATATCCAATATCTCTATGAAGTATGCGTGTTAATTTTCTCCAGTGCATTAAAAAAGATTAAAATGTTTATTGCAATGAAAATTATTTAACGCTTGCTCCCAATCCTTTTAATCTGTATTCAGATTTTCCTTTTGTTATTGAACTTGGGTCAAATGGTGTTCCGTATTCTTTTGCTTGGTGTTTTCCTTGTTCAATTAATTCTTCTTTGGTGTAAACCAATTCCTCAAAAACACCTTCAGCTAAAATCTTTTTTCCTTTTGTGTCCATCGGAAAAACAATAACACCATCTTCAACTTTAAATCTTATTTTTTCAAATTCTTTGTCGCTGCTAATTTCTATCCAGCAACCTCTTTTTTCACAAACGTTAATAATTAACCCTTCAACCTGAACAGTTTTTCCAACATATTTTTTAGGATTTTTAAATAATTCTGAAACGGGTGTTTTTTCTTTTAAAGTAAGTTTATTACCATATTTTTCTGCTACTTGAGCATAAGAAACAGATGAAATTAAAACAGTTGTAAATAAGAATATAATTAGATTTCTCATAAGATAAAGATTTTGTAATATAGGCTTAATAATAAACAATAAAAGTAATAAATTTAAAAATTAGAATGATTATAAATAATATGAATTTCGACTATTTTTAATTTACACCAAACCAAATTAGTTAAATTTTAAAAGCATAATTTTGCTTTTGATATGCATAGAAAATTTATAATTATTGGAGGAGGTGCTGCAGGGTATTTTGCAGCGATAAATGCCGCAGAAATGCACCCGGATTTGGAAGTCATTATTTTAGAAGGAAGTAATGGCGTTTTACAAAAAGTAAAAGTATCTGGCGGTGGGCGCTGCAATGTGAGTCACGCTTGTTTTACGCCAAATGAATTGGTTGAATTTTACCCTCGCGGAAAAAAAGAACTGTTGGGTCCATTTCATCAATTTATGACAGGCGATACTATGGAATGGTTTGAAAACAGAGGGATTCCTTTAAAAATTGAAGACGATAATCGCATTTTTCCTCAATCAAATTCATCACAAACAATTATAGATTGTTTTTTGGAAAGCGCGAAAGCAGCTGGCGTTAAAGTAAAAATAAGCACAAGGGTTGATGCCATTGAAAAAAGCAGGGATAAATTCATTGTAAAAACAAAATCCGAAAACTTTACAGCCGATTTTTTATTGGTTGCTTCTGGAAGCAATGCTAAGGTTTGGGCTATGCTGGACGGTTTAGGACACAGCATTATAAAACCTGTTCCATCACTGTTTACCTTTAATATTGTAGATGAAAGATTAAAAGATATTCCTGGGACTTCAGTTCCAAAAGCTTCAGTAAAAGTATTGAATTCCAAATTAGCTGAACAAGGGCCTTTGTTAATTACACATTGGGGATTAAGCGGACCGGGTATTTTAAAACTGTCGGCTTGGGGAGCTCTGGAATTCCATGAAAATGACTATCAATTTGAAATTGAAGTCAATTGGTTGTCTAAAAAGTTTGAAATTGTTTTAGAGCATTTAAAATCAGTTAAAAAGGAACAGTCTAAAAAACAAGTTATTTTACATTCGGTTTTTGATGAAATTTCAAAACGTTTATGGGAAAAATTGGTAATTGCTGCTAAAATTTACTCAGATTCTCAATGGGCGCAATTAAACAATAAACAATTAGAAGATTTAGCAAATCAACTTACAAAATGTACTTTTAAAGTAAATGGAAAAAGCACATTTAAAGATGAGTTTGTTACTGCCGGTGGAATAGATTTAAAAGAAATCAACTTTAAGCGTTTTGAAAGTAAACTGCATAAAAATCTGTTTTTTGCAGGGGAAGTGTTAAATATTGATGCTGTGACCGGCGGATTTAATTTTCAAAATGCCTGGACCGGTGGTTGGATTGTGGCGAATTCGATAAGCCCCCTAACCCCCAAAGGGGGAATTTAGTGTAAAGACTAAAATCTTAAAGTTGAAAACAAATTTCAACTTTAATTACTATTTATATTACCTTTTTTTAATTCTTAATTGAATTCCCCCTTTGGGGGTTAGGGGGCTATTTCTCCTCTGTGTGGTTTTAATGCGTCTCTGTAGGTTTTCATGTCAATTTCATCAACAATTATAAAGGCCGTTGCATGCATTTCTGAAAGAAGAGATGAACCTATTTCATAAAAATGCAGCTTTTCAATGACAGCAAATTCTTTTAAATGTACGCAATGGTGTTCTGCCGTTTTTTGAGAATCTGGACCTCTAAAATCCCAAATTAATTTTAATTTTCTATCCACAGTTTGAAGGTTTAAAGATTACTGATATAAAGCAACAACTCACCTCCATTAAAGGAAATTTGAATTTCATCTTCGCTGGCTTTATTTCTTGTCCCGATACGTTTTCCAAAAGTTAATGTTTCATTTATAATAGGATACAATAAACCTTCAGTAAATATTTCATGAGCTGATGGAAAAGGAATTAATGAAATGTTTCTGCCTTTTACATTCATTATTTTTATGGTTTCTTTAATGAAAAAGTATTTTCCAAAATCATCAAAAAAGGAAATACTTAAATTATTTTTCCATTGAAGTGCGGTGCTAATATTTCCTAAAAGATGATCATGTTCTTTACCGCTTCCGCCATAAACATCAATGTGATAATAACCTCTTTCTTTTAAAATAGCCAATGCTTTGTCAAAGTCTGTAAAATTTTGATCTGGCGTATTTACAACTTCAACAGTTGTTGGAATTGTATGTATGGAATCAAAATCTCCTGTAACTAAATCTGGAACAATGTTCTTGGCTTCAAAATGATTGTAGGCACCATCAATAGCACAAACCAAATCATAAATAGATAAATCTGGAAATATAGCGGGTTCTGCTCCGTTAAGTAAAATAAAAGCCTTTTTAGTTTTCATATAAGTGCAAAAATAACTAAAAAGAGTTGTAAATAAACTTTTATATGGTAATAGTAAGTTAGCTTTTAGATTGAATTTCTTCCAATCTTTTTTTATGAGTTTCACTTCCACTAAGTTCGAAAGCAATCTTAATGTTTTTTAATGCGTTGGAATAATCTTCTTGCGATTCATAGTACTCAGCTAAAGAATCATATGAATTCGCACTTTTCGGATAGTATTTTACACCCATTTCAAAAAAGAATTTGGCTTTTTCTGGTGCTCCCATTTGCATATTCATATAGCCGTAACCAGTAAACAATTCTTCAATCATTGGAGGTGCAGAATACCCAAAATTCTCAGCATATATTTTTGCTTGTGTGTTTAATAATTCAGTTAATTCTTCAATGGTAGTTTCCGGATTGTTATATTTTGGTGGATTTTTAAATTGGAACCATTTAAATAGAAAAACCAACCCATCTCTAATTGAAGGTAACGGAACAGTTTGATGTAAATCTTCAGGATATATTTTCCACGAAAAATTCAAACCACTTTCTTTATGTAATTCAGCATAGTTTGAAAACTCTATAATTGAACGTGGAAATAATGTGAATTCAGAAGTATTTTCCATTAAATTTTCAACGGTAATAGTTTCATCCCACATGTGTAATTGTTCTGCGGACATTGAAACAAAAAGAGATTTTCCTTTAAAAATTTCTGAAGTCAATTTTCCCTTTGCTTGTTTTAATAATTTTTGATTGTCCCAATCCAAACTTGGGTCAATGGCAATATAATTTTTAAATAAACTATTATGATTTATCAGCATATTTATTGTGAATAAGCCAGCATATGAATGCCCAATTAAGGTTCTATAAGGTGTTGTTGGGTAATTTTTGTCAATAAATGGAATTAATTCTTTTTCAATGTATTGCGTAAATTTTTCTGCACCACCTGTATTTTCATCCATTTCTGTTCCACTCCTCATTTTTATTTGTGAAGTGGTTAAATCTCTGGTTCTGTTAGTGCTATTTGAAATTCCAACCAAAATCATGTTTGGTAAATAGTGACCCCAATAATTTTCATAAACCGTTCCCAAAGTTTTTAATTGTACTCCTCCGTCTAAAATATAAACAACAGGAAATTTTTCTGGACTTTTCGGATTGTAATTTTCAGGAAGTTGAACCCAAAACTGTTTTTGTTCGTTAAAAGTTTTTGAATAAATACTATCTTTTGAAGCAATTGTAGTTAAATACAATTCGTTTTTAGTTGATTGCGCAATTCCTTGATAAGTGTTACCTAATAAAAGTAATATTGATAATGAATAAATGAAGCGTTTTATCATTTTTTGAATTTTGAGTTGGTTAATTGTATTTTAATGGATATTCAAGCCCCAATAATCATTCCATAAATTTTATAAAAAAAAGTGAAGTATTTCAATACTTCACTTTTTTAAATTTAAGAATATATAATAAGGTTATTCTTTATCTATCCAAGTTAAAATTATAATATCTAATCTTCCAACTAGAAAAGTAAGCATTCCAAAAATGGGAGAAAAAAAGCTAACTTTTAAACCAGCGGCTAAGACTGACGGAGAAATATCTCCTACTGCTTGAATTGAATCAAAAGCGCTCATTAACCCAATTATTTGGTTTAAAAAACCCCAAACAATTGCAAATAAACTAATTGAGGCAATTAAGTTGGTTGCTTTTTTGACATTTCCTTTTCTAACAAGTTTTTTAATAAATAATACTAATAACAATGGATACATATAAAATGAACCTGCAGGCCGTAGATTATTTATTAAAACCAATTTCATTTGAACGTTTACTTCAAGCAGTGCATAAATATTTGGGAGAAAGTATTTCCGTAATTTCTGAATCAACGTCAGAAATAACTCAGGTAAAAAGCGAATTTATTTTTGTTCGTTCCGATAGGAAAATGATAAAGATTAACTTTTCTGAAATAAATTATATTGAAAGTTTTAGTGATTATATTAAAATTTTTATTGAAAATACTGTTGTGGTAACAAGAGAAACTATAAGAAGTATTGAAGCCAAGCTTCCAAAAAATGATTTCATGAGAATTCATCGCTCATTTATTGTTTCAATGGCTAAAATTGATTCATTTACAAATGAATTTATTGAAGTCAAAAATAAAGGAATTCCAATAAGTAGAAGTTACAAAAAAGATGTTCTTTCAAGATTAGAGAATGTTTAATCAAAACAATTATCTTTGCTCAAAATTTTTGTCTTGAAGGAATCCGATTTTATTTTAAAAGAATTTAATTTAAAAAATACAACTCTGGGAAGTGTCACTTGGAAAACACCCAGCAACATTGCTTTGGTGAAATATTGGGGAAAACAAGAACCTCAAATTCCTGAAAACGCTTCCGTTAGTTTTACATTAGACGCTTGTTATACTTTGACAACGTTGGAATACAAGAAACTGGACAATGAGCGAAGTGCAACATCCTTTGAAAATAAATTCAGCTTTGAAATTTATTTTCAAGGTGAAAAAAAAGATGACTTTAAGCCTAAAATTTTCACTTTTTTCAAAAGAATCGAAAAGTATGTTCCGTTTTTGAAGGATTTTGATTTTATCATAAAATCCCAAAACTCTTTTCCGCACAGCAGCGGCATTGCATCGTCAGCAAGTGGAATGGGCGCATTGGCTTTGTGTATTATGAGCCTGGAGAAAGAATTAAATCCTTCTATGACTGATGAGTATTTCAACAGAAAAGCATCATTTTTAGGACGTTTAGGTTCGGGTAGTGCCTGCAGAAGCATTGAAGGCCCGCTGATTGTTTGGGGAAATCATCCTGAAATTGAAGGAAGTTCAGATTTATTTGGCGTAAAATTTCCATATAATATTCATGATAATTTTAAAAATTATCAAGACACTATTTTATTGGTTGACGAAGGCGAAAAGCAAGTTTCAAGCACTGTCGGACACCAGTTAATGTACAACCATCCGTTTGCTAAACAACGCTTTAAACAAGCGAATGACAATATATCTACAATCTCAAAGATACTTCAGAGCGGGGATTTAACGGCTTTCATTACTATTGTGGAAAGCGAAGCATTAACTTTACATGCTATGATGATGACGAGCAATCCGTATTTTATATTGATGAAACCAAACACCTTAAAAATAATTAACGAAATTTGGAATTTTAGAGCGCAAACGAATTCAAATATTTGTTTTACCTTAGATGCCGGAGCGAATGTTCATGTGTTGTTTCCTGAAAGTGAAAAGGAAATTGTTAACAATTTCATAAAAAGCAAGTTAATCCATTTTTGTCAAGAAAATCATTATATTTGCGACAGCATAGGAGAAGGAGCAAAACGAGTACCTAATAAATAATTTAATGAAAGGACCACTTTTTTACGCAAAAATTTTACTTTTTGGGGAATACGGAATCATCAAAGATTCCAAAGGTTTGGCCATACCTTATAACGTATATCAAGGCGCTTTAAAAAAATCTAAAATTTTATCTGAAGCGGCAAAAAAATCGAATAGCAACTTAGAAAAGTTTTACGCTTATTTGGCAACTTTAGAAGTTCAGGATTTGGTTAGTTTCAGATTGGATGAATTTAAATCAGATATTGAAGATGGGATGTATTTCGACTCAAGTATTCCGCAAGGATATGGAGTTGGCAGTTCCGGCGCATTGGTGGCTTCAATTTACGATAAATATGCCAACGAAAAAATTACTGTTTTAGAAAATTTAACAAGAGAAAAATTGTTAAAATTGAAGGGTATTTTTTCACTAATGGAATCGTTTTTTCACGGTAAAAGCTCAGGTTTAGATCCTTTAAACTCTTATTTAAGCATTCCAATTTTAATCAATTCTAAAGATAATTTAGAAGCAACGGGGATTCCATCTCAAAAAGAAGGAAAAGGAGCCGTGTTTTTGTTAGATTCTGAAATGATTGGCGAAACTGCACCTATGATTTCTATTTTTATGAATAAAATGAAAAATGAAGGTTTCCGTAAAATGTTAAATGAGGATTTTGCCAAACATACAGATGCTTGTATAGAAGATTTTTTAAATGGAAATGTGAAATCATTATTTGGAAATGTAAAACAACTTTCAAAAGTGGTTTTGGATAATTTTAAGCCAATGATTCCAATTGCTTTTCATAAAATATGGAAAAATGGAATTGAGTCGAATGCATATTATTTAAAATTATGCGGCTCCGGTGGAGGAGGCTATATCTTAGGGTTTACAGAAGATTTCGATAACGCAAAAATCCTTCTAAAAGATTATAAACTGGAATTGGTTTATAGATTTTAACAAAATAATCACACAAAAATAAAGTTTAATAAAATAATTTTGTTGTTAAGTTTTATTTCATCTCACCATGGACTTACTCGATATAGCCAAAAGAAACACTAAAAAAAACGCACCAATTTACATTAAATTACTGAGTTTATTTTCGGTTGTTAGAGGATATAATATTGCACTTATTGTAATTGCGCAATACCTGGCTTCCATATTTATCTTTTCTCCTGAAAAAACGCTGAAACATGTATTGTTGGATGTTGACCTATATTTTATTGTGCTTTCAACAATTTGCGTGATTGCTTCGGGTTACATCATCAATAATTTTTATGATTTTGAAGCGGATAAAATTAACAGGCCGGTAAAAGCTGCTATTGATTCAATTGTGGCTCAAAAAACAAAATTGCAAATTTACTTTTTGTTGAATTTTTTAGGCTTCATTTTTGCTCTTTTGGTTTCATGGAGAGCGGCATTATTTTTTTCGGTATATATTTTTTTAATTTGGTTTTACTCGCATAAACTTAAGAAATATCCATTGGCTGGATTTTTTTCAGCAGCAATTTTAGCCATTTTACCTTTTTTTGCCGTTTTTGTTTATTATAAAAACTTTTCAGAAATTATTTTTACGCACGCGGCATTTTTACTCTTTATATTATTGATTAGGCAATTAATCAAAGATTTGGAAGGAATAAAAGGCGATTTTATCCATAATTACCAAACAATAGCCGTTAAATACGGCGAGTATTTTACTAAAATTCTTATTACAATTTTGGTGTTATTAACGCTAAACCCAATTTACTTTTTGCTGAAATACCCCGAAATAGGAGGGATGAGATATTATTTTTACATCAGTGTTGTGGTATTGTTCTTGTTTGTGCTTTTTTTATGGTTCAGCAAAAGCAAAAATAATTACACCTTGCTGCATTTTGTAATTAAATTGTTATTGTTTACCGGTGTATTTAGCTTAGCATTAATAGACTACTCAGTCATTATTAATAAAATTCTTTTAAAATAAAATTTATATTCTTCATAATTAGAAGAATATAAATTATTTTTGCAAAAAATTAAAAAAATGAATTCAAGTAAAAACTCGTCGGGAGGACGACACCAAGGTAAAAAAAAACCTCAAACAACTACTTCTAAAAAGTTTGAACCTAAAAAGTTCGACGCCAAAAAGAAACCTTCAGGCAACTTCAGGGACAAACCAGCTTTCAGAAAGGAAAGTTCATTTTCTAAAAAAGAAAGACCAATTTCTAGAGAAGAAAAACCAACACCAAAACCAAAACAAGTTAAGCAGGACAATGAAATAGAAGGTATCCGTTTAAATAAATACATTTCAAACTCGGGCATTTGCTCACGTAGGGAGGCGGATGTTTATATTAAAGCAGGAAGCGCTACCGTAAATGGAAAACTGGTTACCGAAATGGGACACAAAGTTACACTGGGAGATGAGGTTCGTTTCGACGGGTCATTAATAAATCAGGAACAAAAAAGATATGTATTACTGAATAAGCCGAAAAATTATATCACTACGATGGAAGATGATCGCGGACGAAAAACGGTGATGGAATTAATTGCGAATGCCACAAAAGAACGTATTTACCCTGTTGGCCGATTGGATAGAAACACAACTGGATTATTGCTTTTTACGAATGATGGAGAGTTGGCGAAAAAACTGACGCATCCAAAGAGTAATATCCAAAAAATATACCACGCCACATTGGATAAAAAATTGTCAAACAGCGATCTTATAAAAATTTCTGAAGGTTTTATGTTAGATGAAAAACGAGTGATTGTTGATGATATTTCCTATGTTGTCAATCAGCCAAAAACAGAAGTTGGTGTTAAAATACATTCCGGAAGAAACAGAATAGTACGCAGGATATTTGAACATTTTGATTATAGTGTTGTGAAATTAGACCGTGTAATTTTCGCGGGGCTAACAAAAAAAGACTTACCCCGAGGCCATTGGCGGCATTTAACTGAAATGGAATTAAATACCTTAAGGATGCTTTAAGCATAAAAACAAAAAACCAAGATAATTCTTGGTTTTTTGTTTTTTATAGATTTCTTTTCAATATTGACTAAAATAATTTTTTAGTACTGTTATTTTTTTATATTTGACAATATATAGAGAAGTAATCAAATATCCATTTCATTTTTTGAAGTCTAATTATATAACTAATTTGTTATGAAAAGAATAATAGTAGATTATAAAAAATTAACCTCTGAAATCCTTAATTTGTTGGTTGACAAATTTCCGGACGGTTACGGCATTAGAGACATCGTTAGGTTTACAAATCATAAAGGTCAATATGTTGAAGCCGTTGAGGTTTCAGTAGATGACACCATTTACTTAGTTAAAATAAGTGATGAGCTAGCGGATAGTATGGAAAATTTTTATGAAGAAGAGGAAGATGATGTTATAGAAAGAGATTTGGAGATTGATTTAGATTTAAACATAAAAGCGGCTATTGATGATGAAGATGTGGAAATTGAAGAGAATGAGGATGAGGAAATTGAAGAGAATGAGGATGAGGAAATTGATGAAAATAAAGATGAAGATTTTGATGAAGACGATGATGATAAATAAGGATTGGTAATTTTTTGATTTTAGATTTGTAGGTGCTAATTAATGTTGAAAATATTTTATTCCATAAAAAAAACCCTAAACTTTTGTTTAGGGTTTTATGGTGGTGCCTCCAGGAATCGAACCAGGGACACAAGGATTTTCAGTCCTTTGCTCTACCAACTGAGCTAAGGCACCATCGCTTTAGCGGTTGCAAATATAAATTTATTTTTTAGACATATCAAAACAATTTAAAAAAATCTGTTGTATTTTTGAACTCTTTAGGAAATAGCAATGAACTTAATTATAGATGTAGGCAATACAAGAATTAAAAATGCTGTTTTTGATGACGGTAAAATGGTTCACAATGAAAGCCTTAGCAATGAAATTTTTGTTTCTGAAACAATTAAAATTATAAAAAAATACCATTGCACAAACGCAATTATTTCTTCGGTCGGTTCCATAAATAAATCTCAAATAGGCAAATTACGAGCTGAAATAAACTTAATTGAGCTAGATTTTAACACAAAAGTTCCGTTTGTGAACAATTATGCTTCTCCAAAAACCTTGGGTGTCGACAGAATTGCGCTAGTTTCATCAGCAATAGCAAAATATCCAAACAAAAATGTTTTAATAATTGATGCAGGAACCTGTATAACCTTTGATTTCATCAATAATGATGGCAATTATTACGGTGGCGCAATTTCACCAGGATTGCAAATGCGCTATAAAGCGCTACATGCTTTTACTGAAAAATTACCGCTCCTGGAACCTGTGGGAAAATGTGAATTGACAGGAAGTTCGACAGAAACAAGTATACATTCGGGTGTAATTAATGGAGTTATAACTGAAATTGATGGCGTTATTAATCAGTATAGAAAAAAAAATAACGATTTAACAGTTGTTTTAACAGGAGGAGACGTAAATTTCTTGGCAAATAGATTAAAAAATGGCATATTTGCGAATCCTAATTTTTTGTTAGAAGGATTGAACACAATTTTGACTTATAATTTATAATAAATGATTAAAAAAATAATAGTAGTAATAACACTATTTGTATCTATAGTCGGTTTTTCTCAAAAGAACAATACATCAGCTTATTCATTTTTCGGAATTGGAGATAAAAATAACTCAAGCACTGTTGAACAATTAAGTATGGGGGGCGTTGGGGTATCTTTAAATGAAAGTTATCATTTAAATTTTTTAAATCCTGCAGCCAATGCTTCATTGAGTTTTACCACGTATACAATGGCCATAGAAAATCTGAATAATACAGTAAAAGACAGTAACGGTGAACAACGCGCTTCAACAACATACCTTTCTTATTTGGCTTTAGGGTTTCCCATAGGCGAAAATGGAGGAATGACTTTTGGATTATTACCAAATTCTTCGGTGGGGTATTCTTTGACCTCAAATGAATATGACGCCAATAATAATGTTTCAGAAGTAACTGAATATATAGGTGATGGCGGAACAAATAAAGTGTTTTTAAGTTTTGGTTATAAACCTTTCAAAAATTTTAGTATTGGTTTACAAGGAAATTATATTTTTGGAAAAATTGAAAACAGCATCTTAAATCAAGTGAAGGGTGCATCTTTAGGGACAAAATACCAGACCGTTTCAAATATAAAAGGATTAACTTTTAATGGGGGGTTTCAGTATAAAAGAAAATTAAATACTAAATTAGATTTCCTTTTCGGAGGAAATTTTGATTTTAATAATGAAATTGAAGCAACTGGAACTGAGTATTTATATTCAGTTTCTTTAGGCGCATTTGAATCACCCCGTGATACAATTTTGAGCACAGAAAGTACTGGGATTCTAAAATCTCCATTAAAATCAACTATAGGCCTTGGCTTAGGGAAAGAAAACAAATGGTATGCAGGTGTTGATTATAGTTTTCAAAATGCATTGGAATTAAATGGTGGCGTTTTTAATAATTATTCAAAAATTGATTACGATAAATACAGTAAATTAGCGGTAGGAGGTTTTTACACCCCGAAATTTAATTCAATTACAAGTTATTGGGATAGAGTTACCTATAGGGCAGGAGTTAAATTTGAAAACACGGGATTATTGGTTGATGCATCAGGAAAAGGGACCAATTTTACTGCCATTGATGATTTTGGCATATCTTTTGGAGTAGGGTTACCAATGAGTAAGCAACTGTCTAATTTGAATATCGGATTTGAGATTGGAAAAAGAGGACAAACGGCGAACGGCTTAGTGCAAGAAAATTATGTTAATTTCAGATTAGGCCTTTCGTTAAATGACAAATGGTTTAAAAAATTAGAAATATTTTAATTAAAAATTATGACGATGAAACAAATGAGACAAATTTTAGCTGTATTATTATTTATAGTATCATCCCCTGCTGTTTTTTCACAGGCCGATCAAGAATGTATTGTAAAATACAATCTGTTTAAAGGCGATTACAGCGCAGGTAAATATGATATGGCTTATGAAAACTGGCTGTGGACAATGGATAATTGCCCAACACTTACTGTGAATATTTACAAATTGGGTATTAAAATTGCCGAAAATCGTTTAGAAAATGCGACCTCTGAAGCTGATAAAGCCGCTGCAGTTAAACTTGTTGAAAGAGTTTATATACAAAGAATGGAGAATTTTCCTAAAGATTTAGCTAGAGTTTATAGTGACTTTGCAACATTTGAAGATGCTCATGGTGCTTCAGAAGAAGAAGTATTTGGTTTATTGGAAAAATGCTTTAAATCAGATCCTACTGAAATGTCTCCAACCAATATTTATAGATATTTTGACATCATATTAAATAAACATAAAGATACAAACCCACAAATAGTATTTGATACTTATGATGAAGTTGGTGAAGGCATTGAATTAAAAAGAGAAGAATATTCAAAACAATTAGATATTATTAATGCTAAAGATTCCCTAAATTTAAGTGCTAGAGATAAAAGAATCAAAATGGCTATTGATCAAACTTTAAGCAATTTAGAGCTTGTTGAGTCTGGATTAGATGCAAAACTATCTGCAATTTCAACTTGTGAGAACTTAATTCCTTTGAATAAAAAGTATTTTGAAGAAAATAAAAGTGATGCTGTATGGTTAAAAAGAGCTGTTTCCAGAATGTACAATAAAGAATGTACAGACGATCCATTTTATGATGTATTGGTTGAAGCCTATGTTCATGCTGATCCGTCACCTCAAGCTTCTGTATTTTATGCTGGTATCTTAATGAAAAATGGAGAAACCAATAAAGCAATGGAATATTTCAAAAAGGCAATAGATCAGGAAACTGATTCTTACAATAAGGCTAAATATGCATTAAGAGTTGCTGAAATATTAAGAAAAAAAGGAAGATTAGGAGAAGCGAGAAGCTATGCATATAAAACTATTGAATATCAGCCAACAATGGGTAAAGCCTATTTATTGATTGCAAGTATGTACGCCTCAAGTGCCAACTCTTGCGGAACCGATGTGGTTTCAAAAAGAATGGTTTATGTTGCTGCTTTAAATAAAGCATTAAAAGCAAGATCAGTTGACCCAAGTATTAGTTCATTGGCGAATAGATTTATTGCTAACTATTCAGAGAATGTACCAAGTAAAAAAGATTTATTTGTAGCTGGTGTAGAATCAGGGTCCAGACATAAAATTGGTTGTTGGATTAATGAAACAGTTATAGTTCCGTAAATTAGATTTAAAATATTATAATTGATATATTTGTTGAATGACAAAATCAGTTGTTAATAAAATAAAAAGCATTGCTACGGTTTTAATCACAGCAATGTTTTTTTCATGTACAAATGATGTCAAAGAGGTAAGGGATTTTTTGGCCGATAAAAATTTACCTATTGGAGAAGCCTATAAAATTAACCATAAACATACTGATTCCGGACGCGTTGACATTAAAATGAAAGCTCCGGTAATGCTTGATTTCAGTAACAGAGAAAATCATCCTTATAATGAATTTCCAAAGGGAATAAAAATTACCTCCATTGAAAAAAATGGGGATTCTGTTACCGTAGAGGGAGATTACGCTAAGAGTTATAGGAAAACAGAAGTTTCTGAAATAAAAAATAATGTGGTCGTATATAATTATGCCCAAAAAAATAAACTGGTAACCGAACAAATTTATTGGGATCAAAAAACACATTATTTTTTTACCGAGAAAAAATTCGCCTTTTACACCGTAACAGATACTATATTTGGAACCGGATTTGAATCTACAGAAGATTTAAAAACGTGGTGGGTGAAAAATCAGAGTGGCGTAATTAACATTAAAGAATAAAATATAAGATGCAAAACCTTTGGAAAATATTTGAATACGGGTATTTAGTAATAGCCGTTGTATTTAGTGTAGAAACAATACTGAATTGGAATACTGATAGAGAACGTGCGTATATGTTGGCTGGATTTTCAATATTGGCAGTTTTTATGTATTTTTTCAGGAGACGTTTCAGAAAAAAAAGGGAAAAACCGAAAAATAATTAAGTGGAAATACAAATTCCCGTCATATTAATTTCAATACTGCTTTCCGCTTTTTTTTCCGGAATGGAAATCGCCTATATATCAGCCAATAAATTTCAAATAGAACTTCAAAAAAAGAAAGAGGGATTTACTTCAAAAATTGTTGGTAAATTAACTGCTAAATCATCAAAATTTATTACAACCATGTTGGTTGGGAATAATATTTCTCTGGTAATTTACAGTTTCTTTATGGGTGAAATCATTATGGGAAAACTAATCGGTTTCTCATTAAATGATTTCTCAACATTAATAATCCAAACCTTAATTTCAACAATAATAATTTTGGTTACTGCTGAATTTTTGCCAAAAGCAATTTTCAGAATTTATGCCAATGAAATATTTTGGTTTTTTGCGCCTCTGGCTTACTTTTTTTACATTATATTTCATTTCATCTCCGATTTTATTACGGTAATTTCCGATTATTTATTGAAAACGTTTTTTAATACAGCTAATGATGAGAAACAAACTGAATTCAGTAAAGAGGAGCTTGGGAATTACATCACCAAACAATTAGAAAACAGTGATGATTTTGAAGAAGTGGATTCTGAAATTCAAATTTTTCAAAATGCGCTTGATTTTGATACGGTAAAGGCCCGTGAAATCATGATTCCAAGAACCGAAATTGTTGCGGTTGACATTAATGAGGATATTGCCAATTTGAAAGAATTATTTATACAAACGGGATATTCGAAAATTTTGGTTTTTGACGGTTCTTTAGATAATGTTTTGGGTTATTCCATTGCATTTGAATTGTTTAAAAAGCCAAAAGACATCAAATCTATTTTATTGCCGGTTGAATTTGTTCCTGAAAGTATGCTGATAAACAATGTGCTAAACATTTTAATTAAAAAGAAAAGAAGCATATCCGTTGTGCTTGATGAATTTGGCGGAACATCTGGAATCATTTCCATAGAAGATATTGTTGAAGAATTATTCGGTGAAATTATTGATGAACATGATACCGTAGATTTGTTGGAAAATAAAATTAATGATGGGGAATTTGAATTTTCGGCACGATTGGAAGTGGATTATTTAAATGAAACCTATGATTTAAATATTGAAGAAAATGAAGCCTATGAAACTCTGGGGGGATTTGTTGTTTATCATAATGAAGACATACCAAAAGAAGATGAAATTATTGAGATTAACAATTTACATTTTAAAATGTTGAAGGTAGATTCCTCGAAAATTATGGAAGTTTATCTAAAACTTTTAGATAAAGTCGATTAATGGTTTACAACTTCCTGAAATTACTTTTTTTTGTAATTAATAATAATTATTTCACTTTCATAATTAATAACTAAATCGTATTTTCGCACACTGTAATAAAAGAAAACAACTATAGAAATGGCAATTTTATCAAAAATTAGAGATCGTTCAATGTTCCTAATCCTAATTGTAGGTTTAGCGCTTTTTGCATTTGTACTTGATCCGAGTTCAATTCAGCAATTTTTCAGTGCTACTAAAGCGAATTCAATAGGCGAGGTTAATGGAGAAGACATTGACAGAGAGGAGTTTGCGAAACTAGTTGAAAATTATAAATCGCAAAGTGGAGGAAGAGTATCCCAAATGCAGGCCGTAAATGCTGTTTGGAATAATTTGGTTGGTGAAAAAATATTCCAATCTCAATTAGAAGGAGCCGGAATTGTAGTGGGTGAAAAAGATATTTGGGATGCTATGGTGGCATTGCCGGAAATTCAAAATTCTCCGATTTTTAAAAATGAAGCCGGACTTTTTAATGAAGAAAAATTAAAGGAATATATTGCCAATATGAAAGCCGATGCTGAAGCAGGAGAAAGCCAAGCTTGGTTAAATTGGTTAGAAACTGAAAAAAGTATTAAGCAAAATTTAGAACGTCAGGCTTATACTTCTTTGGTGTCTGCCGGTTTAGGTGCTTCATTAAAAGAAGGTGAACGTGATTATTTATACCAAAACACTAAAATTGATGCACAATTTGTTTATGTTCCATATGCAACAATTGACGATAATGCAGCTAAGGTATCAAAAGAAGAAATTCAAGAATATTTGGAAAAAAATTCCAAACGATTTAAGTCTGAAGCTACCCGTTCCATCGATTATGTGAGATTTGATATTGTGCCATCTGAAGCAGATGATGAAGGCGTTAGAAAAGAAGTAACTAATTTTATCAATGACAGAGAGGAATTTAGCAGTGCAGCAAACACTAAAGTTCAAATTACCGGATTAAAAAACGCTCAAAATTATGAAATGTTTTTGAGTGATAATAGATCCGATTTGGCCATTGATAACGGCTATTATTATAAAAATCAATTGCCTGCGGCAGTTTCAGAATCCATTTTTAGTGCTTCTGTTGGTGATGTCGTTGGTCCTTATAAAGAGAATGGCTACTACAAAATTTCAAAAATTATAGATTTTGAGCAGTTGCCTGATTCTGTAAAATCAAGTCATATATTGGTTCCTTATGCTGGAGCGGTAAGATCTACTTCATTAAAAACAAAAGAAGAAGCTAAAAAAACAGCAGACAGTATTTTTGGATTGGTTAAAGCCAACAAAACTAAATATACTGAAATTGCAGATCAAATAAATACTGATGGTACAAAAGGTAAAGGTGGTGATATTGGTTGGACAAGAAAAGATCAAGCTTTTTCTGATTCATTCGATAAAGATTTTGCCAATTTTATTTATAAAAATCCGGTTGGAAGCATAGATGTTGTTGAAACCGCATTTGGTTTTCATATTATCAGAGTAGATGAGCAAAAAAAAGCAGAAATAGGCGTAAAACTTGCTACTTTTGCACGTTTAATAGAGGCATCTGAAGTTACTGAAAATTCTGTTTTTGAAAAAGCAGAAACACTTGCTTCTAATTTGGCAAATGGTGAAAAATTAGAAGATCTTTCGAAAAAAGAAAATTATACCATTCAATCTGCAAAAAGCCTTAAAGTATTGGATGAAAATATTCCGGGTTTAAACATTCAACGTCCAATTGTTATTTGGGCATTTTCCAATGAACAAGAACTTGGAGATTCTAAACGCTTTGACGTTGATGTAAATGGAAAAAGAGGTTATGTTGTGGCTGTTCTTAAAGCTAAATCTGAGAAAGACGGATTGGTGGTTAGTGAAGATATTTTGGAAAAAATCCGCCCTGAGTTAATCAATAAGAAAAAAGCTGAAATTATTAAAGCAAAAATTAAAGGAGCTACTTTAGAAGAAATGGCAAAAAACACCAATACAACGGTTAATGCAGCAGCTAGTGTAACTTTGCTCAACCCGTTATTATCTGGTGTAGGGAATGAACCATCTGTAGTGGGTGCAATGTCTACTATAAAACTAAACGAAGTTTCAAAACCAATAGAAGGTAATAAAGGTGTGTTTGTGGTTAAAGTGGTAAAACGGGATGCTCCTGTGAAATTAGATAATTATGATATGTTTCGTAATAGAATAATAGATAATTTGAAATCGAGATCTTACCAGTTATTTCAAGTATTGGAAGAAACTGCCGATATTAAGGATAATAGAGGTAGCTACTATTAATTGAAAGAAAATATTTAAATAAAAAAAGCGAGCATTAGCTCGCTTTTTTTATTTTATAACTTGAATGATTAGCCATTCATAGAGATTAAAAATTCTTCATTTGAAGTGGTGTATTGAATTTTACTTTTAATGAATTCCATAGCTTCTACAGGGTTCATATCAGCCAAATATTTTCTAAGTATCCACATGCGTTTTACTGTTTTTGGATCTAGTAATAAATCATCTCTACGAGTGCTTGATTTAACAAGGTCAATAGCTGGGTAAATTCTACGGTTGGCAATATTTCTTTCTAATTGAAGCTCCATATTTCCTGTACCTTTAAATTCTTCAAAGATAACTTCATCCATTTTAGAACCTGTCTCGGTTAATGCAGTGGCAATAATAGTTAATGATCCTCCATTTTCTATATTTCTTGCAGCTCCAAAAAATCGTTTTGGTTTGTGCAATGCGTTGGCATCAATACCTCCCGATAAAATTTTACCTGATGCAGGGGCAACAGTATTATAAGCTCTGGCCAAACGTGTGATGGAATCTAATAAAATAACCACATCGTGTCCGCATTCAACCAAGCGTTTTGCTTTTTCTAAAACAATATTGGCAACCCTAACATGTTTTTCAGCCGGTTCATCAAAAGTTGAAGCAACAACTTCTCCTCTTACGCTTCGCTGCATGTCTGTTACCTCTTCAGGTCTTTCATCAATTAAAAGAATAATTTGGTAAACTTCCGGGTGATTTGAAGCAATTGAATTTGCAATATCCTTCAACAACATTGTTTTACCTGTTTTAGGCTGAGAAACAATCATTCCCCTTTGTCCTTTTCCTATCGGACAAAATAAGTCCATAATTCTTGTGGAAAGTGTGCTGTTTTTTCCTGCCAAAGTAAATTTTTCCTGTGGAAATAAAGGTGTTAAATGTTCAAATGAAACACGGTCTCTAACCACATTTGGATTTAATCCGTTTATTTTTGAAACACGAATTAAAGGAAAATATTTTTCTCCTTCTTTTGGAGGTCTAACCACTCCTTTTACAGTATCTCCGGTTTTTAAACCAAACAATTTAACTTGTGATTGGGATAAATAAATATCATCTGGTGATGACAGATAGTTGTAGTCGGATGAACGTAAGAAACCATAACCATCAGGCATCATTTCTAAAACGCCTTCACTTTCAATAATTCCGTCAAATTCATAATCAGGATCTCTAAAGCGGTTTCCCGGTTTGCGCGGTCCTTTTTCTCTTTGTTGGTTCGCTTGCTGGTTTCCTTGTTGATTTCCTTGTTGTTTATGTTGTTTATTCTGCTGTTTAGGCTGATTTTTCTGTACTCTTTCTTGTCCATCACTTGTAGCTTCAACAACATTGCTTTCACTACTTTCGGGCTGACTTTTATTTTCTGTTTTTGGCGCAGGTCTCACCGCTTTTTTAATGGCGACTTTTACTACATCAGTTCTAGTTGCAGGTTTTTCAATGGTTTCAACTACGGTATTTTCAACAGGAGTTGCAGGTGCAATTTTTATAGCTCTTTTAAATGGTTTTTTTTCAGTGGAAACTTGTATTGGTTCTACCGACTCTTCAACCTCTGAATTTTGAATAGGAGCAAAAAGCTCTGGTGCTTTTTCTCGTTTAGGTTGTGAAGTTTTGCTGTTTTTATTCACTTTTGGTGAATTGGCTTTTAAAACGATTCTTTTGCGTCGGGGTTTGTTGTCGTCAGATAAAGCATCATTATTTGTAATTGCTTCAGGAGCAGCGGCTTGAATATCTAGAATTAAATAAACTAAATCCAGTTTTTTTAATTGACTAAACTTCTTTGCTCCAACGGTTTTAGCAATCTCTTGTAATTCAGAAAGAGATTTATCCTTTAGTTCGGAAATTTCAAACATTATGTAAATATGTAATAATTGTTAGTGAATAAATGTTGTTATCTTATTAAATTAAGAATTTCATTTTGAATTAATCTGGGTGGTGATTAGTTTTAGTTGCAGGTCCTGTATTCTATTATGCGGTAGGACATTGCAAATATATAAATTTATTTTATATACTAATCTTTTAATCTTTAAAAATAAAACGTATTTTTGCTGTAATTGGTATAAATATGATTCAAAGAATACAATCTGTATATTTATTAATTGCCACAGTGCTTTCGGGAGGATTCATTTTTCTCGTTAATTTATGGACAACTGAGCAGGGAACTAAATTTTACGCATTGGATTCGTTAAGTTCAGACAATTTGGTATTGGCAAGTGTTTTTATTTTATTCATGGCATCTGCATTACTAACGCTTATTACGATTTTTCAGTTTAAAGAAAGACAACTGCAGTTTGTTTTAGGGCGGTTAACAATTTTGATTAATTTTATTTTAGTAGGAATTCTCGTGTATTTTGCACAAAATTTATCTGGAGAAATTAAAATTTCTGAGAAGGGTATTGGGTTGCTCATTCCGATTTTTACTATTGTTTTTGTGGCTTTAGCCAACAAAGCGATAAAAAAGGATGAAGAACTCGTGAAATCTGTGGACAGATTGCGATAAACCTACAATCTTTGTATATTTAGTGTGCAGAAACCATTTCAATTTACGTTGAAATGGTTTTTTGCTTATAAGAATGTTTGAGAATTGCAGCTAAATTAGCCATAATAAAATTTTGGGCGTTTCCGCTTAAAATGCGGTTGGGCTTTCCGTTATAATCTTTTTTTCGGTGAAAAACCTAAAAAAAGGATTTTCACTTTAATCCCTAACGCTTTTCGAGTTCTATAATTTCTAAATTTGTGATGTTGGATTCATTAATTTCAAACCGAAGCATTGTTCTAACTGTGTGAAATCCGTATTTTCCGGCAGCACCCGGATTCATATGAAGTATGTTTAGTTTTTTATCAAACATCACTTTTAAAATATGGGAATGACCGGTAATAAATAATTTTGGCCTTTTTATGGATAAATCTTCCTTAATTCTCGGGTTATAATTGTTCGGGTAACCGCCAATGTGAGTCATCCAAACCGAAACTTTTTCAATGGTAAATTTGTTGTCTAACGGGAATTCAGCTCTCATCAAAGAATCATCGATGTTTCCATAAACAGCCCGTAATGGTTTTAACTTTTTCAAGGCATCAATCACTTCAAAAGAGCCAATATCGCCAACGTGCCAAACTTCATCAACCTGTTTTACAAACTTTAAAATTTGGTCATCAATATAACTGTGGGTATCAGAAAGCAATAAAATCTTTTTCATTTGGTTGTGAAATTAGTAACTCACAAATATGGCGTATATTTGCAACGGCACAAAAATAACATTTCAATTGAGATATTTTATCAAATTAGCATATAAAGGAACCAACTACCATGGATGGCAAGTGCAGCCCAATGCGATAACGGTTCAGGAATTATTGATCAAATCATTTTCAACGGTTCTAAGAAATCCCGTTGAAATTGTCGGTGCCGGAAGAACTGATGCTGGTGTTCATGCCGAACAATTTTTTGCGCATGTTGATATTGAAAATGAATTTAATGTAAAAGAAATTATTTATAAAATAAATGCTTTGTTGCCAAATGACATCGTTGTTTATGATATTTTTAAAACCACTGAAAATGCCCACGCACGTTTTGATGCCGACAGCAGAAGTTATGAATACCGTCTCTTTTTAGGAAAAAACCCGTTTTTAACTGAAACTGCCTGGCAATTTATTACCACAAAACTTTCGGTTGAAAAAATGAATGAAGCAGCTAAAATTTTAGAAATATATACTAATTTTAAGTGTTTTTCTCGCTCGAATACTGACGTAAGAACATATAATTGTAACATTATGCTTGCTGAATGGAAACAAATTAATCAACTGCTGGTATTTCATATTACTGCCGATCGATTTTTAAGAAATATGGTCAGGGCAATTGTAGGTACTTTAATAGAAATAGGAAAGGGGAAAATGACTTTAGAGGAATTTAAAACAATCATTGAAAGTGAAAACAGGAGCAATGCCGGAGCTTCAGCGCCATCTCAAGGATTATATTTAACACAGGTAACCTATCCAAAAACAATTTTTAACAATGAGCAATAAAGTTACAGGAAAAGCTTTTGACGCAAAAATATTTTATCGCTTATTGGGTTTTTCAAAAAAATACCGATTCCAGTTTTTTATAGGCACTTTTTCGGCGATATTATTGTCGTTGGTTTCAGTTGCCAAGCCTGTTTTATTGCAGGAAATAGTCAATATTTATTTCAAAAATAAGGATAAAGAAGGCGTTTTATACTTCTCATTGTTAATGGTCGTATTTTTAATTGCTGAAGTTTTATTGCAGTTTGTTTTTATTTACAAAGTAAATTGGCTGGGGCAACATATTATTAAAGACATCAGAGTTCAATTAAATAATCATATGTTGCAATTTAAAATGTCGTATTTCGACAATTCTTCTGTTGGAAGATTAGTGACCCGTTTGGTTTCTGACACTGAAACAATCGCGCAATTTTTCGGACAGGGATTGTTTATGATCATCAGTGATTTGTTAAAAATGTTTGTGGTTGCCATTGTGATGTTATGGATGAATTGGAGAATGGCATTAATTGCTTTTATTGTGCTTCCCGTTTTAATTTATGCCACAAAAATATTTCAAATTGCCATAAAATCAGCTTATCAGGAGGTGAGAATTCAAGTCGCGAATTTAAATGGATTTGTTCAGGAGCGTGTTACTGGAATGAAAATTGTGCAGTTATTCAACCATGAAAAAGTGGAATATAACAAATTTGTTAAAATTAACGATTTGCACAAAAAGGCAAATATAAAAACAGTTTGGTACTATTCTATTTTCTTTCCAATAGCTGAAATTTTATCATCAATATCGGTGGGATTGCTGGTTTGGTATGGAGGGTTGGATATTGTGAACTCAGGAACTACAGAAATTGGGCAAATCATCGCATTTATTATGATGGCTCAAATGTTGTTTAGGCCATTGAATCAAATTGCCGATAAATTTAATACGCTACAAATGGGAATGGTTGCTGGCGACAGGGTTTTTGAAGTGTTGGACACTAAAGATCAAATTGTTGAGTCCGGAAATGTGGAAGCAAAAATTTTTAAAGGTGATATCTCTTTTAGAAATGTTCATTTTAGTTATAATGAAGGCGAAGAAGTTTTAAAAGGAATTTCTTTTGATGTAAAAGCGGGAGAAACGGTTGCGATTGTTGGAGCAACTGGAGCAGGAAAATCAACCATCATCAATCTGATCAATCGTTTTTATGAAATTGATAAAGGCGAAATTTGTATTGACAATCAAAATATTTTGGAATACACGTTGCCTTCTTTAAGAAATCAAATCGCCGTTGTTTTACAAGATGTTTTTTTATTTTCCGATTCCATTTTCAACAATATCGTTTTAAGTGACGATTCAATTACTTTAGAACAAGTGGTAGATGCTGCAAAAGAAATAGGAATTCACGAGTTTATTATGAGTTTGCCAAATAATTATCATTATAATGTACGAGAACGAGGAGGAATGTTGTCGACCGGGCAACGACAGTTAATTGCGTTTTTGCGCGCTTATGTGAGCAAACCGAGTATATTAATATTGGATGAAGCTACGTCATCCATAGATTCCTATTCAGAAAAATTGATTCAAGAGGCAACCGATAAAATTACAAGGCACCAAACATCAATAATTATTGCGCACAGGTTAACAACCGTTAAAAAAGCCAACAGAATTATTGTAATGGATAAAGGTAAAATTATGGAACAAGGTTCTCATCTAGAATTGCTTGAGAAAAACGGATATTATAAAACACTTTATGACATGCAATTTGCGAGTGAAGTAGTGTAGTCCTTGTTTAACTGTTTAATTGTGTAATCGTTTAACTGTGTAATTGGCTTATTGTTTATTTGTTAAAAAGTTAAAAGTTTGAAAGTTGAAAATTGCTTATTTCCATTAACTTTTATCTCTATTCTTTTATCGGCTAATTATCTAATTGCCTAATTGTTTTACTTCGGCTTTGCTCAGCAATCCTTATTTATCGAATTATCAAATTGCCTAATTACTTAATTGTTTAATTATCTAATGCCTAATTGGAGGGCTTAGTTAAGATCATATCTAATCTGTTCAATAAGTTCCTGTGTATTATTGTACAACACAAATTCTCCATCTTTTATATAAGAAATTTTTCCTGTTTCTTCAGAAACAATCAAACAAAGCGCATCGGTTTTTTCTGTAATTCCTATAGCTGCTCTGTGGCGTAGCCCAAATCGGGATGGAAGGTTTTTTGCGGAAAGCGGTAACACAATTCTGGTTGCAATAATAAAATTATCCTTAATAATTACCGCACCGTCATGCAGTGGACTGTTTTTGTAGAAAATACTTTCCAATATCGGCTGATTTACTTCTGCATTCATTTTATCGCCGGTATATTTTACAAAATCTAAATTATGTGTTCTTTCCAAAACCAATAAAGCACCTGTTTTTGCTGCGGACATCGATTCACAGGCTTTAACAATGGTTTCTACATCCATCGTAATATGTATTTCACTTTTTAAAAAGCTGATTTGTTTTAAAAAATTTCGTCGGTTCGTAAAATTTGTTGAACCAAGCATCAATAAAAATTTCCGTACTTCAGGCTGAAAAACAATAAGTATGGCAATTGCACCTAAACTTATGAGTGTGCCCAACAATCCGCTAAGCATTTCCATTTGAAGCGCCTGCGTTATTTTCCAGACAATTACAATGAGTCCAATACCAATAAAAATATTTATGGCAACACTTCCTTTTAAAAGTTTGTACACATAGTAAAGCAGCGTAGCAACTAAAACGATATCTAAAATATCAAGAAAATCAAAGTTTAAGAAATCGAGCATTAAATTTGTTTTTGTAAAAATAGGAAAAAAGATGGCATTAAAACAGTTATTCAATCCTGCAAACCTAAACTTTATTTTCGTTAAAAATAAATTCGTTCTGATTTACTAAAATATTTTTGGAGTCAATATCATGAATCATAGTCCTATAAAATAAATAATCCTGATAAAGAATGTTTTGGCTAAAGTTTAAATGCATCATAGGTTGCTTGCCTTCTGAAGAATTTGCTAAAATCGCCAAAAGTGCTGATTTAAAATTAGATTTGTCAATTTTCACATCATTAATCCAAATGTTATTTTGGTAGAAGACTAAATTTATGTTGTTATAATTGATGTAATCGGAGCTATTTTCTTCTATGAAATTTTTCGACAGCAGATTGTCTGTTTTGAAAATTACGCCATCAAATTCTAAAAATGATAGTTTTTTTGAAATAGTGTCTGAATAACTAAAATAATCGTGCATTCCTTTTTCCGAATGCATGGAATTTGCATGTTTATCCTGTAGCTTAATAATTGAAGGGATTATTGCTTTTAAAGGCAAACGTTTATCAATATTATAAATCCAATGTGTGGTACTTATGGTGTTTTTTCTGTTAACAACGGCAATAGTATCTTTATTTTCAATTTCATAAAAAAGCCAAACCTGCGAATGATTGTGTAGTTCCTGAATTCCTTTTTCGGATAAAACCGGAAGTTTCACTTCTTTTTTTGCGCAACTAAAAATTAAAATTAGTAATAGCAGTAACTTTTTCATTGATTACAAATTTAACAATTCAACAATTTTTATAGCTTCAATAGCCTCTTTTACATCATGAACCCTCAGTATGGTTGCTCCGTTTAACAGTGCGATGGTGTTTGCCGCGGTTGTTGCATTCAGGGCATATTCTGCTGTGATATTTAAAGGTTTGTAAAGCATTCCTTTTCTTGACATGCCAACAAGCATTGGCACTTTCAGGTTCTTAAACAGTTCTAAATGTTTTAATAGCTGATAATTATGGTTTATGGTTTTTCCAAAACCAAATCCCACATCAGTAATAATATCATTTACGCCAAGTTTGTGCAATTCGGTAATTTTTTTTGAAAAGTAGTAAAGCACATCGCACACAACATCATTATAAATTGGTTTTTTTTGCATGTTTTGGGGTGTGCCCTGCATATGCATAATAATATAAGGTACTTGAAGTTTGGCAATTACAGGAAACATAGAAGCGTCCATTTCACCGGCTGAAATATCATTAACCATGCAGGCTCCGTTATGAATACTTTGATTGGCAATGTTACTTCTAAAGGTGTCAATTGAAATTAAAACGGAAGGAAATTCACTTGATAAAAGCTTAATTACGGGTAAAACTCTGTTTAATTCTTCTTCTTCTGAAATGTGCTTTGCACCCGGGCGAGAAGAATATGCCCCAACATCAATAAATGTGGCTCCTTCACTGAGCATTTTTTCAACTTGATTAATGAGCAAAGTTTGGTTGTTGTATTTACCGCCGTCAAAAAAAGAATCAGGGGTAATATTTAAAATCCCCATAACTTTTGGAGCAGACAAGTCAATCAAAGTTCCATTGCAATTAATGCTCTTCATTATTTTACCACTTTATCAATTATTTTTGTTATTTCAGGAGCTTTGTAATTAAACATTTGAGAGATTAAATCTTCTACAGATTCACTGATGATTAGCATTTCTTTGTTAGATTGTTTCAAGTAACCTTCCCTTACCATAACATCGAGCTGCAGAATTAAGTAATTGAAAAAGCCGTTGGTGTTTAAAATCCCTACTGGTTTAGTTTCAATACCAAGCTGCCCTAAAGTTAAGGCTTCAAAAATCTCATCTAAAGTCCCGAAACCTCCCGGCAAAGCAATATAACCATCAACCAATTTACTTATTTTCACTTTGCGTTTGCTCATTGTTTTGGTAACAATCATTTCGGTAATACTGGTATGTGCAACTTCTTCGTGACGCAACAATCCGGGAATAACGCCAATTACTTCTCCATTTTTTTCAATAATGGTGTCGGCCAAAACCCCCATCATTCCAATTTTTCCGCCTCCGTAAACAAGACCAATATTATATTCAATAAAATGATTTCCTAGTTTGATGGCTTCGTTTCTGTAAGCCTCATTAAATCCAATACTTGAACCACAAAAAACCGCTACTTTTTTCATCTAAATATTAATTTGTGACCTATTAATTTATGCTTTATTTATATCAGCAGGCAAAGGTCTTGGGTTATAAATGTCCGTTATGGACTTTCATTGGTAAAAATTGATTTTTATTCTTTAAATTTGTTTGAAATTTACGGAAATAATTAAAGGTATATGCAACAAACTTCAAAACAATATGATGCGGTCATTGAAAAATGCCGTTCCTTATATATTAATAAGTTAAAAGATTATGGAAGTGCTTGGCGCATATTACGATTACCTTCTTTAACAGATCAAATTTTTATTAAAGCGCAGCGTATTCGTCAACTTCAGGAAAATATAACACGAAAAGTGGATGAAGGAGAAGTTTCGGAGTTTGTGGGTATTGTCAATTATTCGGTCATGGCTTTAATTCAACTGGAAAATGGCGTAGCGGAACAACCGGATTTATCCGCTGAAGAAGCCATACAATTATACGATAAACATGTTGCAATTACCAAAAAATTGATGGAAGACAAAAACCATGATTATGGCGAGGCGTGGCGTGACATGCGTGTAAGTTCTCTTACAGATTTAATTCTGCAAAAACTATTGCGCGTTAAACAAATTGAAGATAATAAAGGAAAAACCATTGTTTCTGAAGGAATTGATGCCAATTATCAAGACATAATCAATTATGCCGTTTTTGCTTTAGTTCACCTTAAAGAATCTTAATAATATGAAATTACTGACCTTAGTTATTAGACTCATTGTTTCTTTTACCTTTATCTTTTCAGGCTTTGTAAAATTAGTGGATCCTTTGGGGTCTTCCTATAAATTTCAGGAATATTTTAGTTCGGATGTGTTAAATCTTGAATTTTTGATCCCTTATGCTTTGCCTTTTTCCATTATCTTGATTATCGCAGAATTGATGTTAGGTGTGATGTTGTTGTTAGGTTATTTGCCAAAGTTCACAGTGTGGAGTTTGTTTTTTATGATGCTTATATTCTTGTTTTTAACTTGGTATTCTGCATATTTTGATAAAGTGCTCGATTGTGGTTGTTTTGGAGACGCGCTTAAATTAACGCCTTGGGCAACGTTTTATAAAAACGTAGCGTTGTTGGCTTTTATTTTAATATTACTTTTTACAACAAAATATATTAGTCCGTTGATACATCTTAATTTTGCGAAATGGACTGCCTTTTTATCGTTTTTAGCCTTCTTTTATGTAACCTATCATGTATTGGTGCATTTGCCGATCATCGACTTTCGGCCTTATGCCATTGGTAAAAATATTCCTGATGGAATGAAAGCTATAGGCGCCGAATTACCGCCGATTCACGATTTTTATTTAGAAAGCAATGAGGGACTAAATGTAACTGATGAGGTTTTAAAAGAAGATAAAATGATGCTTATTGTATCTTATAATCTGGATAAAAGCGACAGGAGAGGGTTTTCGAAAATAAAGAATGTAACCGACAAAGCTTTAAAATTTGGTTATAAAGTTTATTTGTTATCGGCTTCTTTAGAAGATGATTTTATCGACATTAAAGACGAATTTGATTTGAACTTCGATATGTTGTTTTGTGACGAAACCACTTTAAAAACAATTATTAGGGCAAATCCTGGAATTGTGATGCTTAATAAAGGCATAGTAACCGGTAAATGGAATTGGGTTGATGCGGAAGATGTATTTGACAAATAAGAATTAAAAATTAAAATAATTAAAGTAATAGCGATTAGCTTCCAACTTTTAACTTTTAAATTATAAAAAACAACTAAAGACTTTTTTGAGTTTTTAAGTTGTTTTTTTAGTTTATATATTTTTCAAAGCTCTTTTAACCGGTATTTTTTTGGCTTAATAAGCTTGAAATCGCCTCCTTTTTATTATAAAAATTATTATTGGCATTGATACCCCCTAAAATTTTGGGGTGTAAAACCATATTTTCTTTATTCAAGAACGTCAACCCTTAAAAATATAGGGTATAATTAATAAAAAATACTATAAAAACTTTAACAGGCTATAAAAAAATAGGGTATAAATAAAAATATTCGTAAAAATGACAGTTGTACCCCTAAAAAATTAGGGGGTAAGAAAATATATATATATTTTTGACCCGAAATCAACTATTAAAATCATTTTATATGAAGAAAATTGAAGCAATTATCAGAAAGTCAAAATTTGATGAAGTAAAGGAAGCTCTGCATCAAATTGAAGTCAACTTTTTTAGTTACTGGGATGTAACCGGAGTTGGCAATGAAAAAGAGGGGCATGTTTATCGGGGCGTAAGTTATAGTACTTCAGACATACAGCGCAGATTTTTGTCGATTGTTGTTTCTGATCCGTTTTTAGAAAGAACTGTTGCGGCTATCCTAAAAGCTGCTTTTACAGGAACTGTCGGGGATGGTAAAATATTTGTCTCGGATGTAGAGGGGGCATATAGAATAAGAACAAAGGAAAGAGGGGCTGACGCTTTAAAATAAAATCAATTAACAAAAAATATATATTATGGATACGAACGCTGTATTAGACTTAATGTGGATTGTGGTCTGCGGAATCTTAGTGTTTTTTATGCAAGCTGGATTTACACTTGTAGAAACTGGATTTACCAGATCAAAAAATGCTGGGAATATAATAATGAAAAATTTAATGGATTTGTGTATTGGTAGTCTTGGGTTCTGGGCTATTGGTTATACAATCATGTATGGAGATTCAATTGGTACTTTTATAGGAAGTCCTTCTTTGTTTTTCTCGGATTCTGAAAACATGCATAATTTATTCTTTCAAACAGTATTTGCCGCAACCGCTGCAACAATTGTTTCTGGGGCTATTGCTGGAAGAACAAAATTTACAACTTACCTTATCTTTTCGGTAGTAATGACTGTAATTATTTATCCAATCTCAGGTCATTGGGTTTGGCAAGGTGACGGTTGGTTGACAGAACTTGGTTTTATTGACTTTGCAGGTTCAACAGTGGTACATTCTGTTGGTGGATGGGCTGCATTAATTGCTGCTATCTTAGTAGGTCCAAGACTTGGAAAATATACAAATGGAAAATCAAATGCAATACCGGGGCATAACTTACTAATTGGCGCTTTAGGTATATTCATTTTGTGGTTAGGTTGGTTTGGTTTTAATGCAGGCTCTCAGTTAGCAATCTCTGGAGATAATGCTAATGCTGTTGCGGGCATTTTAATAACTACTAACCTTGCCGCTGCGGCTGCCGCAATAGCAGCAATGTTTGTGTCCTGGGGCTTATACGGAAAACCTGATATTTCAATGACTTTAAACGGTGCTTTAGCCGGTTTGGTTGCAATAACTGCTGGTTGTGCTGCAGTTAGTCCAATTGGTGCTGCTATTATAGGTGTTATTGCGGGTGTTGTGATTGTATTTTCTATTGAGTTTATCGATAAAAAATTAAAAGTTGATGATCCAGTTGGGGCGATATCTGTTCATGGTGTGTGTGGTGCTCTTGGAACTTTGTTAGTAGGTGTGTTTGCTACAGATGGAGGTTTGTTGTATGGTGGCGGATTTGATCAGTTGGGAGTTCAAGCTATTGGCGTATTAGCGATAGGTGTATGGGCGATAGTGACTTCATTTGTTGTTTTATACATATTAAAGAAAATAATAGGATTAAGAGTTTCTAAAGAAGAAGAAGTGGATGGGTTGGATATTCACGAGCACAAATCTAATGTGTATAATTAATTAAGAGTAAAAAACATTAATTCAAATAAAAACAAGAATAAAACTAAAAGTATGAAAACAATTAAAAAACTAGTATTGATTTTAATCGCAATATTTTCAATTAATGCGATAAATGCACAGGAAGAAGAAGTAAAAGATAAGAAGCTTCAGATTCAAGGTTCAATAGACGCTTACTATCAAACAAATTTAAGTGCTCCAGATAATGTAGATCAATCATTTGGAACTTCTTTTGCGAATGAATTAGGATTTGCTTTAGGGATGGCAAATGTAATCGTTTCTTATGATGGAGAAAAAACAGGTGTAGTTGCTGATTTGGCTTTTGGTCCACGTGGTGATGATGCGGTAGGAGGTTATAATATTAACCAGTTGTATGCTTATTTGAATGTTTCAGAGTCTACAACTTTCACCGCAGGTAGGTTTAACACTTATTTAGGGTATGAAGTTATTTCGCCAATTGGGAATTTCAACTATAGTACTTCGTATTTATTTTCAAGTGGCCCATTTTCTCACGTTGGTTTAAAAGCGGATATTGCATTGTCTGAAGATTTTAGCTTAATGTTAGCGTTTATGAATGTTACGGATGTGAATAATAATTTAACAGGTGCGTATTCTGGTGGTGCTCAATTAGGTTATAAAGGACAGTATTTAAACTTGTATTATGATGATGGTGAAGCGCTAGGTTTTGAAATTGATTATACAGGTGGTTTCGATATTACAGACTCTTTTTTCATAGGAATCAATGCAGCGTATGCGGATAACGATGGTGATGGATTTTACGGAGCAGCGTTATATCCTCAGTTGTCAACTTCAGATAGTTTTGCAATAGGATTAAGAGGTGAATATTTCGCAACTATGGAAGACGGGGTTAGTGATGATTCTAGTGTTTTTGCTGCAACACTGACAGGAAGTTATACAGTAGAAAACCTTACAATTAAGCCTGAATTAAGATTAGATACTTGGGGAGATGCTAAACCATATATGGATTCTGATGGAATGCCAAAAGATAATTTATCTAGTTTCTTAATTGCGGCAATATATTCGTTCTAAAAAATGAAACAATTATTAGAAAATAAAAATTTGATTACGTAAAATAAGCCTTGCATCAAATTGAAGTCAATTTTTATAGTTAATGTGAGGTAGCCAGTGTTGGAAACGAAATATACGCAAACACAAGGCAGTTGTGATTTCTTTATAAAAAAGAATAGTTATTGGTTAATTATTATATTAGGTTTTGCCTGTCCGGTATTGTAAAATTTAACTGGGCAGGCTTTGTTTTTTAACTTAATATCTATGTTACCATATAAAAAATAGGGTATGAATGAATTAATAGTTATATTATTGTGTTTATACCCATATAAAATTAGGAGGTATAAAAAATAATATATATTTTTGACCAGAAACAAAATACAAAATCATTTTATTATGAAGAAAATTGAAGCAATTATCAGAAAATCAAAATTTGATGACGTAAAAGAGGCCTTGCATCAAATTGAAGTCAATTTTTTTAGTTACTGGGATGTAACTGGGGTAGGAAATGAAAAAGAGGGACATGTATACAGAGGCGTCAGTTATAATACTTCAGATATTCAACGACGGTTTTTATCAATAGTAGTTTCAGACCCTTTTTTGGACAGGACAGTGGAAGCAATTTTAAAAACAGCTTTTACCGGAATTGTTGGTGATGGTAAAATATTTGTTTCAAATGTGGAGGAAGCTTATAGAATTAGAACGAAAGAAGCAGGTTCAGACTCCTTAAAATAAAAATCACTACTAACTATTTATATTATGGAAAACACGTTATTTACGGTGAACAATGTATGGATGATGATTTGCACCGCGTTGGTGTTTTTGATGCATTTGGGATTTTCATTGTTAGAAATTGGATTAACACGACAGAAAAACACGATAAATATTTTATTTAAAAACGTATTTATACTTTCCATTGGTTTGGTATTATATGCTCTGGTTGGATTTAATTTAATGTACCCAGGTTCATTTATCTATGGTATTTTGCCTGATTATTTTTTTAATTTATTCGGGCTTTCATTGCCGGAAAATGGTTTGACAGCGGAATATGCACAAGGCAATTATACTTATTGGACTGATTTTCTATTTCAGGGAATGTTTGCGGCAACTGCGGCAACCATAGTTTCAGGAGCCGTTGCCGAGCGTATAAAACTGGGTTCTTTTATGATTTTCACCATCATTTACGTTGGTATTATTTACCCAATAACGGGGTCCTGGAAATGGGGGGCAGGTTGGTTAGATGAACTTGGATTTTATGATTTTGCCGGTTCAACTTTAGTGCATTCGGTTGGTGGTTGGGCTGCATTGGTAGCTGTTTGGCTATTGGGTGCAAGAATAGGGAAATTTAAAAAAGATGGTTCAATTGGCGCAATTCCCGGTCATAATATTCCTTTGGCTACGACAGGCGTATTTATTTTGTGGTTGGGTTGGTTTGGATTTAATGGCGGCTCAGTGCTTTCGGCTGATCCCGGTAAAACTTCTTTGGTTTTGTTGACTACATGTTTGGCCGCGGCATCAGGAGGATTAGGTGCTTTTTTAGTTTCTTTATTTAGATATAAGCAATATGATTTATCTATGTTTTTAAATGGGGTGCTTGGTGGTTTGGTTGGGATTACGGCCGGTGCTGATATTATGAGTGTATCCGATGCAATTCTTATTGGATTTATTGCCGGAATTTTAATTGTTTTAGGCGTTGGATTTATCGACAGATTAAAACTGGATGATCCCGTGGGTGCAATTGCAGTTCATTTAATATGTGGAGTTTGGGGAACGTTGGCTGTGGGAATTTTTGGTGAATTGGCGGGTTGGGAGCAATTTGGTCATCAGATAATAGGCGTTGTTTCAATAGGCGCATTTTGTGTGATCTCTGCATTCACAATATTGATTATTCTAAAGAAAACGTTAGGTTTAAGGGTGTCAGAGGTAGAAGAACAGGACGGATTGGATATTCATGAGCATGGAATGGATGCTTATCCTGATTTTCGTTTAAATCAGCATTAATAAGTTCAAAGAGAAGTGGCAAGTTATGCCTAAATGTAACTTAAAATCTTTTTCTTTTTTAAGAATTTGAATGAAGTGAAATTTCGCTTCACAAGAGAATTATTGCTAAAAATTATGACTAACCGTTAAACAATAAATTATGAAAACAATTAAAAAAACTGTATTATTATTTATACCGAAGAAATTAATTGGATTAAGTAAGGAAAAAGAAGAAGTTGGTGGTTTGGATATTAATTTACAAGGAATAGATGAATATCTTTATTTTCGTTCAAATCGATATTAATAATTGTAACATAAAATTTCAAGCCTGTTCAGTAAAATCTGGCAGGCCTTTTTTAATAATTTTTTTTAAATGCTTTGACTCCCGCAGGAATTTCAACAGACAAATTATTTTCTGAAGGTGGAATTGGGCAGGAATAGGTATGGTTGTAAGCACAATATGGATTGTATGCTTTGTTGAAATCGATACGTATTTTTCTACTTCCTTCCGAAGGAATTTCTAAATCTATAAAACGCCCGCCTCCATAAGTTGCTGTTCCATTTGTGGCATCATTAAAAGGCAAAAACAGATAATCCTTATAGCTAAAATCGGTCATTAATTGCTGGTTTTGATAAATGCTTAAGTCCATTTTTTTTCCGTTTATCTTAAAATGGGCTATTCCATATTTTCTATATAATGGCAAACGGTCAGTTGTTGTTGGCATTTCAAATATGGATGTGTTGGGCGTTAATTCGAAATCAGCTTCAATATTATAATTTTCATCGATTTCAAAAAATTCTAAGGCTTTAAATGTCTTAATGTCTTCTTTAGTTAATGGAGATTTTGAAGCATCAGCAAACCCTCTGTTTAATTCATACTGAAATAACCTGATTTCATTTTCATAATTGGAATTCTTTTTTGCACAACTAAAAAAAATAACAGCGGTAAGAATACTTAAGAGAATTTTCATTTTTAAAAAATTTATGTTCAAAAATACAGAATATTAAATAGAAATAAAAAATCTTCCTTGATGTAAATTTTAGTAATTTTGAATTATACTTTACACATCGAATAATTAATAATTTTCATGGGGTGAATCCGACTTAATGTCGGGTTTTTAGTTTTTTTAAATATGATAAAAAAGACATTCAATAGTTACCGGGATTCGTTTAGCGGACTTTCAAAAGAAGTTTGGTGGCTGGCTTTAATCACATTTATAAATAGGGCAGGAACTATGGTATTGCCATTTTTATCCTTGTACTTAACAAAAGAAATGAACTTAACATTGCCACAGGTAGGTTGGATTATGAGTAGTTTTGGCGTAGGCTCCTTGTTGGGCTCCTATTTAGGCGGAAAACTTTCCGATAAAATAGGTTTTTATAAAGTGATGTTTTTCAGTTTGTTAATTACTGGATTTTTGTTTATTTCCTTGCAATTTGTGCATACATTTTTAGGTTTTGCCGTTGGCATATTTATCACGATGACTTTTGCTGATGCATTTAGGCCAGCCATGTTTGTTTCCCTAAAAGCTTACAGCAAGCCTCAAAATCAAACAAGATCGTTAACTTTAATTCGTTTGGCTATTAATTTGGGATTTTCCTTCGGACCATTTTTAGGCGGATTGATTATCGCCGCCATTAGTTATTCTGGGCTTTTTTGGGTTGATGGCATTACCTGTATTGCGGCTATTGTTGTGATGAGAGTTGTTTTGAAAGAAAAGCAAATTCATGTGGATAAATCAAAATTAATTGTGGAAAAGGAAAATAAAGCAACTTCAGTTTATAAAGACAAGCCGTATTGGATATTTTTAATGATTATTTTTTTAATGGGTTTTATATTTTTACAATTATTTACAACAATGCCTTTATTTTATAAAGAAGTGCATGGTATGACTGAAATTCAGATTGGTTTGTTAATGTCTGTGAACGGATTTTTAATTTTTTTATTGGAAATGCCTTTAATTCATTACATAGAAAAAAAATTATTAGACAGATTAAAAATAATCACTTGGAGTTTGGTGTTATTGGCATTGAGCTATGTTGTTTTAAATATAACTGCTTGGGGAGGTATTTTAATAGTAGGGATGTTGTTAATTACCGTTGGAGAAATGTTGGCATTTCCTTTTACAAATAATTTTGCTATGAATAGGGCTCCTGCAGGAAATGAAGGTCGTTACCTAGCTTTATATTCTATGGCGTTTTCGTGTGCACATATTTTTAGTGCAAAAACCGGAATGGAAGTAATTTCGAGGTTCGGATTTCCCGCCAACTGGTTTTTAATGGGCGGATTGGGTTTGTTGGCCGTTGTGCTGATGCTTTGGTTAAGAAAAATATTAGATTTGGAAAGAGAAATGGTCTAGTAACAAAACTAAAAACCACCATGCTGAAATTAATTCAACATTGCCGTTATGTATGTGTTTAGTCGTTAAATTTACCTAACTTTTATTTATTGTATTTTTTAATGATTTCGAATACTTTTTTGCTGTCTTCCGCAGCATTTACTTTTGCATTTTTATAAATAATTTTTCTGTTTTTGTCTAATACAAAAGTCCACCGTGATGCAGTGATTCCTCTTGAAAATAAATAGTTTTCACCATCAATTTCACGAGTTATAGAACCGCCCTCCTTTGTTGGAACACCAAATGTTTTAGAAATAACGCCATCACTGTCAGAAATTAAGGGGAAATTTAGCTGAGAAGATTCTTTAAAATATTTTAAATTTTTCACCTCGTCGCCGCTAACTCCTATTATTGTTGCACCTATTTTGTCAAAAGTGGCTTTGTCATCTCGGTAAGCGCAAGCTTGCGCGGTACAGCCTCCTGTCATAGCTGCCGGGTAAAAATACACAACTAAAAAATCGGTTTTTACATTGGTAGAATTCCACACATTGCCGTTATCATCTATTCCTGAAAATTCTGAAACTTGATCTCCAATGTTAAGTTCATTTGAGTTTTGCGCCATAACTGAAATTGTAAGTGATAATAAGGCAATTATACTTGTTATTTTTTTCATTTTAAAAAGAATTATAAAATTAAGAGTTCGTAAAATGTAAAGAAATAGTTTTATTCCGCCACACTGTCAATCAAGACGTTTAAAATTTCAATGGCCGCTTTAGATATTTTAGTGCCCGGACCAAAAACGCCAACTACGCCGGCATCAAATAAAAATTGATAATCCTGGGCGGGTATTACACCACCTGCAATCACCATAATATCTTCGCGCCCATATTTTTTAAGTTCAGAAATCACTTGAGGAACCAATGTTTTATGTCCTGCAGCCAACGAAGAAATTCCCAGAATATGAACATCATTTTCAATGGCTTGTTTTACGGCTTCTTTCGGTGTTTGGAAGAGCGGACCAATATCAACATCAAAACCCAAATCGGCATAACCTGTAGAAACAACTTTTGCCCCACGGTCATGACCATCCTGGCCTAATTTTGCAATCATAATTCTTGGACGCCTTCCTTCTAACTCGGCGAATTTGTTGGCTAATTCCTTAGCTTTTTCAAAATCTGGATCGTTTTTAATTTCTTTGCTGTACACGCCGGAAATAGATTTAATTGTTGCTTTATACCTTCCGTAAACTTTTTCCAAAGCATCGGAAATCTCCCCTAAAGTAGCTCTTTTTTCAGCAGCTATAATCGCCAATTCCAATAAATTTCCTTGTTGGGTTTTGGCGCATTCGGTTAAATTTTGCAGTGCTTTGTTAACTTCTTCAGTATTTCTGCTTGCTTTTAATTCATTCAGTCGCGCAATCTGAGATTCTCTTACCGCATCATTGTCCACTTCCAAAATTTGAATCGGATCTTCTTCTTCCAAAATATATTTATTGACGCCGACAATAATATCTCTTGTGCTGTCAATTCTGGCTTGTTTTTTTGCGGAAGCTTCTTCAATACGTAATTTCGGAATTCCTTGTTCTATGGCTTTTGTCATTCCGCCTAGTTCTTCCACTTCCTGCAACAATTCCCAGGCTTTATTTACCATATCTTCCGTGCGTTTTTCAACATAAGAAGCGCCGGCCCAAGGATCGACAGTTTTGGTTATTTTTGCTTCTTCCTGAATATAAATTTGGGTATTACGAGCAATGCGGGCAGAGAAATCGGTTGGCAACGCAATGGCTTCATCAAGCGCATTGGTGTGTAAACTTTGTGTTCCTCCAAACGCTGCGGCCATAGCTTCAATAGCGGTTCGCGCCACATTGTTAAAAGGATCTTGTTCTGTTAAACTCCAGCCGCTTGTTTGGCAATGCGTGCGTAAAACCAATGATTTAGGGTTTTTTGGATTGAATTGTTTTACCATTTTTGCCCACAACATACGTGCAGCCCTCATTTTTGAAATTTCACCAAAATGATCCATTCCTATAGCCCAGAAAAAAGATAAACGAGGGGCAAAAGAATCAATATCCATTCCGGCTGCAATCCCGGTTTTTATGTATTCCAAGCCGTCAGCCAAAGTGTAGGCCAGTTCAATTTCTGGTGTAGCACCAGCTTCTTGCATATGATATCCAGAAATCGAAATTGAATTAAATTTCGGCATATTTTTGCTGGCATATTCAAAAATATCAGCAATAATTTTCATGGATGGCGTTGGCGGATAAATATAAGTATTGCGCACCATAAACTCTTTTAAAATATCATTTTGAATGGTACCTTCCAATAATTTTTCAGCAACGCCTTGCTCTTTTGCAGCCACAATATAAAAGGCTAAAATGGGTAATACGGCTCCGTTCATAGTCATGGAAACCGACATTTGGTCTAATGGAATTTGGTCGAAAAGTATTTTCATATCTTCAACAGAATCAATAGCAACTCCGGCTTTTCCAACATCGCCCTGTACACGTTCATGGTCTGAATCATAGCCACGGTGTGTGGCCAAATCAAAAGCAACGGACAAGCCTTTTTGGCCGGCCGCTAAATTTCTTCGATAAAATGCATTGCTTTCTTCGGCAGTTGAAAATCCGGCGTATTGACGAATGGTCCAGGGCTTTCGAACGTACATGGTAGAATAGGGTCCTCTTAAATAAGGGGCAATTCCTGCAACATAATTTTCGTGGTCAAAATTAGACGCTGTCTCAGTTTGACTGACTATTTTTAGTTGTGAAAAATCTTTACGCTTCATTTTTCAGTCTTTTTTGTTCTAATTTTTCTGCCAATCTAATAGGGATTATAGGAATTATCAGGGTTTTTTGTGGATTTCTTGCAACAAATGGATTTACCTGCAATTCATTTTTCATTTTATCTTTTTCATTTGGGTATTTATTGGTTCCCAGTAAAACCAATTCACCGGCATCAAATTGCGCTTGTTCTTTTTGGGCATTTTCTTTAATTTTTCGCTGAACAATGCCTTCTTTTAATTGGGTTAAAAATCCGCCCTTTTTTTCAATATCTTTAAAAATATCCAAAGCCTTTTCTGCTATTTGTTTGGTAATGGACTCAATATAATAGGAATTTGTTGCAATTTGTTGCCCATGTTTAAAATAGCTTTCTTCCTTCAAAATTAACAATTGGTTACGGGCTATTCTGTCTCCAAAATCATTTGAATGTTGAAACAGCGCATCATAGGCACAATTTGAAATGGTGTTTGCACCGCCTAAAATTGCACTCATGCTTTCAGTGGTGGTGCGCAGCATATTTACATTGTAATCGAATATTGTTTTGTTGCGTAAACTTGGTTCTGCATAAATTTGGGCGTTGCCACTTGTGCCGTATTCTTTTAAAATTAAATTATAAACATATTTAAAAGCCCTGATTTTTGAAATTTCAAAGAAATAATTATTCCCAACCGCAAAATTGAATTGAATTTTATTGGCAATTTCTGCACCAAATCTGGTTAAATATTCATTGGCAACAGCCAATGCATAAGCAACTTGCTGCACCGTGTTTGCACCTGCATTTTGATAAATATCTGCATTGACGCCTATAATAAATGGGGAAGGGTTTTTTTGAAGAATGGCTTCTAAAGTTTTAAAATCATCATTTAAGGATTTGTACCAATTCCCGGTTCTTGCCAACTTCCCTATGATATCAATATTGTAAAAAACTGTTTCGTTTTTCAGTAATTCATTAAGTTCATCGATAAAGATTTCTGATAAAAATTCAAATTCAAAATGGAATTCAATTTTTTTACCCAGTAAGTTTTTAAATAATAAGGCAGAATTGAAAGGCTTTTTCGCGACAAATTTCACGGTATTTGAACCTTTGTTGGTGGCATCAACTGCTTTTGAATTCGATTCATCTTCCGAAGAAATAACAATTTTTTGACAAATTTTAAAATCTTCTTCTGAAAGAGGAATGATTAATTTTTCAAAATCGTCTGAATGATAAAAAGGTTTTATGGTAATTCCTTCGTTTGTTTTGGTGAGAAGGGTTTCGTTATAATCCGCACCTTTTAAGTCGGCCTGAATTTTTTGCTTCCAGGCAGCGGCCGAAACTGAAGGGAATTCTTGTGTAATAAAATTACTCATAATTAACGGTATATTAAACAAAACTCGGGAATATTACTTAGAAGTATGTCATATAACCCAAGTTAACTTGCTAAATTATTATAGCTATTTTTCAGGAAGCGTATCATATTCAATCAAATAAATATCTTCATTTTCTTTTTTCATTTTATATTCTTCCCTTGCAAATTTTTCCAATTCTTCGCGGTCATTGTGTTTATTTATGAAATCTTTGTCAGCATCTATTTCTGATTGGTAATATTCTTTTTCACTATTAAGCTTCATAATTTCCTTGTCAAATTCTCTATGGTTTATCCATGAATTTTCATCAAAAAAAACCATCCAAACAATAAATGCCGCAAGTATTATTACGTATCTGTTCGTAATAAGTTTTACAGTTGGTTTGTTTTTAAGTTGCTTAAAAGTCATAAACTAAAGTTTGTGGCTAATTACTGTTCTAACAATATCAATGGCTACCGTATTGTATCTGTCATTTGGAATAATAATATCGGCGTAATTTTTTGTAGGTTCAATAAACTGCTGATGCATAGGTTTTAACGTATTTTGATATCGATCCAATACTTCAGTTATATTTCGTCCGCGTTCTTCAATATCTCTTTTTACGCGTCGTATTAAACGTTCATCAGTATCTGCATGAACAAATATTTTAATATCAAATAAATCGCGCAATTCTTTATTGTTAAAAATAAGGATTCCTTCAACAATAATTACTTTTCTTGGGCGTGTAATTAAAGTGTCTGTGGTACGATTATGAGTAACAAATGAATATACCGGCTGTTCAATAATTTCGCCATTTTTCAATTTTTTCAAATGGTCTACCAAAAGGTCAAAATCGATTGCTTTTGGATGGTCAAAATTGATTTTTGTACGTTCTTCATAAGACAAGTCAGCGGTTATATTATAGTAGGAATCTTGTGAAATTACGCAAACTTCATCAGTAGGTAATTCATGTATAATTTGATTCACAACAGTCGTTTTTCCGCTTCCTGTTCCTCCGGCTATTCCAATTATTAGCATCTAAATCGTTTGTTTATATTCCTCACAAATTTAAGGAATATAAAATAGCAAAAACAGATTTATATAATTTTTTGAATGACAATGTTAAATTGTCAATATTGGCATATGTAATTTTTAATTTTTTATTGTTCTTTTGGGTTAATTTTACTGTTAAAAGCAAAGTAATTCAATTAATAATTTGGGCATTCCCGCTGAAAAAGCGGGCGGGCTTTTCGTTGCAAGTCCTCGCTGTCGCTGTGGGCATTCCGCTTCACTCCCTAACGCAATCTGAATTATTACTGAATAAATTCAATTAATTCAATAAAAAAAGCCCCTTCTTTTTTGAAGAGACTTTTTGAGCCGATAGAGGGACTCGAACCCACGACCTGCTGATTACAAATCAGCTGCTCTAGCCAGCTGAGCTACATCGGCTTTTGAGAGGTGCAAATTAAGATACTTTTAAAATAATAAACAAACATTTTTTTGCTTTTTTTAAAAATAAATTTTGTTTAGCTGAAGTGTTGTCAATTGTGTGAACGATGTTTTTTTTTATAGTTTTTTATAGGTTTCCATAAAGTTCCTCCATTCAAGGTTCTAACACAACAAACGCTATAAGTTTTTTAACCCTGAAAGCACTTTTTCTGTTCTTTAATAAGGTTTCTGTCGTAACTCCCAAGTTTGCCCTTTGTATTTTTTAATGAAAATTAATTTTGTTTTAGGTTTAAAAATTTGATATGCTCTTTTATTTAAAAAGGAATGAGATTTAGTTCTTAAAAAAGAATTCTTTATTAAAATGGTATTATATTTGAGATATATCTTTCGAATTTTAAATTTATCAAATGAAGAATCAATTGCTTTATAGTTTTATTACATCAATCTTTTGAGACCAGAAAATTTGCATTTGCGATTTTAAGGAAGTGATAAGATTAATTGAATTGATGCCAATTAATTATCTATCTAATAATTTGGGAATTTCTTTACTATTTGGTAATTTTTTTTGTTCTTTTTTCCTCATTACATTTTCAACAATTTTAAAAATTTGTTGTTTAAGATCTTTATATTTATTGATGTAAGCATTTACTTCTATTTCTAATTTTTTATGATTTTCAATAAAGTTTGTATTACTGGTTGCACTTTCATTTTTAATCAATTCCGAAAGAATTTTTTCATGTTCATTAATGAGGTTAATAAGTGTTGTACCTACTTTTTTTTCAGTGGAGATTTGATTCACGGATTCCTCAATTTTTTTATGCAAACCAATGGCTATACAATCAATATAATTGGCACTGAGCAAGTGTTCCAAAAAACGTATTTCGTCTTTAATAAAACGGATTTCAGACATCCACAGTTTAGAATCATGATGTAATTCTTCAGTACTTTTTTCCCTGCCAAACCAATCTTTTTTTATTTTAGTTTTCATCTTAAACAGAATTAGTTCTTTAATGTCATAAAGTTAAATGCAAAAACTGAGGAATAATTTGATATCCATCAGTTTACAAATCTTTTTAAGATTTTTATGTTGAATAATTAATCGATAAGGCCATTTATATATTCAAATATTCGAAATTTTAAATTTTTGTAGTGTACCATATACATAAAAACTTCCTCTGCTAATTTTTCATAGTCAACCAAGAAAATATGTCCGCTTTCTAATAAGCTAATTTTTTGATGTTCTGGTAATTTAATGCTGTACTCAATGATTTTATGGGTGATATTGTCTTTTTCTTTTTCCAGATTGTCAAGTTCTAAAATGAATAATTGCAGGTGTTCATACAAATTTGGGATGGTGGAAGTGAACGGATAGGCTTTAATGAGCCTTTTAATAAAGGCCAATTCACTATTAATGAAATCAAACTCTGCTGTCCACAAGGAAGTGCTATAAAGTAGTTCATCAATGGTTTTTTCTCTTGGAAATACTTTATATACCGGACTGGCTTCCATAGTGGTATTTGTTTAAATATTTAATAGCTAAGTAATTGATTATTATTTTTATAAAAAATGATAAATATCAAGCGGGAAAACTTACAAATCTTATTTTATTGAAAATTAATTTTAAAATGTAATTCATTTGGTTGAATAGAAAAATTTCAAATTGAGCAATATCATTTTTTAGAATTTCAACAAATCATAGCTTTATGTAGTTATTAAATCTAACACCATGAAAAATCTACTCATTTTAATAATATGCTTTGGCATTCATTCCGCTGCATTTTCACAAATAATTACTGATATAGATGAGGTTTATCCTTTACATAGCGATCTAGCGGCCATAAAAAAAGACAACCAGTGGGCTTTTATCAACAAAAATGGAGAAAAAGTAATTGACTTTAGAAATGATTTGGTTTTAACCGAAAAGGTGAATTCTTTAAATGAAACTAATGCTTATCCTGTTTTTAATGATGGAAGATGCTTGATTAGAAAATTAATGGAGAACACCCTTTACTTTGGATATATAAACGAAAAAGGAGCCGAAATTATAAAACCTCAATTTTTAAATGCAACAAATTTTTCAAATGGCTTTGCAATTGTTGTGGTTTTTTATCAAGATTCCATAGGTTTTAATGAGGTTTTAAAAATTCCTGTAATGTCTAGCAAAATGGAAGAATATGTAATAAATACTTCCGGTGAAAGGGTTAAATACTTATACAATCCTAAAAATTACATTCCGTCGAATTATAAAATTAAGGCACCTGCCGTTGAATCAAAATTTATTGCACCGAATTTGGTTGCCACAAAAAATAAACGTAATAAATGGCAAATACATCAATTTTAACTTAAAAACATAAGTCATGTCACTAAATTTTAATCAATACGCGAAAGAAGGTAATTCATTTTTAAAGGATTATGCAAAAAAATTAAATATGTTAGACGATACCGATAAAGCGGGAAGAATATTGTCTTCAATTTTACACGGGTTGCGGGAAGTAATCACGATTGAAGAATCGTTACAGTTAATTTCCCAATTCCCAATGTTTTTAAAAGCTGTTTATGTGAATAGATGGACAACACGCAAAAAGAAAAAAGTAAAAAGCATGGTTGATTTTATTGATTTAATTAGGCAAATGGATGGAGTTACTTCCTTACACGATTTTGGATCCGATGAAATTGCTGAAAATTACATCAATTCAACCTTTATGATTTTACGTAAATACATTTCTTTGGGTGAATTGGAAGATATTAGAACGGTGCTCCCTAAAGACCTTAAATCTATGGTTTATCAAAATTTAATGTTTCAATAAACGCTAAAAAATATAGTGATGGTAATTGCTCAAACCTATAAAGAAATTGAAATTGATTTAGGCAAAATAAGTTTAAAAGGAAATTTAAGACTTGCCGACCATCCCAAGGGAATAATCTTATTTTCACATGGCAGCGGCAGCAGCAGACTTAGTATCCGAAATAATTATGTTGCAAGCTTACTGGTTGAACAAGGTTTTTCAAGTTTGCTTTTCGATTTATTGTCAACCAAAGAAGATATGATTTACGAGAATCGGTTTGATATTGAATTGCTTACGGAAAGACTGGTGCAAGTCACAAAATGGTCAATGAAATATGATGAAATAAAAAAATTGCCTATCGGGTACTTTGGTGCCAGTACAGGCGCAGCTTCAGCCTTAAGCGCTGCCGCTAAAATGGGGAAAACCATAAAAGCAGTAGTTTCAAGAGGCGGTCGTCCCGATTTGGCCATGCCAATTTTGAAAGACGTAAAAACGCCCACACTATTAATTGTTGGAGGAAATGACGATGTGGTAATTGAATTAAATAAAAAAGCAAAAGCAGTTATTGAAGGCATTTGTGAATTAAAAATCGTTGAGGGCGCTACACATTTATTTGCAGAAGCAGGAAAATTGGAAATTGTGTCCAAACTTACTGCAGAATGGTTTGATAAATATTTAAAGAAATAAAAATAGTTATTATAATGTTTGTAAATAGAGTAGAAGCTGCCAATTTGCTGGCTGAAAAATTAACAGATTATAAAAATAAAGAAGGAACTGTAATTGTTGCGATTCCACGTGGAGGCGTTCCCGTGGGCTATGAGATTTCGAAAAAATTAAATGTGCCTTTAGAAGTGGTGCTCTCCAAAAAAATAGGGCATCCTTTTAACAAAGAATATGCAATTGGTGCAGTAACTTTAAAAAACAGCATTTTAAGTGATGCGGCTTTGGAAGTTTCACCAATATATATTCATGACGAAACAGAGCGAATTAGAGACTTATTAAAACAACGCATTCACTGGTATTATGGAGAAAAAAAACCGTTGAATCTTAAAGATAAAATAGTTATTTTGGTTGATGATGGAATTGCTACAGGAAATACCATGATTTCATGCATTCAACTTATTGAACTTCAAAAACCTTTAAAAATTATTGTTGCTTTGCCTGTAGCGCCCCCTTCCGCATTAAAAAAAATAAAGGGAATGGAAGAGGTGGATGAAGCAATTTGCTTATCAACTCCTTCAAATTTTCAGGCAGTCGGACAGTTTTATGAAGAATTTGATCAGGTAAATGATAAAGAAGTAATAGAATTATTAAAAAAGGCGAATGAAAAGTTTAGTCTGAAAAAATCAAATTAATATTACTTATTGGCAATCTTTAGAGATATTATTAAAATCACACTTTTTAATCACCTGTGTTTCTCTGCTTCCGTATCTGTAAATAGTGATGCCCTTAAGTTTATATTCCCAGGCTGTCCAATAGATTTCTGCAATTTCTTCCCGTGAGGTATTTTCTGGTAAATTTATTGTTTTAGAAACCGCATTGTCTGTAAATTCCTGAAAAGCCTTTTGATGCAATAAATGATATTTCCAAGGTATTTCCTGGCTCGTTTCAAAGATTTTTTTAACTGTACCCGGAATTGCATTATAGTTTTTTGCGCTACCGGTTTCATAAATGTATTTTTTAAGGTTGGTATTCCAAAGCCCGAGTGATTTCATTTTATCCTTAAAGAGCTTGTTTACTTCAATCTGAGTTTTTCCGCCAAGAATTCCTGAGCGTTTATAAGCCAAGGCGAATAAAGGTTCAATGGAATAAGAGGTGTCTGCAATTACCGAAATCGTTCCTGTTGGTGCAATGCTGTTGCAGGTTGCATTTCTAAGAGCATTGCCATTGTAATGTTTGCTGTTTTTCCATTCTGGAAACATTCCTTTTTCTATGGCCAATTTTTTGGATGTTTGGTAACTTCTTTCTTTTATAAACCGCATTAATTTTTTACCTAAATCAAGGGCTTCAATTGATGCATAAGGAATGTTAAGTTTAACAAGCATTTCTGCCCAACCCATAACACCCAGTCCAATTTTTCGATTTCTTAGGGTAATTGATTTTATTTGCGGCAATAAGTAATAATTTACAGTAATAACATTGTCTAAAAATCGCACAGCTATTTCAATTGTTGACGCTAATTTTTCCCAGTCTATTTCTGAAAAATTTTCTTTTGATGCTACCATATGCGATAAATTTATGGAACCGAGGTTGCAACTTTCATAATCTAGTAAAGGAACTTCTCCACACGGATTTGTACTTTCAATTTTTCCGATTTTAGGTGTTGGATTGTAATTATTTATGGTATCTAAAAAAACGAGACCGGGATCACCGGTTTTCCATGCTTCACTAATTATTAATTGCCATAATATACGTGCATTTATTTTTTTTTCAATCTTCAATGTTCTTGGATTGATGAGTTTCCAAATCTTGTTATTTTTTGCGGCTTCCATAAAATCGTTGGTGATTCCGACAGAAATATTAAAATTTTGAAGTTCGTTTTTGTTGGATTTGGCAGTTATGAAATCCTCAATATCCGGATGGTTAATGTTCAGAATTCCCATATTTGCACCTCTGCGTTTTCCTCCTTGTTTTACATTTTCAGTTGCCGAATCATAAATTTTCATAAAGGCAATTGGTCCCGAGGAAGTTCCCTGATTAGATGAAGTTTGATCGTTTTTAGGCCTTAACCTGGAAAAATTAAATCCGGTTCCGCCGCCGCTTTGGTGAATTAATGCGGCATTTTTTAAAGTTGTGAAAATGCTTTTTAAACTGTCGTTTACAGGCAATACAAAACAGGCACTTAACTGCCCTTTAGGTGTGCCTGCGTTCATTAATGTTGGAGAATTTGGTAGAAAATCGAGCCTATTCATTAGGTTAAAAAATTGCTTCTCAAAATAGCTATTATTGTTGATTTCAGAGGAAGCCAAAGACAATGAAACGCGTTTAAACATTTGTTTGGGAGTTTCAATAACTATTCCATTTCGATCTCTCAAAAGATAGCGATCATTTAATATTTCTTTTGCGTTTTTTGTTAAAGCAGCCATATTATAGGATTATATATAAGGCTTTATTTCGCTTTTACGTTTTTGAAGTTGCTTTTCTATGTCACGAATGGTTTCATCAGTGGCAATTTCATAGCTTTCTTCATCAGAAAACGCAAAAATTCTTGGACCGGGAAGGCTTAATCTGATTTCACAAATTTTCCCTTTTCCCTTTTTGTCAGGCTCTAATTTATAAAACACATCGGCTTTAATAAGCCATTCATATTTTTTGGCCATTTTAAGTAGTTTTCTAGTAGCAAACGATTCCACAGCATCACTTTTAGGCAGCTGAACAAATTGAATTTTAATTTCCATAATATAAATTTTTAAATTGAAAAAAAAGAACAATTAAAGATATTCAAAGCGGTTGCGATTGCCAATGATATATATCAAATACAGCAACACTAAAACAAAATTTAGTTGATGAAAATAAGCGTGAAATCCTTTCAGAATTTACAGATTCGCCAAAACTTTTTTAAGTTTATCGCCAATTTCCAAGGCAATTGGAGCCAAAGATTCATTTACGACGGCTTGCATGGAAACAATCGGATTTATAGCTGAAACTTCAATAATTCCAGGTTCTTTTTCCTGGACAATAACGTTGCAAGGAAGCATTGTTCCAATTTTATCTTCAGCTTTTAAAGCTTTGTATGCAAAAGGCGCATTGCAGGCTCCTAAAATTCTGTAATTGTAAAAATCCACATCCAGTTTTTTCTTTAAAGTCGCCTTTATGTCTATTTCTGTAAGTACGCCAAATCCTTCTTTTTGAAGTTCTGCGGTTACTTTTTCTATGGCTTCCTGAAAGGTTACATTGTTTAATATTGTTGAATAGTAGTAGTCCATTATTTAAGATTTTTGAATTTATAATTCGTTTTCTATAAAAGAGAAAGATACGGCAATTATCTCTTATTAAATGTAATATCAGAGATACAAAATTTTAACTTATCGTTTTTGAATGGTTTATAAATTTGAATTGAAAGCAAAATGCTCTTCGCTACCTGTTTTTAGAAAAATGTTAAATTAAAAACAGGGAAACTTAAGTTTCCCTGTTTTCTTTGTAAAGAAATTAATTTTATGGGCTAACACAGGTACTATTTTGCTGTACACTTTACCTCTAAAATGATACAAATACATAATGATAATCCCTATTTTTAATTCTTCACAATATCCTTGCAATTATACTACAAAGAGTCAATCTTAATTGTTTGAAACAATAACTTTTAAATAGAAACAGGAAGCCGAAACTTCCTGTCTCCTGAAGAGGTTAAGTTAGTTTTATAACGATAACTAATTTTTCATAACATCTTATTTCTAAAAAATTACTAAAACCAATTTCAAACAAACATTAACTTGAAACTCTCCATATTGATCTTCATTATTTTTCAACAATGCACACCATATTTTACTGAAGAGCTTGAGTTTGTCATGTAACTTTTACTAATTTTAAATACGGGTTTATTGCTAAAACAACACCAAAATCAGATTAAATTAGACAACATTCTGAACTTCTTCATTTCGGCCTACAATATTTTTCAATACCCTAAACCTATTTTTTAGATAGAAACAGGAAGTCGCAACTTCCTGTTTCCTAAAGAGATCAAGTTTGTTCCGAACGCTCAACTTATTTTTAATAGCGTTTCATTTCTAATACAATACTAAAATTAATTCTGCTCAAACAATAACTTGAAACTCTTCATTTTAATCTGCATTATTTCGTAAAACAATGAAGATCTATTTTTTTAGAAGAAGCAGGAAGTTTCAAGTTCCTGCTTCCTGAAGAGGTTAGTTACTTTTATAACGACAACTAATTTTTCATATCGCCTTATTTCTATAACAACACTAAAATTAATTTCAAACAAACAATAACTCGTAACTCTTCATATTGATCTTCATTATTTTTCAACAATGGAGACCTGTTTTAAGATAGAAACAGGAGGCCTAAACCTCCTGCTTCTATCTTGAAGAAATTAAGTTGTTTTTAATAACTTTTCAATAATTTCTTACGTCACCTTATTTCTAAGACAAAACTAAAATTAATTTTAGTTATTGACATCTTAAACTCTTCAACATAGACCATATTGCTATGTAAAATGCAAATTTACATGCGTGGGGAAATTTTTTGTTTCTAAAAAAATCAATGAACTTTTAATTTATTGATGTAAAACTAACTTCAAAATATTGCCCATGAAATGATATCCATCAATTTAGCATATGATTGTTATCAATTTTTGAATTTTTTTGAATTTATTTTGCATCCTGTTTTTTCATTGGAAAATTATAATTCCATATCCCATATTTAATAAAAATAAGCCTATGAAAAAAAGCAGCATATAAATTACCTGAACAAATTTAATGTTGAGATAATCCAAATATAAAACGGTTCTTTTTGGAAAAATAAACAGTGACAATCCTATGAAAAGTATTGTCCAGCCAATTAAAGTGATAATCAGTCTCCAATCGTCTTCCCAAATATTATGAAATAAAATATTCAGCAATCCAATAACAATAGCCACAAAAGAAATGACAATAACAAATTTTTGGTCTTCTAAATCTTTAATAACCTGTACGATTCTTTTTGGGTTGAAGCTTAATATTAAAAAGAAAATAATTAAATACCATCCCCAAAATTTGGCTAAAAATATAGATGTTTCATCCATAATTGCAATATTTTAATGTTATTCGTGTAAAACTAAAAACGGAATGTCGGTATGATAACTAATCTCTTCCACCGTAGGCCTGAATAAAATACGTTGAAAAAGAGTAAGGTTCTTGGCAATCATAATAATCATATCAATATTTCTGCTTTCAACAAAACATTGAACCCCGTCTTGAATTTTTTTATTGGTTAATTTATGAAAGCTATGTTTTTCATCTGTAAAGAAATTATTTAAAAATTCTTTATTTTCTTTTTGAAAATCAGTGAATTCTTCATCTTTATTACTAATATGAACAATTCTTAAGGCTGAATCATTCATTTTGGTAAATTCCAAAATGGTGTTCAAAATTTTTGTTGGATAAAACATGTTATAATCTGTTGGAAAAGCAATTTCTTGAATGTTTATAAACGCTGCATTTTCAGGAACAATAAGTACTGGACATTTTACCCTGGTAATTAAATCACCGGTATTGCTGCCCATCATAACTTTTTTTAAGCCTGTTGCACCTTTTGTTCCCATAACAATAAGATCTATATCTTTTTCATCAACTTGGCCTCTTACGGCATCAATAAAATAATCGTAATTGTTAAGCGTGTAAAATTTATGCTTTGGGTTGGGCGGTAATTGATCTATTTTTTTAAGTAATTTTTTTAAATTGGTTTTAGCTTGTTTTAAAACAGCTTTGTCAATAACCTCAATAACCGGAAGAGGCATTACTTGAGATTCGCCACTAACGTAGTTGTAAATTAACGTGACATGTAATAAATAAAAGTCACAAGGTGTGTCTTTAAAAAACGCTAAAGCATATTTTACCGCATTCAAGGAATTTTCCGAAAAATCGGTTGGAATTAAAATACTTTTCATTTGACAAGTTTAATTATAGTTATATCTAAAATTAGACCCTAAAATTTTAATGTAAAATGATATATATCAATGGAACTGTTTTGTGTAAAATTATATTTCAGGTTAAAACACTTTTTTTAACTTTTCAATATTCAAAATTTTAATATTTCTTCCTTCTACCTCAATAAGACCGTCTCTTTTAAAATCGGAGAGTGTCCTAATAAAAGTTTCTGTTGCAATCCCTGCAATACCCGCAAGATCGGTTCTTGATATTTTAGGATTTGTGTTGTGAGTTTTGTCCATTTTTTTAGAAAACTGTAGAATGGTATTTGCTGTTTTTTTTCGAACAGAACTATAGGCCATTTGCAGTAATTGGTCTTTAATTTCCGAAACATTTTCTGTCAAGTGATCTATTAATTCGAAGGTAACTTCGTGGTTTTTTTGTAAAATACTTTTGAATTCACTTTTTAACAATCGAAAAACTTTTACGTTTTCAATGGCGGCAGCAGATTCCTGGTAGGCGATATTGTTTGAGAAGGACGTAATGCCAAAAAAGTCATCCTCTTTGTACAATCCGGTAACTAATTCTTTGCCTTGTTCATCAATTTTAAATGTTTTTACTATGCCTTCACTTATTAAAAATACAAAATTGGAATTGTCGCCTTCTTGGTAAATAATCTCACCCATGTTAAAGGAGAATTCATCCACATTGTCTGCGAAAAAATTTTTGAGGTGGTTTAGGGTTTTTAGCTCATCTTCTGAATAATAAAGTTCAGTGCTTCCTACTTTATCAAGATTTTCTCTAAGAATGGCAACCCTTGCTAACCTGCTTTCTATAGCGCTAAACAGTTCAGATTCATCAAAGGGTTTGGTGATATAATCATCGGCACCCAAATCCATTCCTTTGCGGATATCTTTATGTTCTGTTTTTGCAGATAAAAATATAAATGGAATATGTTTGGTGTCCTCTTCTTTGGATAGTATTTGAAGCACGCCATAGCCATTTAATTCAGGCATCATAATATCACAGATAATAAGATCAGGTAAATATTTTTTAGCTTCGGAAAGGCCAATTTTACCATTTTCCGCAGTAAATACTTTATAATTTGCCAATTCTAAAAGTTCAGCAGTATTTTCTCTAACTACTTCATCATCTTCTATTAATAAAATTTTTTTCATCTGTTTAAATTTTATTTTTTAGCTGTAACAGATGCTGTTCGCTATTAATCATTCCTTTGTGTGTCAAAATTTGTAATGCTCGTTTCATGATTCTTTATTTATTGGTAATTCAACAAAAAATTCAGAACCTTTATTTTCTATGCTCTTAAAACCAATAGTTCCGCCTAAATTTTCCAAATGGGTTTTAATAATATTTAAACCAATACCAGTTCCCTGAATATTCAACACGTTCTCTGCTCTAAAATAGCGATTAAATATGAATTTTTGATCATTTTCGGGTATCCCTATTCCTTTATCGGTAATTTTAAAAATAAGATTATTTGTATTTTTAGAAATTTCTAAATCAATTTCTGTATTCTCAGGAGAATATCTTATGGCATTATAGATGATGTTATTTAAGGCGAGTTCTAAAATTTTTTCATCCTGACGCAGCACGTAATCTGATGTATTTTGTAAAATGTTTATACGCTGACCGCTTTTTAAAAGCATATTGGAATTATAAACCACCTCATTAATTACTTTGCTTAAATTAAAGACGGTGAATTTGTAATTTTCTTTGCTGGAGTCAATACGTTCTAAGGAGATAAAATCGTTTAAAATATTATTGAGATATTGTATTTTTTCTGTGATTGTTTTTAAATGTTTTTTTCTTTTTTCTTGTTGGTTGTTCAGTTGGTATTTTTCCAATAAAATTGCAGAGGTTAAAATACCGCTTAAAGGCGTTTTAAATTCATGCGAAACGAGTGATAGAAATTTACTCTTTAATTCATTAAGTTCTCTTTCTTTTTTTAAGGCATCTTTAATTTTATTTTCTACTTCAATTCTTCTTTCTAATTCTTTTTTATAATCAAGATTTGCCTTTTTTAATTTTTTGATGGTTTTTTGTAATTCGACAGTTCCTGTTTTAACTTTTTTTTCCAATACAACATTTATTGAATTAATTTTAATTTCGCTTTCCCTTCGAATAGTCATGTCAATAATTAAAGCCATCACATATTTTTTTTCATAAATTGTGAAAGGATTTATCCCAATTTCAACAGGAAATTCTTCATTATTTTTTTTTAGACCGAACAAGTATAAACCACGTGTGTTTATTCTGTTATTCGGTTTGGTCATAAAATAATTGAAGTGATTTTTATGCGTGGTTTGGTATCTTAACGGAATAAGGATATTTAAAAATTGATCTTTTAATTTCCCCTTTTCATAACCAAATATTTTTTCGGCCGAGGAATTGGCAGCAACTATTTTTTGCTTTTCATCAAAGATGATAACGCTTTCAGGAAAAGCTTCAAAAAGCGTATTAAAGATATCTTGATTTTGATAAAGCACCGTATTATTATTAATTTTAAACAAATTTAATTTTAGATAAAAGGTAGTAAAAAAATGAATATGATAGCTTGAAAATTTGTAAAATCTTTAGAATGAATGATTTTTTTTGAAAAAAGTGTCCATAATGAAGCAAAATTTTGTCAATATCATTTAATAATACATTTATAATTGATATATTTAATATGGAGAAGCCCAATGAACTTCGTTTAAAAGTAATTAGGGACCTGCTTATGTTTTGCATAAAATAAGTCATAAATTCTAATAAAATAAACTATAAAAAAGAATTATGCTGACATTTAAAAATTTTAATATCGCCGATTGGTTTTCATTTTACAGAATTGCTGCTGCACCATTTTTATTGCTTGTTTTATGGTTGGGTGAGCGAGAGGTTTTTACTTGGCTTTTACTGGCGAGTTATTGTACCGATGCGATTGACGGTTTTTTAGCACGAAAATTAAAAATAACAAGCGCAAGAGGTTCGCAATTGGATTCTTTTGGCGATCAAATAACTTTTGCGGTAGCCATAATTGGCTTGTTGGTTTATGAATTTGATTTTATGAAAGAGCACTCCTTTTATATAATTCTTGTTTTTGTGCCTTATATTTTTCAAATGTTTATTGCATTTATAAAATATAGAAAGGCAACAGCTTTTCATACGTATTTGGCCAAATTATCGGCAATTGCACAAAGTATTTTTATCCTTTGGTTATTATTCTTTGGTCCAATTCATTGGTTGTTTTATGTAATGATTACATTGGGTTTATTAGAAACAATAGAAGAGATTGCACTTATTTTTATGTATGACAATTGGGTTGCCGGAGTGAAAGGTATATACTGGGCACTTAGAGATAAAAGGAGACTAAAAAAGCACACTAAAACAAACTAATACGTATTGCCATGCGCTCGTATTCATTTTTTATCATTATTCTTTTATGCTTAGCGCTATTGCTTGTAGACACACTGGCGTTTTATTGGCTGCAATCCATTACCAATCTAATACCCTCTGAATATTTACAAAAATTAATTAACATTGCTTATTGGTTATTTACCATTGGGTTAATAGCCTCAATTCTTTTTTTAAAAAGCAGACTTGATGTCATGCATCCATATAGAAAACAGTTGCTGATAACCTCATTTTATGGACTTACGATATCTTCCTTTATTCCGAAATTAATTTTTGTTCTGGTTATTTCTATATTATATTTTACGAACTATGTTTTTTCTGAAGAAGAATCTTTAATTATAATCCCCATTATTGGTTTAGTTTCAGGATTTTTGCCCTTTTTTGTAATTCTTTACAGTGTTTTTAGAAGCTTATACCGCTTTAAAGTACATCGCATTAAAATTAATTTAAAGGAATTGCCTTCTAATTTCGAAGGATTGCGCATTGTCCATATCTCAGATCTTCATTTGGGAAGTTTTAAATCTCGCCATCATATTTTGGATAGGGCCGTTAAAATAATTAACCATTTAGCGCCTGATTTTATTTTTTTTACTGGTGATTTGGTTAACAATCATGCTTGGGAATTAAGAGGATGGCAAACAGTATTGAAAAAATTAAACGCTAAAACTGGCAAATATGCGGTTTTGGGAAATCACGATTATGGCGATTACGGCAAATGGAAATCGGAGCAAAGGAAACAAGAAAATTTTGAATCGATTAAATATTTTTACAAAAAAATAGATTTTAAATTATTGTTGAATGAAGCAGTTATTATTGAAAAAGGAGGCCAAAAAATCACCATTGTGGGCGTTGAAAATTGGGGGAATCCGCCATTTAAACAATATGGTGATTTGAAAAAATCTTTGAAAAGTGTAGCCAATATTCCTTTTAAGATACTGCTTTCCCATGATCCTTCGCATTGGAATGAAGAAGTTACCGATAAAACGGATATTGCACTCACGCTTTCAGGACACACACACGGAATGCAAGCCGGAATAAATATCAAAAGCAAAAATTGGAGCCCAATTCAATATAAATATAAGCAATGGGCCGGATTATACAAACATTATAATCAGTACTTATATGTAACCAGAGGTTTGGGTTGGATGGGATTTCCGGGAAGGCTTGGAATGCGACCTGAAATTACGTTTATTGAACTTCATCAATAATATAAACTGGCAATATTTATTTTTTTAACCATATAACAGCGATGATTTTTCAAGTTCTTTAATACCATTTAAGGCAGTTTCATAGCCAATGTTAAAAATTTCGTCGATATGGTTTTTGTCAAACATTCCAAATTTAGACAGGGATGGATATATCAGCAAATCACATTCGGAAAATTTCAGTGAAGAGGCGTTTGAAAAATTTATTCTGATGGCTCTTTGCAACACGTCAACAGCGTATTTTAGATTTTCGGATTTTATCTCATCCAGCGGACTTGCATAAACGCCTATTATTAATTTGCAATTTAATTTTAAAGGCGCTATTGGGAAATTATCAAGAATACCGCCATCCGCATACAAACTGCCGTTAATGGCAACAGGCGAGCATATTCCCGGAAAAGCGGATGATGCCAAAATAGGCCTTATCAATTCACCTTCATTAAAATTTTTTAGGCTTCCGTTAAGCATATCAACAGTGGTAATGTAAAGTTTTTTTTGAAGTGCGTTGAAATTGTCTTCAGGAAAATATTTTTTAAAGTCTTCATAAAAATTTTCAGTATTTATAATTCCGGGTTTTCCAAAACCATAGCGGTTTGGGTTAAAAAGGGGGACAGATTTAAAAAAATCCACCATTTCTTCCGGCGAATATCCTGAAGCATAGAATGCGCCAACAATAGCACCCACACTGCTGCCCGATATGTGGGTTGGGTATATGTTATTTTCCTCGAGTGCTTTAATGGCCCCAATATGAGCAATACCTTTCATGCCTCCGCCAGAGAGCGCCAATCCTATGCTCATAATGGTTTTTTAAAAAAATTAATTTCTTCTTTTAACAGGATTCCTATTTACAGAAGAACTCCTTCTGCTTTTATTGCTTCTGTATTTATTGTCTTTGTGATATCTTTTTATGTCATCTCCAAAATAATTATTAATTCTAACACGATGGCTTCGTCTAAAATCGATATGTTTATATCTAGTAGGCAAAACATTGGCCGTTATCCAAATGTTATTGTCAAGATATATGTAGCTTCTTAAAGAAAAATCATAATAAACTTCATGTTCCGGAAAATAGATATAGCGCACCACTTCAGCCCTATTAGGATAAAACCATGGTGGTGGTGGGGTTCCTATTCTTGAAGTGACCACTACAGGTCCGCAACTTTCTAATGATAAAGT
>NZ_JBFFKM010000004.1:0-96501 GCF_041555395.1 Lutibacter sp. | reverse complement strand
TCTGTCTCAAGAATTTCACCTTTCCATTTTTCAATGGTTTCTTCGTTTGTATTCATTTTACAAGAATAGAAAATTAAGAAAACAACCAATAGGAGTGCATGAAGTTTTTGCATATTTTTATTGCTTGATTGTTATAGCCTGTTATTTTTTCCAGGTTATTTTTACGGCCGACAAATGCTCCAGTTCCAATCGGACTTCAGGTAAAACATGAAATCCGTTTTTTTGGTAAAAAGGGATGGGAGATTTGTAGCAATCGCCATTTTGTTTTAAATAATTGGGTTTGTCAATTACCCAGCCATTTAGTTCCGACGCTCTCTTTTTGGCTTCATTTAATAGCCGGGTTCCGAAACCTTTTCCGTGAATTTCAGAAGCTAAAATCATCGCAAACCACTTTTCATCAGCTCTTAAAAAATCTAAATACCAACCTTTTATATTTCCATTTTCGTCTATAATCAACAAATTCCATTGGTTTGTAAGATTTTCTAAATAATTTTTAAAATCACTTACATTGTTGTGGAATAAATTTTTAGGATATTCAGCATTCCAAAGTTCGTAAACCACTTTTATTTGATGATTTTCCAGACTGTTTGTCGTTATAATTTTCATCATTATAGCAATTGTTGGATTTTAATAATCAATTTCAGCCTTAACCGTATCCGGTTCAACATGAATTAACACATCACTAATTTCGGGTAATTTAGTCTGTAATTCATCTTTTAATCGATGCGCTATTTCATGGCCTTCAGAAACACTAATAGCACCATTTACAATTAAATGAAGATCTACATGAAATGAAATTCCTGTTTTTCTCACAAGGCATTTTTCAGTATCAATCACGCCTTCAACGGTATTGGAAATTGTTCTTATTTCCGCAACAAAATCACCATATAAATGCTCGTCCATGATTTCGCCGAGTGCTGGTCTAAAAATTAAATACGCATTGTAAATAATAAATCCGGAAGCAAATAACGCCGCCCAATCATCGGCCTTTTCGTAACCTTCACCCATAAAAATGGCGATAGATATTCCAATAAATGCCATTAATGAGGTAATTGCATCACTTCTGTGATGCCAGGCATCTGCTTTTAGGGAAGAACTTTTTGTTTCGTTACTTTTTTTGGAAACTACCCTATAAAACAACTCTTTAATAATTACAATGATAGCCAATACCACCAAAGTGAATTTTTTAGGCGCTAATTGTGGTGTTTGCAAATTTTGAATACTTTCATAGGCAATTATGGTAGCTGAAAAAACAAGAAATCCCACTACGGCAAATGTTATTAAAGGCTCTGCCCTTCCGTGGCCATAAGGATGATTGTCATCGGCAGGTTTTGTGGCGTATTTAAGACCGAATAAAACCAAAATAGAAGAAAAAACATCAGTGGTAGATTCAATGGCATCGGCAATTAAGGCATAAGAATTTCCAAAAATACCGGTTATTCCTTTAGCAATCGCAAGCAAAGCATTTCCAATTATGCTAATGTAAATGGTGTTGATTGCTTTTTGTTTATTCGTTTTCATTGGTATTCCTTTTCAATTTGAATGCGGTGCTTTAAGTGCGCAAAGATACTGGATTTCACGAAGTATCATTTAAATAAAAACGACTAAATCCCAAGGATAACAGTAATTTTTTAATGGGTTACGCAATTATATTGTTGTATTGTGAGATGCGTTAAGGATTGCAGTGAAAATCCTTTTTTGAGGTTTTTATCCGAAAAAAAGATTACAACTTAAAGCCTGACCGCTTTTTCAGCGGGAACGCCCAAACTTTCAACTTCTTTAACCTTTTAACTTTTCAACTGTATATTAAAGCCACTTTTTCTTTTTGAAATAGAAAATCATGGAGATAGCCAGCGCCAACATAACCCCCAACATAATAAAGTAACTATATTTATAATGAAGCTCGGGAAGATTTTCGAAATTTGTTCCATAAACACCGGCAATAAAAGTCAGCGGAATAAAAATTACGGAGAAAACTGTTAAAAATTTAATGATGTCATTTAATTTGCTGCTAATGGTGGTATGATAAATCATAAGTTGGTCGGAAAGAATTTCCCGATAACTTTCCAATGATTCAATCGCCTGATTGAGGTTGTTTTTTAGATCTTCAAAATGAACATACACACTATCCTCCAACAATTCCGAATCCATTTTTAACAATTCCATGACTATTTCACGACATGGTTTAATGGATTTGTGCAAATAAATAATTTCTTTTTTAAAATTATTGATCTCTTCTAAAATAGATTCATGGGCATTATTCAATAAATCTTCTTCTAAGGATTCAATTTTTTCACCAATTTGACTTATGATATAGTTATAATTATCAAAAATAATATCCATTATAGCAAATGCCAGATAGTCTGTTCCGGAATTTCTAAGTCGTTTTTTGCTTTTTCGCACTCTTTCTCGCAAGGGATCAAAAACATCGCCTTTTTTTTCCTGAAATGACAGTAAAATATTTTCCTTAATAAGAATTACAATGTTTTCTGTAGAAATATAATTTTGTGAATCATCATACTGTATCATTTTCAAAGAAATATAAATGCAATTATCATATTCCTGTATTTTTGGCCTGGCATGAGTATTCATGATGTCAGCAAGAATTAAGGAATCCATTTCAAACTGATTTGCAATCTCGCTCATCATTTTTTCATCATGCAAGCCGTCAATATTGAGCCAGGTGGTTGTTGATGTTTGGTTAAATTTTATAACTTCATTGATATCTTTTGCCTGAAATTCATCGAGGTTCTCTGAATCATAATCCATAACCCTTAACAAAACAGCATCAATTTTTTTCTCTCCTCTAAAATGAATTTCATGAGGCGATAATCCTATATGTTCTTTTTTTGCTTTTAACAATCTGGCCATACTACTAGTGTTTTTGAAAGGTTTAACACCTACTTTTCTTAGGGTAAAAATCTTATAATTTTCCAACAAAAAAGAAAGCATTTAAAATTAATGATTTTAATTTTAAATGCTTTCTTTTTACAAAATAAATTTATCAGCTATCGTTAGCGTTTTCCTAATTCGTAGAGGTCTTTGCGCCTATCTTTCAAATTCCTAACAGTACCAAGTTGATTTAATTCTCTCAGGGAATCTATATCTACATCGGCTATTAAAATCATTTCAGAATTGGCAGTTGCTTCTGCTTTAATTCCGTTGGTTGGAAATGCGAAATCACAAGGCGTAAACACCATTGATTGGGCATATTGAATGTCCATATTGTGAACTTTAGGCAAATTCCCAACGCTTCCTGCAATGGCAACATAGCATTCATTTTCTATGGCTCTGGCTTGTGCGCAATTTCGAACTCTGGAATAGCCATTTTGTGTATCGGTTAAAAATGGAACAAACAAAATATCCATTCCCTCATCGGCCAAAAGTCTTCCAAGCTCAGGAAATTCAACATCATAACATATTAAAATGCCAATTTTACCGCAATCGGTATCAAAGGTTTTAATTTCACTTCCGCCTTGCATCCCCCATACATTTCTTTCATTCGGAGTGATATGAAGTTTTTCGTAGCGTTCAACAGTTCCGTCTCGTTTACACAAATAACCCACATTGTAAAGTTTATTGTTTACAATTTCAGGCATACTTCCCGATATGATATTAATATTGTACGAAATAGCAAATTTTGAAAATTTATCAATTATGGCTGAAGTATGTTTGGCAAGTTCCCGAATTGCTTCAGATTCTGTTAAATGATTATTTTCCGCCATCAATGGCGCGTTAAAAAATTCTGGAAATAGCGCAAAATCGGATCGGTAACCCGAAACGGAATCCACAAAAAATTCAGCTTGCTGTAACAGCTCATCTAAATTTTTATAAGACCTCATTTGCCACTGTATAAGTCCTAATCTTACTATTTTTTTCTTAGTAGTTGCAGTACTTGTATCTTCCTTTTCGTAGTAAATATTATCCCATTCCAATAAAACAGCGTAATCATTAGATGCGTCATCTCCTTCAAGATAATTCTTAAGAATTTTTGCCGGATGAAAGTCGTTTGATATTTGAAAATTAAAGACAGGATCATGAATTTCCTTTTTTCTAACTTTATCAATATATTGTTTTGGTGTAAGTTTATCAGAATATAAGTGATAATTGGGGATTCTACCTCCGAAGGCAACGCCTTTTAGGTTTAATTTTTCACATAATTCTTTTCTGTAGTCATAAAGTCTTCTTCCTAATCGAAGTCCACGAAATTCAGGTTTTATAAAAACATCAATTCCGTATAGCATATCACCATTGGGTGTGTGCGTGTTAAAAGTAAAATTTCCTGTAATTTCCTCGTAAGTATGAACCCTGTCAATTTTGCTGTAATCAACTATAATAGATAGGGCGCATCCCGCAATTTGATTGTTGACTTTAATCACAACCTGACCTTCTGGAAATCTGCTGATTAATGACTCTATTTGATGCTCTCTCCAATAAGAATTTGGCATACTGGCGTAAGATTCAATCATTGCTTTTTTAAGTTCCTGATAATCGTCAATACTTAAAAAAGACAATTCAATATTTTCTATTTTTTTCATATTCATATGCGAAATGGTGTTTTTATGTCTTAAAATAGGAAATAAACTGCCTATTTTGGCAAAATTACATCTTTTTAGGGAATGTTAGAATTGCCAACCAAGTAATTTAACATTCTGTTATGGTTTTGTTTGATTTAATTACTTCTTTTGGAGTATTATAAATTATATCAATCCAATCACTTACCAATTTACACCCATCTTCAACGGTCATAGAATCTTTTTCAATAACAACAAATTGATTAATTAAATCAGGACTAATCTCGGTTACCTCAAAAGATTCTACTTTTGTATCTTCCTGAGCATTAGATAAATTAAACACAAATGGGGTTATTCCTATAAATAAATAGATTTTTTTTTCATAGTTAAATTTTTAAGGTTTTGATTGTTGCAATTTTTAATCATTGTGCTTAAAGGCACATCTAATGTATGAAATTAAGACAGTTACATTCTTAATTGATAGTAGTTTAAAATTATTCTAAACTGATTACCGAAACTGTACGCGTATAGAATACGAGATGAGATAGAATAGAATTATTTGACCTGTACGCGCATATCAAAACCTCACTTTAAGAAAATAAGAACTTAGCAATACTTAACATTTTAAACATTAGGTTAAAGATTTTTCTTAGTTCATTACGAGCGTGTCAGAATAAACAAAAATGGACAAATTGGAAACCTTAAAAACAATATTCAAATAAACAACTTAAAGCGTGATGTTGAAGATTTCCAGTAACTGATTAAGGAAACATTAGATAAGATTGAGGAGCTAATATCAAAAGAGATAAAGATTAAAAATCAATAATTTTCAAGATTTATTTTTATTTTGAAAACATTAAAAAAAGTCTGTGAAATTTGGGAAGCTTCACAGACCTTTCATTTTTTAGATAATTCAATTTAGATGACTAACGATATTCCGCTTACGACCATATGAAGATTCTCCAGCACACATCATAATCAAATCTTTATCTTCAGGTGTTATTAATCCGCTATCGTACCAACCGTTAACTAATTTAACCATTGCACGAATAAACGCTCCATGATTTTTGTAAGTACCTAATTCTAATACATCAATGCTATCAGACATTGTCCATCCACAATCAGCAGTAACATAATTAGTGACTCGATAATCACATCCATCAATGTTTACAGTGGTTTCAATATTTGAAAATTGAATTGGATCATCAACATCAAGACACCCATCGTTATCGTCATCGTCATCACAAACATCTCCTAAACCATCATTATCATAATCTTCTTGACCTGAATTAGCAGTATCAGGACAGTTATCATCAGCTTTTTTTACTCCATCACCATCACCATCGGAACCACAAACACCGAACATCAAGTTGTCAATTCCCTCGAAAGCTGTTGCGCAACTTATAATTATGCTTACAATTGGTTCGTCAGATTTCACACCCCAAAAATTACCAGTTGGAGAGCCATTTTCTAATGTAGAACTAAGTAAACCTGAACCACCAAAAACTTCAATTTGAACATCACTTCCTGGTGAAAAAAATCTTAATACATTAAATCCAACTGCCGTAACATTAGTTGTAAAATTGATAACTATACCACTGCTTGTACTCGCAACAATGAAATCTGATACTCCTCCTGCGAAACCATCACTTGCTAGAACGATCTCATCACCACCAGTTGTATTTATTGATATCCCCGATTGAATGTCGCCAGGTGCAAAAAAGGAGTTACTTGTAAATTCATCTAAGGGCCCGAAAAAGGATACTGCAGGATATGGAGCTAATAGAGAATCCTCAAAATCCTCCACAGGTAAATAATCACATGGAAAATTGTTCAGATCATAATAAAAATTCATACCTGAAATTTCTTCCTTTCCAGATACTTTTTGTTTTATCTTAAAGCTTGACGGAATTATATCAGCATCACTAGAATTCAAAAATGATTTAAAAGACTGATTTTCCGTTTGGTCTATCTTTAATTCTTGTTCTTGATCTAAAATTGATGTTTCTTTTTCACAACTTATAAAAAAAGCTACCGTTAAAATAAGACAGCAAATAATTGATGATTTTTTCATAAAAACAAACTTTTAAAATTAATAAATTTAGATAAGTCCAACACCTTTATCATAAGGTCAATACGAATATACTGAATATAACAATACAATTTTCAATTATTTGAAATAACTTACCATTTAAGTCATTATACGAACCGTTTGTTAGTAAAAACTAACCATTTGTTTGTTTCGCACAGCCTAAACATTTTTTTGAAATAAATACTTTTGAAAAGTATAAAACTTGCTTTACTACAAAGGAGATATTATTTAACAATAAAAGTAAAAAAGTAGATAGATTATAAAAGTCATAAAAGACTAAAAAAGAGTAGTGTTGTATGCGTGGTTGTAAACATTAGACAAAAAAATAGAGTTATAATTTAATATAACTCTTTGGTTTTAAATTGTGGAGAAGATCGGGCTCGAACCGACGACCTCTTGGCTGCCAGCCAAGCGCTCTAGCCAACTGAGCTACATCCCCAATTTTATTAATTTCAACCGGTGGCTTTCGGGTTGAAACCTAAATTTAAACCCTGCAAAAGCGAAAGTTTAAATTGAATGGCGCAAAAGTACATAATTTTTTTAAATGTGGTTTAAAAATTTTTAATGTTTAAAAGGCCCCCTAACCCCCAAAGGGGGAATTGACAATTTACATGTTGAATGTTATAAATCCCAACTTTCCAAAACTAACAAAAATCAAAGCCACTATACTTTGGAAAGAGTTAAGGACAGGAAAACACTTATTCTAAAATCTACTTCATTAAAAATTGTAATGAATGTTACTATGAAGCCTTAAATTTGACTTAAATTTACACTTCAATATAAAGAAAGAATAAATATGATAAATAAAATTGAAGTGAGTTGGAAAGGTGAAATGCTTTTTGAATCGGTATCACCTGAAGGAAATGTTATGATTGATGCTGCTAAAGAGGTAGGCGGACAAGGAAAAGGATTGCGCCCAAAGGCGATGATGCTAACTTCTTTGGCGGGTTGTACTGCAATGGATGTTGCCTCATTGTTAAAAAAAATGCGCGCGGAAGTAGAAGATTTTAAAATTGAAGTTGAAGCAAATCTTACCGACGAAGCGCCAAAATTCTATGATAAAGTAAAAGTGACTTATCGCTTTTATGATAAAGATTTTAAAAAGGATAAAATTGAAAAAGCGGTAAACCTATCCGTTGAACGTTACTGCGGGGTAATGCATATGTTTAGACAATTTGCTGAGATAACCACAGAAATTCAATATATAGTTCAATAAGGGTTATTTGTTGAGGTGTTTATTTGTTTAAAAGTTTAAATTTTTAAGGCAAAAACACCAATAATATAAATTACTAACAATCTAACGCATCAAAATACCAACACACTAAAATTTGCTTACTTTTGAGAAAAATTATGCTATGCGTTGGAAATTAAAAGCTGAAACAAACCCTGAAATAACATTAAAATTAGCTCAGGATTTAGGGATTGAATACACTTTGGCCAAACTATTGGTGCAACGAAATATTGAAACCTATGACCAGGCCAAAGCCTTTTTTCGCCCAAGTTTAAATGATCTCCACAATCCTTTTTTGATGAAGGATATGGATAAAGCCGTTGAACGTATAGAACGGGCAATTGCAGAAAATGAAAACATTTTGGTCTATGGTGATTATGATGTTGATGGCACAACATCCGTTTCAATGCTTTCGTCCTATCTAAAAACATTTTATCCAAATATTGCTACCTATATTCCGGACAGATATGCGGAAGGTTACGGAATTTCTTTTTTGGGAATCGATTTTGCCCACGACAATGATGTTTCCTTAATTATTGCGTTGGACTGTGGCATAAAAGCCATTGACAAAGTAAATTATGCGAAAGAAAAAGGCATTGATTTTATCATTTGCGATCACCACCGTCCGGGAAATGAAATTCCGGATGCCGTTGCAGTTTTAGATCCAAAACGTGCAGATTGTGATTATCCGTATGATGAATTGTGCGGTTGCGGCGTAGGATTCAAATTGATTCAGGCGTTGGCAAGCAAGAGAAATCAAAACATTGACGATTTGGTTTCTTATTTGGATTTGGTGGCCACAGCCATTGCCGCAGATATTGTTCCAATAACCGGCGAAAACAGAATATTGGCTTATTTTGGTTTGCAGGTAATCAATTCCAATCCGCGAAATGGCATTAAAGCCATGATTCACCAAATCAAAAAGAAGGAGTTGAATATTACCGATGTTGTGTTTATTATTGCGCCAAGAATTAATGCCGCAGGAAGAATTAAACATGGAAATTATGCTGTTGAATTGTTGACCGAACTGGATTTTGATTCGGCTGTAAAATTCGCTTTGGAAATAGAACAAAACAACAATGACAGGAAGGATTTGGATAAATTAATTACCAAAGAAGCCTTGCTGCAAATTGAAGAAAACAGGGAACAGGAAAATGTTTCAACGGTTGTTTATGCTGCAAATTGGCACAAAGGCGTGATTGGCATTGTTGCTTCCAGATTGATTGAAACTTACTACAAACCAACCTTGGTTTTTACAAAAAGCGGTGATAAACTGGCAGCGTCGGCACGTTCCGTAAAAGGATTTGACGTGTATGAAGCCCTGGAGCAATGTTCTGAATTTATTGAACAGTTTGGAGGACATAAATATGCAGCCGGACTTACTTTAAAAGAAGAAAATTATCAAAAATTTAAATTGAAGTTTGAAGAAGTTGTTGCCGCTACTTTACCGGAGGAATTGAGAACATCCGAAATTTCTGTTGATGCGGAAATCAGCCTTTCGGAAATTACGCCAAAATTCTTCAGAATCATGAATCAATTATCTCCCTTCGGACCACAAAACATGAAACCTGTTTTTATGTGTGGCAGTTTGCGTGATAACGGGTATGGCAAAAAAGTAGGCGCTGACGAAACGCATTTAAAGTTGAATCTTTTTGAAGGCACCAACCAAACAACCTACAACGCCATAGGCTTTGGAATGGGAGACAAACACGAACTGACACAAAATAAAAACGCCTTTAAAGCCGCTTTTTGTATCGATGAAAATGAGTGGAATGGCTATACAACATTGCAACTTTTATTGAAAGATTTACAGGAAGAAAGTTGAGCCCTTCGTCTACGCTCAGGGTAAGAGTTTGTTTTTTGTGAGAAGTAAAAAGTGAGAGGGAAGACTGCAAGACAAAAAAAGGCGGAGATTTTTTTCTCCACCTTTTTTTAAATTAAAATTACAAAGTTTCTTTCAGCCATTTGTAAAATTCACGTTGCCAAACTAAGCTATTCTGATTATCTAGTACCCAGTGATTTTCTTCAGGAAAAAACAGCAACTTGCTTTTGATACCTTTTAATTGTGCTGCCTGAAAAGCTTCTAATCCTTGTCCAATCGGAACTCTAAAATCATTTCCACCTTGAATAATCATAATAGGAGTTGTCCATTGGCCTACTTTTTCAATAGGGTTAAATTCGGTATAAGCTTTTTGTGCATCAACATTGTTTTTATCCCAATAAGCACCGCCTAAATCCCAATTCACAAAAAATAGTTCTTCGGTTGTTCCATACATGCTTTTCCAGTTAAAAATACCATCATGAGAAATAAAACTTTTGAATCTTCCTTCATGAATAGCCGCCAAATAAAACACGGAATAACCACCATAACTTGCACCTATGGCTCCCAAACGATCATTGTCAACATAAGGTTCTTTTGCCAATTCATCAATTGCAGATAAATAATCCTGCATATTTTGTCCGCCATAATCTTTGCTGATTTGTTCATTCCACTCAACTCCATAACCAGGCATTCCTCTTCTGTTTGGGGCAACAATAATATAGCCATTTGCAGCCATCAACTGAAAGTTCCAGCGGAAAGAATAAAATTGGCTTAAAGCGCCTTGAGGACCTCCCTGACAATATAACAAGGTTGGATATTTTTTGGCAGGATCAAAATTTGGCGGATAAATTACCCAGGTCAGCATGTCTTTTCCATCGGTTGTTTTAACCATTCTTTTTTCGACCTTGCTTAGCTTAAGAGTATTATAAACGGCATCATTCGCATGGGTTAACTGCATCATTTTTCCATTGCCTAAGTTCACAGCATATAACTCCGTGGCATGGTTCATATCTCTTCTGCTCACGACAATGGTTTGTTTTGATTGCCCAACAATACCGCCCACATCAAATTGTCCGTTTGTAATTTGTTTTAGTGGACTGGTTTTTCTTCCATCAGCTGGAATTCCAATTTCGAATAATTGTACAGTTCCCAAAACCGGAGCGACAAAATATATTTTATCGCCATTATCTTGCCACACAAAACTGTTTACTGTTCCATCCCAGTTTGCCGTTAAGTTAACGGATGCACCGTTAACTTTAACAATGATGTCATTTTTATCTGATTCATAACCGTCTCTACGCATTTGCAGCCAGGCCAATTGACCTTTAGACGAAAATGCTGGATTAGTATCATAGCCCTTGTTTTCAAAAGTTAAATTTGTGGTTTTTTTTGATTCCAAATTATATTGGTAAATATCGGTATTTGTGCTGGTGGCATAGGCTACGCCACTTAATTTTTTGGTTACATATAAAATGTTTTTACTGTCTGGACTCCATAAATAATCTTCAGATCCTCCAAATGGTTTTTGCGGACAGTCGAACGGCTCTTCGGACATGATATCAATAGGTTCAGAAATGGTGTCCGAAACAGACTGGTACTTCACGTGACTGTAAGCGCCGTCTTCCCAGGTATCCCAATGGCGATAATTGAGTTCCGTATAGATTTTTACATTTGAACTGGTAATATCTTCATAATAGTCTTGTCCGGTAATGTTTTTTAATTTTACATCAGTCGTTGTAATTTTATATTTGCCATCAGGAGAAACACTTTTATCTGCCAACAGTGCACTATAATTGGTAATTATTTGGGCCTCTCCTCCTGTAATTGTAACCTGATAAGTTGTTGTTGAAGATTTGTTTGATGCTAAGTTATAGTTGGAAACACTGTAAATGAGTGAATTTCCATCTTTGGTCAATCCTTTTCCTGAAACTTTATTCATTTGAAGAAGCATTTCGGGTGTCATCACCTCTTGTGCCGACATTGCGATGAATGCAAATGAGAATAAAAAACTAAATACTGTTTTGTGCATAATTTCTTTTTTTTGCTAAATTAACTTAATTCACAAATTTATTGTTTTAATTTTTTATTTCTGTAACTGAATTTACACTTATTTAAAGTATTGGATAAGAAATAATGATTATAAATAAGCTTGTTTTTTAGAGTTACCGCGTGAAGGATTGAGGCGTTTGTTTGAGCTGTTTTTTGTGTAATTCAGCAAAAAAAAGCGAGTGCCGAAAGCCTTACCTGAAAGGGCACGCCCAAAATATTCTTTTAATTAGAATTCAGCCTCTTTTCTAAAAACCCAAAATACTAAAAGTCTAAAATACCAAGCTAATATTCCTTTATTAAATACAAATACACCGGATAATGATCGCTGTAACCTCCGGTGAATCCACCATTTCCAAAACTTCTAAACGGATAGCCTTTAAATTTTCCGGTTTGGGTAGTTAAATATTGTGGTTTAAAAATGGCCGCTTTATACATTTTATAAGTTGAATAATCTTTTGAAGTTGTTAACAATGGAGAAGTAAACATAATTTGGTCAAATAAATTAATATTGTCCCGGTAAGCCAAGGTATTTTGTCCTCGCTTGAACATATCTTCCATTGGGTTATAAATATCGCCTTCTTTTACATCCGATTTTTTGGCTTTGGTTTTTAAAATATTTTTTAGGCTGTTGTTAGTGGGGTCATCATTTAAATCGCCCATGATGATGATTTTCGGGTTTGGGTCAGTTTCTTTTATTTTAGCAATAATTTGGGTATTTAAAAAAGCGGCTTTTTCTCTTTTGGATCTGCTTTTTGCTTCACCACCAAGTCTGGAAGGCCAATGATTTACGATAACATGAATGAGTTCGTCTCCTAAATATCCCGATACCAATAACTGGTCTCTGGTGTAAACTCTATACCCATCATTGTCCCATAAACGCAATTCAAACACTTCATGATAAATGGGTTTAAAAAAGTTAGTTTGATACAAAAAGCCAACGTCAATACCCCGTAAATCCGGAGAGTCGTAATGAATAATGCCGTATTGTTTGTCCTTTAAAAAGGAAGTATTTACCAAATCTTCCAAAACACGATAATTTTCAATTTCTGCAACGCCTATAATTACCGGACTGTTTTTTGCTTCTTCCATCCCTATTTCAGAAAGCACTTTTGCCATATTGTTCAATTTAAGCTGATAAACAGCTGCCCTGTTTTCATTCATTTTCATAATAGGGCTTGTTTCATCAAGCTTTGTGGTATCGTCTATAATATCGAAGAAGTTTTCCAAATTATAAAAAGCGATCGTTTTGATGTCATATTTTTTTTGGCTGAAAAGAGGTTGAGCCAGAAGAAAAGCAAATAACACAAGAAGAGAAAGACGTTTCATAGTATTTTTTAAGGCACAAGATAGGTACAAAACACAAGCAAAATATGGAATAGGATGCTATATTTAAGGAAGATAGCAAAATTATTTTTTCTTTTTATCGGGGGCATACTAAAAAAGACTAATTTCATTAAAAAATTGCGAATGAAAATAATAGTTTTTGCCACTATTGTATGTTTTTTGCCTGCCATTAATTCAGGCGCACAAACACTTGCTTCCATAAACGGAAAAGTTATTGAAGCCACTTCAGAAGAGCCTATAAAAGGAGTTTCCTTAAAAATTTCAGCACTTAATTTTTTTGCGGAAACAAATTTAAACGGAGAATTTAATATTGAAAACATTCCAACGGGGCTTCATACGCTACAAATTCAGTATGATGGCTACGTTACGCAAGAATTTCCGGTCAATATTCTTGAACATAAACCCTATAATTTAGGTGATATTTTTTTGCAAAAAACCACTGTTGAAAAGTATGAGACGAGCCTTATTGTTTTGACAGATGAAGATTTATCGGATGAAGAAGGAAAGACCTCCGATTACATTGCGGGATTGTTTCAATCGTCAAAAGATGCCTACTTACAGGCAGCGGCATTCAATTTCAGTCAGGCATGGTTTAAAGTACGTGGTTATGATTCCAGCTACGGTACCATTGCGATTAATGGGATTGAAATGAATAAAATTTATGATGGTCGTCCCCAATGGAGCGATTGGGGTGGATTGAATGATGCATTTAGAAATCAGGAATTTTCCAATGGAATCGCGGCATCTGATTTTACTTTTGGCGGCATATTGGGCGCCACAAATTTTAGCACAAGAGCTTCAGATTATCAGGCGGTGAAAAAAGTTTCCCTTTCTTCCACCAATAAAAGTTATACAGGTCGCGCAATGGCAACTTATGCTTCCGGATGGAACAAAAACAATTGGGCTTTTGTGTTTTCTGGTTCTCGCAGAATGGCACAGGAAGGCTATATTGAGGGAACATCCTACAATGCTTGGTCGGGCATTTTGGCTGTTGAAAAAAAACTTACCAACAATCACAGTATAAATTTTACAGCTTTCGCAACGCCAAATAAACGTGGAAAATCATCGCCTAATACCAAGGAAGTTTACGATTTAAAAGGCTACGAATACAATGCCTATTGGGGAAATCAGGAAGGCGAAAAGCGAAATTCGAGAATAAAGGAAATTTTTGAGCCGGTAATTATGCTAACCCATTTTTATGAACGCGAAAACACCAATATAAAATCATCTTTGGCTTATCAGTTTGGGCATATAGGAAACAGTAGATTGGGTTATTTTAACGCCCCAAATCCGGATCCAACTTATTGGAAATATCTGCCGAGCAATTTTTTGAGGTTTCCAGACAATCCCGATTATGCGAACGCCTATTTAACGGAACAGGAATTTTTGAAAAACGGACAACTAAAATGGAATGAATTATATCAGGCAAACGCAGACAATGGAAATTCCCTGTATTATTTGTATGAAGACCGTGTTGATGACTCACAATTTTCAGTAAATTCAATGATAAACACAAAATTCACAGACAATTTAAACTTCAATGGAGGCTTTTCCATTAAAGATTTAAGCTCTAAAAATTATGCAAATATGCTCGATTTGTTAGGTGGAAATGGTTTTGTGGATTTAGACCAATATGCGCTTGGCGATGCACGGCAAAACGACTTGAACAATCCTGACAGAACGGCTGTTGAAGATGATAAATTTCAATACAACTATACGATTAATGCTCTTGTGGCAAGTGCTTTCGCGCAATTACAGGGAACGCAGAGAAATTTCGATTATTTTGTGGGGTTGAATGTTAAAATCACCAATTATCAAAGGGAAGGCTTGTTTAAAAATGGGACTTATTTTGAAAATTCCTTCGGAAAAGGTGAAAAACAAAATTTTATGGATTTCGGCATAAAGGCCGGCGCGACTTATAAAATTACAGGGCGGCATTTGTTGACTTTTAATGGCGCATACACCACAAATGCACCTACAATTAAAACGGCATTTTCCAATTCGAGAGTCAACAACAGTATCACACCCGATTTAACGAGTGAAAAAATAATTACAGGAGATATAAGTTATGTTTTTAGAGCTCCAAAAATACAATCCCGATTAAGCGCGTATTATACAAAATTTAGTGACGCTATTGAAACTTCCTTCTTTTTTGCGGAAGGGTTGTTGGGTAACCAGGCCGATTTTGTGAATGAAATTATTACAGGTGTCGACAAAAAGAATATGGGAGTGGAATTAAGTTTTGAACATCAGATTTTGCCCACTGTAAAATTGGTGGCTGCAGGTTCAGTTGGGCAATTTACTTACAGCAACAATCCGAAATTGTACCTGATTTCTGAAAGTTTTTCCAATTCAAACAGCAATTTTGGAACGGCTTATTTAAAAAATTATCACCTTTCCGGAACTCCGCAACGGGCTTATAATGTAGGCTTTGAATACCGAGATCCTGCGTATTGGTTTTTCCAAATAAATGCCAATTATTTATCCAATAATTACTTGGATATTTCCCCTTTGCTAAGAACCAATAATTTTTATCTGGACTCAGACGGCGTTCCTTTTTTAGATGATGAAACCTGGGTGGAAGTTACCCAGGAACAAGTTAATAATTTATTGAAACAAGAGAAATTTGATGCTGCTTTTTTGGTGAATGCTGTTGGCGGGAAATCGTGGAAAATCAACGAGTATTACCTCGGATTTTTTATGGGCATAAACAATATTTTGGGAGAACTGTTTAAAACAGGTGGTTTTGAGCAATCCCGAAAATCCAATTATCCAGAATTAAAAGAGGACAAACAATTGGAAAAACCCATTTTCGGTCCAAAATATTGGTATGGAGGCAAAACCTCCTATTACTTAAATTTATATGTTAGATTTTAAAAATAGCGCTATGAACTTTTATAAAAACTCAAGAATTTTACTTATTTCAATCATTGTGATAAGCACTTTTTCAACCTGTGTAAAAGACGGGGACTTTGAAACGCCGAAGGTCGATTGTACCGAACCTCAAATTGCGGCAACAACCACCATTCAGCAGGTAAAAGAAATGTACACTTTTGGCGGCGCAAAAATCATTGAAACCGACTTAATTATTGAAGGCTATGTGGTTTCCAGTGACAAATCGGGGAATATTTATAAGTCAATTTCCATTCAGGACAAACCCGAGAATCCGACTACAGCCATTAAAATTTCTATCAACCAAACAAATATTTACACCAGATACAATGTGGGGCGAAAAATTTATGTGAAATTAAAAGGTTTGGCGGTTGGTTACAGTTTCGGAAGTGTGCAAATTGGCGTAGCAACCGGAGATGGTTTGGAAGGTATTTTGTCTTCAGAACTCGACAAATATATTTTGCGTTCCTGCGAAGTTGAAGAAATAATCCCCAAAAAAGTGGCCATTTCAGCACTCAATAAAGCGATGCTGGAAATGCTTATAGAAATTGAAAATGTTCAGTTTAAATCTGGAGATTTGGGAAAATCTTATGGAAATGCCAACAATACCGCCACAGTAAATCGTGTGTTGGAAAGTGTTGACAATTCGTGTAATTTTTTGGATGAGGTAATATTAAGAAATAGCGGTTTTGCTAAATTTAAAAACAACATGCTTCCAGAAGGAAAAGGAAGCGTAGTTGCTGTTTTTAGTAATTATTACGATGATTTTCAACTGTATTTGCGTGATACGGATGATGTGAAATTAACGGAACCACGTTGCGATTATTCCGATACTTTTCAGCCAAATATTTCTTTGGCGGCAATTAGGGAAATGTACAAAGGAACCATGGTTGAATTTGGTATAAACAACAATTATGTAGTAGAAGGTTATGTGGTTTCAAGTGACGAACAAGGAAGTTTTGAGAAAAAATTGGTGATTCAGGATGCTGTTGAAAATGCAACAGGCGGCATTCAGATTTTGATGAAGTCGACTTTAATTTTTGAACAATACAAACCCGGTGATAAGGTTTTTGTAAAGTTGAACAAACTGTATATGGCTAAAAAGGACGGCGTTTTAACCGTTGGTTTTCCAAAAGGAACCGCCATTACCGAAATTGAAGAAACTCAAATTGTTGATTTCATTTACAACAGCGGCGTAAATTTTACCATAATTCCCAAAGAAATTCTAATTTCCGAGGTGGTAAACCCCGCATTTGAAAATACTTTGGTAAAAGTTAAAAACGTGCAACTGACCCAAAACGAGCTGGGTTCGGCGTTTACCTATTTTAGCGGTACCAATAACGGATTTCGAACTTTGGAAACCTGCAATATGTCTACAAAGCTATCTGTTTTCACCAACGGAAAAGCCACTTTTTCCAACGAATTGTTTCCGCAGGGAAAAGGAAATATCACTGGAGTTTTAAGCAATTTTCTTGAACTGAGAACTGTTTCCGACATACAATTTTCAGAAGCTTATGAAGCCTGTCAGGTTTTTATTCCAAAAATTATGATTACCGAAGTTGCCGATCCTAAAAATAATGTTTCCGCGCGATTTGTAGAACTTTACAATGCCGGAAATGGAGAAGTAAATTTAACAGGATGGAAACTGAATAAATATTTAAACGGGGCAACAACGGTCTCTGGTTCGCCATTGGTATTGACGGGAATTTTAATTCCCCCTGGCGGATTCGTAATTATTGCCGGCAGCGATTACAAATTACTGTTTGATGACATTCCGGATATTGAAACAACCTATATTAGCGGAAATGGCGATGACGTGTATGAATTGGTAAACAATACCGGCACACGCACTGATATTTTTGGCGTTATAGGTCAGGATGGAAACGGCACAAATTGGGAATATTTAGACGGAAGGGCAGTTCGAAATTTAGCGGTATCAGCACCAAATCCAATATTTACAATTAGCGAATGGACCATTTACTCTGCGGCTTCAAATGCAAATATTACGCATCCAAATTCCCCGCAAAATGCACCGGATGGTTTTAATCCAAGAGTCAGGTAATGCTTTAATTTTTGACGGTGGAAAAAAATTAACGAGTAGCAACAGCTTAATTTTTCCGGTTTGGATTGTTAAATGTTGAAGTTTAAAAATTGCCGCTTTTTAGATTTTATAAGATGAATAAACTTTTGAAGTTAATAACAAGGGAGAAGTAAACATAATTTGATCGAATACGTTGATATTGTCCCGGTAAACCAAGGTGTTTTTAACAAATAACAATATAGACTATTTATAACAAATAACTTTCATATATTTAACTTCCAATCATCTCAACAATAATACAGTATGTTTTGAACTAAGTATAACAAGTTTTGTGGCATATTGGAGAAAGATGAGATTATAAGTTATAGATTGATAAATAATAAAATAAATTATGGGACAGTTAGAATTTAGAGCATTTGTAGTTGAAGAAAAAGACGGGACTTTTATTAGAGAGGTAAAATCAAAATTAGTAAGTGATTTACCAGAAGGTGATTTATTGATTAAAGTTCATTACTCCTCTCTAAATTATAAGGATGCACTTTCTGCAAGTGGAAATAAAGGTGTTACCCGAAAATATCCACATACGCCAGGAATTGATGCCGTTGGTACAGTTGTATCTTCGAAAACAAATAAATTCAAAGTTCAGGATAAAGTGATTGTTACCAGTTATGATTTGGGAATGAATACAGACGGAGGGTTTGGCCATTTTATTAGCATACCTGAAAACTGGGCTGTGAAGTTACCCGAAAATCTCACCATGAAGGAGGCTATGATATTAGGAACAGCTGGATTAACAGCAGGGATGTCTGTACTAAGACTCACTGAAACAATAAAACCAGAGGACGGAGAGATAGTGGTTTCAGGAGCCACTGGAGGTGTGGGTGCTTTAAGTATTTCCATTTTAAAAAAGTTAGAATATAGAATTTCTGCAATTACTGGAAAAGAAACAGCGCGTGATTATTTAATGAATCTTGGAGCAGATCATATTATCTTGCGAAAAGATTTTGAATCCATGGATAATAAACCACTTTTAAAACCCGCTTTTGCTGGTGGCATAGACACTGTAGGCGGTGTTATTCTTGAGAATATAATAAAATCAACGAATCCAATGGGAGTGGTAACTTGCTGTGGTAATGTTGCCTCACCAAAACTTGATTTAACCGTATTTCCTTTCATTTTGAGAGGTGTAAGTTTAATCGGTATTGACTCTCAGAATTACCCTATGTCTTATAGAGAGCGTGTGTGGGATAAATTATCTAGAGATTGGAAGCCAGACAATTTAGCCGACATAGGTACTGAAATAACTTTAAATGAATTAACTGAAAAAATTGATTTAATGCTCAATGGAAAGTTAAAAGGAAGAACTGTTTTAAATATGGAAAAATAAAATACGCCACACAACAGATGGTATAGTGTATGCAGGTTTCCCTATTTTCGAATGTTTGTGGCTCGTAAAAAAAGTTATTGTAAACTGACAGGAAATAAGCTTCGAAATCCCGCAGGACACCATACCATAAAACGTTGGCTTCAATACCAAAAAACAATAGAATATGAAACGTCTCATTACAGCATTTGTTTTTACAGGAATTTTAGTTTCCTGTAATTCAACAGACAAAAGTAAAAACACAACTCAGGAGTCCTCTGAAATTGAAACTTCAATGGACAGTATATCGAATGAAGTCTCTATACAATTAACGGAAATTGATACTGATGATGCTTTAATTGCTACCGCATTAATTGCAGCTCCTAAAGAAAGTCGATCGGGATGTAAAGTCATTGGATATAATATGGCCGGTGAATTTGTTACGTTGAAAGAAGGAGATAATGAATTTATTTGTCTGGCGGATAACCCTAATCAGGATGGATTTAGTGCAGCTTGTTACCACAAAGACCTTGAACCCTTTATGGCAAGAGGAAGAGAACTGAAAGCAGAAGGAAAGACAGGACAAGAAATATTTAATATCCGTGAGGAAGAAGTAAAATCAGGTAAACTAGCCATAAAGACTGGACTGACTTTACACATCTACTATGGGGCAAAAACATTGTATGACCCTGAAACCTCCAAAGTTGCAGGAGCTCAATACCGATATGTCGTTTACATGCCATGGGCTACTTCAGAATCTACCGGCTTGCCTGAAGCCCCAATGGCTTCAAACCATCCCTGGATCATGGACCCAGGTACACATAAAGCGCACATTATGATTTCACCATTAAAAGTGGACGGAGAGTAGTTATTTTTCTTATTGATAAGGAATTGGTAGAGGAGGAAATTTAGCGGTTTCAGTGCCGAATCCTATTTTTGCAGTAAGCGAATACCGTTAAGCCAAGGTGTTTTTAACAAATAGTAATTAAGACTATTTATAACAAATAACTTTCATACATTTAACTTCAATTAACCACAACGATAAAAATTGCAAAATATCAAGTCGTTTACTTCTTTTTTAAGGCATTCTAATTTATTAGTCAGCTTTTACTTGTGTATTGAAATTTGGTGCTTTAAAGTTGAAGTTGTTAATTGATAAAATAACAAAAACATACAGATAACCGAAAACCATTAAAGATACGTAGGATGTTTTTTAATGAAATAACTCATTAACTACAAGCAGAAAAAAGAAATGAAATTTAAACCTTTTCCAGAAATAAAAACAAAAAGACTTTTTTTAAGAAAAATTGAGGAGTTAGACTGTGAAGTTATCTTATTCTTACGCTCTGATGAAACTGTCACTAAATTCATAGAAAGACCTGAAAATAGAAAAACTAAAAATAAAACTGATGCAATTAAATTTATTAAAGAAATAAATGAAGCATTCGAAAAAAATAAATCTATTACTTGGGGCATAACTTTAAAAAATAATCCTAAAATTATTGGAACAATTTGTTTGTGGAACTTTTCCGAAAATAATAAAATAGCTGAAGTTGGTTATGACTTAAACCCTGATTTTCAAAGAAGAGAAATTATGAGTGAAGCGCTAAATAGTATCATTGTTTTTGGTTTTAATGAATTAAAACTCGATAAAATTGAAGCATTTACACATTATAAAAATGAGAATTCCAAAAAACTATTAGAGAAATATGGATTTAAGTATATTGACTATAGAAAAGATAAAGATAATACTTCTAATATAATATTTGAAATCGAAAAGCCTACAGCTAACAATGGCTAAAAAAACTGCTTAATTCAATAGTATAGAATGTTTCTAAAACAAGTTAATACTAAATTTAAACATCGGAAAATTGCGCTTTTAAATCCGTAACTCTTCAAGTTCTAAACCGTTCGCAACAAGTCCAGTAAAAAAGCCTCAGGTTACCAAAATTTTAGTGATTACATAATTCAGAAAGACTGCCCAATTTACTGTTTCCTTACTGTTTTTTCATGATTAAGGGAAGCTGGAATTTTTAAAAATATTTCCTTACATCATAAAATTCATAGGACACGTATGGCTTTTACAAACCTACGGGTATATCCCTCCTTTTTTAAAGAGGTAACAATCACCTTCATTTCACGACCTGAAGATGCGTGAATAAAATCACTTTCTTTTCCTTTTGGATTTGTAACGATACCTACATGGCCAATAACATTTCTGCTGGGACTTAAAAACACCAGAATATCTCCTTTTCTTACGTTGTCAATCGGGATTTCTTCTCTGAAATTTTTATATTGTGAAGAACTTCGCGGAATCTGAATTTTAAAATGCTGAAAAACAAAGTAAACAAATCCTGAACAGTCAAATCCATCCTTGCTGCATCCGGCTTCAACATAGGGTGTTCCTAATAATTCCATTCCATAGCTCACAATGCTGTCCCTCAAGGAAACATTAATTTTAATTGGATTTATCAGTGCGTCTATGACAATGGTTTCATCGCTATGATGCAGCCCCTTAACCTCTCTCAATGAAACATACGCGATGAACAAAACAATTAGTGGAAAACCAATGAGTTTTGCAAATTTTAAGAGATTTATCTTTTTAGAGGTCATATTAAAAAAACTAAATTGGCTATTTAACCAACTTTCTTAGAGCGATCCATTGTTTAAGCATTTCTCTTGAATCTTGTGCCGGATAACCCAATACTGATTTACCTGCGGCAACATCATTTATTACGCCCGAACCTCCTCCTACAACTGCCCCTGAATGTACGGTAACATGATCTGAAATAGAAGCGCTTCCGCCAACAACAACGCCGTCGCCAAGTGTAACGGAACCCGCTAAACCGCTATGACCGGCCATAATGCAAAATCGTCCCATCACACTATTGTGTCCAATTTGAACGAGATTGTCAATTTTACAACCATCACCAATTTGGGTTGAGCTAAACTTGCCGCGATCCACACAAGAATTGGCGCCAATTTCTACGTAATTTCCAATAACAACATTGCCAATATGCGGAATTTTCACCAAACCTCTGCCATCCTCACTGGCACAATAGCCAAATCCGTCGGCACCAATACTCACGTTGATATGTAAAATACAAAAGTTTCCAATTTCACTTCGTTCACGTATTACAGTGCCTGACCAAATAACGGTTCCGTTCCCTATTTTGGTGTCATCAAGAATAGTCACATTTGGATACAAAACAACGCCATCGCCCAAAACAACATTTTTACCGATATAACAGTTTGCGCCAATTTTACAATTTTTTCCAATAGTTGAAGAAGAATGAACAACAGCCGATGCGTGAATTTCTTCCTCAAATAACGGAGAATTGGGACTGAACAGTTCCAGCAATTTGGCCATTGCCAAATCGGCATTTTTCACCTTAATCAAGGCGCGATTTTCTCCAGGCTCAAAGTCCAAATCTTCATTTACTATAGCCGCACAAGCTTTTGAGGTTTCCCACAACCGCACATATTTTTTGCTTCCAATAAAAGAAATATGGTTTGTTTCGGCCTTTTCCAATTGCTCAGGTCCGCTTATTTTTTGGTCGGTATTCCCAACCAATGTGCCTTTTAATAGCTGGCTGATTTTCTTTACTGAATATGTTTTCATAAGTCTCTTCTGTATAAAAGTTACGCTTTTGTTTTTACGGACAAACCTGATAAAAACCGGCGGCAAAATACAACAAACTTTTGATTGGACGAGAATTCGGATTAAACTATAGCTTTTGGTGGTATTTATTCGCACCAATTTTATCAATCAATTTAAATAAATGCCGGCAACACAAAATCAAAAATGAACTTGGTAATTTGTATCTTTGCTTCAATAAATGAAAAGAGATAAAATTGGCAGCAACTTTAAGTTGCTTCGGTTTTTAAAAAACAGATATAGCTGCAGGCTATTTTGATTATGATTGAAAATATAGAGGATACCACTGAAAAAGTTGTTTTGATAGGGCTGATTACGCAACATCAAAATGAAGAAAAATCCAATGAATATTTGGATGAACTTGAATTTTTAACGCTCACCGCAGGGGGAAAAGCGGTGAAAAGATTTGTTCAGAAGTTAGAAACGCCCAATCCCAAAACATTTATAGGAACCGGTAAATTGGAGGAAGTGCGTCAGTATATTGAAGCAAACAATGTTAAAACGGTTATTTTTGACGATGAATTAGCATCTTCCCAATTGCGAAATATTGAAAAAGTGCTGAATTGCAAAGTACTTGACAGAACCAATTTAATTCTCGATATTTTTGCCGCAAGGGCACAAACCAGTTACGCGAGAACACAGGTTGAATTGGCACAATGCCAATATTTATTACCCCGCTTAACCCGACTATGGACACACTTGGAACGTCAAAAAGGGGGAATTGGAATGCGTGGACCAGGTGAAACAGAGATTGAAACTGACCGTCGAATTATTAGGGACAAAATTTCATTGCTGAAAAAAAAGCTGTTAATTGTTGACAAACAAATGGCGGTTCAGCGCAAAAATCGCGGAAAAATGGTACGTGTTGCCTTGGTGGGTTACACCAATGTTGGTAAATCCACTTTGATGAATGTAGTAAGCAAAAGCGATGTTTTTGCAGAAAATAAATTGTTTGCAACCTTAGATACTACCGTGAGAAAAGTGGTGATTAGAAACCTTCCGTTTTTATTGACAGACACCGTTGGGTTTATCAGAAAATTACCGACACAATTAGTTGAATCTTTTAAATCTACCTTAGATGAGGTTCGCGAAGCCGATTTGTTGCTTCATGTGGTTGATATTTCGCATCCAAATTTTGAAGATCATATGGCTTCCGTAAATAAAATCCTGGCTGAAATTGGAAGTGCCGATAAGCCAACCATTATTGTTTTTAATAAAATCGATGCGTTTGAACATCAAACTATTGAGAAGGACGATTTGGTGACTGAAAAAAAAGAAATTCACTATACTTTGGAAGAATGGAAGAAAACATGGATGAACAGACTCGAAAATAATTGCGTGTTTATTTCTGCATTGAACAAAGAAAATATGGAAGCGTTTAAAGAAAAAGTTTTTGAAGAAGTGAAAAAAATTCACATTACCCGTTTTCCTTATAACGATTTGCTTTACGAAGAATTTAAGGAAGAGAATTAACAAGAAAATTAAATAGCGTCATCTTCAAACCCATTTTCATCAATTAATCCGAATTTTTTAGCTCTTGCTTCCCAACTTTTTCGGGCAAGTAATTGCAGGTCTTCAACGTTATCACTTTCATCCATGATTTCTAAACCTAACAATGTTTCAATTACATCTTCCATAGTTACAATTCCGCTTGTGGTACCATATTCATCAACAACTAAAGCTATATGTTCTTTTTTAGAGATAAATTTTTCAAAAAGACCTGGAATTGGAATTAACCTGTTGGTTATTAATAATTCTCGTTTAATTTCAGCAAGTTTTTTATTACCATTTCCATTAATAATTTCTTCCATTACTTCATCTTTTAAAATGAAGCCAGTAATATTATCTGAATTTTTTTTGTAAATAGGAATTCTTGAAAATCGTAATTTAGGATGTTCATCAAAAAAAGATTGAATTGTAATGTCTTCTGAAGCTCTTATCATTACTGTTCTAGGCGTCATTATATCTTTTACTTGAACTTGTTTAAATGTCAACAAATTTTTAATAATTGCGCTTTCATTTTTTTCAAAAACACCTTCTTCGTGCGCAATATCTGTCATGGCGTGAAAATCTTCTCGACTTAAAATTGAACCGTGTTTACTTTTGCCCCCAACTAATTTTGTGGTGAGTTGTAAAAACCATAAAATACCGGTAACCTTTAAAGGAAATATAAGTAAAACCAAAGCGACAGATGAAACACTTGCAAGTTGTTTCCAATAGGTGGCACCAATAGTTTTAGGGACTATTTCTGAAGCAACCAATATTAATAATGTCATTAATGCAGAAACGACACCTACAATATTTAAACCCAAAAAATTAATTTCATAGTCAAGTGTTTCGGCTTGTACGCCTACTAAAATGGCGCCAACTGTATGTGCAATTGTATTAACCGTTAATATCGCAATTAAAGGTTTGTCAATATCTTTTTTTAATCGTTCAAATACAATCGCATATTTTTTACCTTCTCTTTTTTTTATATTAATAAAAGTGGAGGTTATACTAAGTAAAACCGCCTCAAGTATTGAACAGATGAAAGAAAAAACAATTGCTAAGAATGCATATAATAATAGTAAAGACATTTTTTTGAGTTATTTTGCAGCTAATTTAAGTAATAAAAATTCAATTTTGAAATAAAAAGGACGCTCTAAAAAAAGCGTCCTTTTTATAAGTGGTTTAAACAATTTTAAAAACCATAATTGATTCCAACACCAAAAACTTCCCTTACCTGAAATCCTTCAAAAGCATTGTCATCATAAATAGTTTGGAAGGTGAAATTTGCCGATAAATAACTGTTGATTTTCATGATCAGATTCATCGTATAATCTACATCCACATTTTGAGGATCTTCCAAATAATTGGAATATAAACTCAAGATATTTTCCATGGTAACATTTTCCATTACAGTTAATTTAGCGTAGCCTGAAGCATAAAAACCCAATTCATATTTGGTGCTTTTTCCTTCTTCAACCCCAAAATAAGCATCATTCGGTAACGTAAAACTTTTATCCACAAAAATTATTTTAGAGGTTAACGGCGCTAAATTGAATTTTAAATCATCCGATTTTTTCCAAAGCATTCCAGGTCCGAAAGCCAATTCTGCCGGCGATATAAAGTTGGTGTATTCTGTTCTAATTTCTTTTCCGTTCGGGTCTTTTCCGTAGATATAGCCTTTGGTAAATTGGGTTTTAAAGTTTAAGAAAGCAGAATAATACCAATAACCTTTTGCTTTTTTTCCTATTACGGAATTAAACTCAAAACGGTCGTCGGTTTTCTTTTTAAATTCACTGTTTTTGCTTTTTGTCAGCCCGTAAGAAGCCAATATTTTGTTGTCCCAGGTGATATCGCCTTTTAAATAATTAAAATCGTAATTAACCACTAAATTTCCCGCAATGGTGTTTTCGCCACCGGTAACCCAATTGGAAAAAGCAGATTGGTTGAATAAAAACGAAATGTTTCCTGATTTGTGCCAGCCTTCTTTTGGACCGTCTTCTTTTTCTTGGGCAAAAGTGAAGAAACAACTTAAAACGATTGCTATTGATGTGATAATTTTTTTCATAAAAGTTGATTTTTATGCTACAAAAATAGCACGTTTAGTGTTTGGTTAAAAAAGAAATCAGAAAATAATTTTGTTATTTTTTAAAAAGAGGAACAGTGGAACAAGCTTCACCAAACATAATGGATTTAACAACCGGCTGTAATTTTTCAATCAACTGAATGTAAGCCGTCTCAGGAATTGGTTTGTTGGAGCAGCCTTTGATAATTACCCGTTTTCCATCAAAATCTTCGACATTAAAATGCGTGATAATGTCCTGAAAAATCGAAGTTTCCAACGCTGTCAGATTTCCGACAACAATTGTTTTTGCAAAAGGAGAAACGTGTGTGGTAATCAACATAAATGCCCAGGAAGGAATAATGGCGTCTGAAGTACATGTAAGCGCCACATATTGATCTTTATATTGGCTCCAATCGTGGTTTTTTAGGTGTTCACGAAAATCAGTTTCTTTCAAAATTTGTTCGTGAAACAACCAGTTTTTGATGTCAATGACAGTTCTTATGCCTTTCGGATAAAAATCTTCAAGGTCAATTGTTTTCAACTTGCTGTTTGCAATCCTATTTACAATTTCATCAGACATTATAAAAATCCTAATTCTAATTTTGCTTCTTCGCTCATCATATCCTGCGTCCACATCGGGTCAAATGTAATTTCAACTTCGGCATTTTTAACTTCCTCAATTGTTCTTACTTTTTCTTCAACTTCCACAGGCAAGGTTTCTGCAACCGGACAGTTGGGAGAGGTTAAGGTCATCAATATTTTAACGTCGTTGTTTTCACTAACAAATACGTCGTAAATTAAACCCAATTCAAATATATCTACAGGAATTTCAGGATCGTAAATAGTTTTTAGTTTTGCAACTATTTTATCCCCAAGTTCTTGCGCGCGCGTGCTGTTCATTTTTATAAATCTTTCTTTATATTCATTCTAAATAAGGGCAAATATACAATTATTTACCTATTTGCTAACGAAGTATTAACTTAATTTTGACTGAAAAGCCAAGGCGTATAATTTTATTTGTTTAATCATTGACACCAGTCCGTTGGCTCGTGTTGGCGATAAATGTTCTTTCAGTCCAATTTCATCCACAAAATACAAATCGGCATCTAAAATGTCTTTAGGTTTCTGGTTGTTGAAAACACGCAATAATAGCGCTACAATTCCTTTGGTTAAAATCGCATCGCTGTCGGCAGTGAATTTAATTTTGTCTCCTTCAATTTCAGAATGAAGCCATACTTTTGACTGGCAGCCCGAAATTAAATTTGAATCGGTTTTAAATTCATCTTTAATAAGAGGCAGCGATTTTCCCAGATCAATAATATATTCATAACGTTCCATCCAATCTTCAAACATGGAGAACTCGTCTATAATTTCTTCTTGTATTTCTTTGATAGTCATTTTTTAAACTTATTTTTGCAAAAGTAAACACATGTGTTCTCTAAAAAAAATATTACAGAAATTAATCCAATTAAACAGTGTGTTAACTACCGTAAAATATGAGTAAATTATTAATTATAGGAACCGTTGCTTTTGATGCCATTGAAACGCCATTTGGAAAAACGGATAAAATTTTAGGAGGTTCAGCGACATATATTTCCCTTTCTGCAGCACAATTTGGTATATATTCAGGAATTGTTTCCGTTGTTGGAGGCGATTTTCCGAAGAAATATTTAGAAAAACTAAATAAAAAGAATATAAATACTGATGGCATTGAAATTATTGAGGATGAAAAAACTTTTTTTTGGAGTGGTAAATACCACAACGATTTAAACTCGCGAGATACCTTAATTACCGATTTAAATGTATTGGCAAATTTTAAGCCTATTGTTCAAGAAAACTTTATAGATACCGATTATTTAATTTTAGGGAATTTACACCCGGCTGTGCAGATGGCAGTGATCAAACAAATTCCTGTTCGACCAAAATTGGTGGTGTTGGACACGATGAATTTTTGGATGGACAATACCTGGAGTGAATTGATGGAAGTGATTGCAAAAATAGATGTGATTACCATAAATGATGAAGAAGCGCGACAGCTTTCGGGAGAATATTCTTTGGTAAAGGCAGCCCAGAAAATCCAGGAAATGGGACCAAAATACGTGGTTATCAAAAAAGGGGAACATGGCGCTTTATTATTTAATGGCGAGAATGTGTTTTTTGCGCCGGCATTGCCTTTGGAAGAAGTTTTTGACCCAACAGGAGCAGGAGATACTTTTGCGGGCGGATTTATTGGCCATATCACCAAAACAGGCGATATTTCCTTTGAAAACATGAAACGCGCCGTTATTGCAGGTTCAAATTTGGCTTCATTTTGTGTGGAGAAATTTGGTACTGAGCGAATGGAATATTTAACTCATGAAGAAATTCAAAAAAGATTATTACAATTTAAACAACTAACTCAATTTGATATTGAATTAAGTTAATATGAATTCCGCACGTGTGCGGAATTTTTTATTTGAATTACAATTAATACTACAACTATGAGTGACGCTATTAAACACGAATGTGGAATTGCAATGGTAAGGTTATTAAAACCATTACAATATTATAAAGACAAATACGGAACAGCATTTTATGGCTTAAACAAAATGTATTTGTTGATGGAAAAACAGCACAATCGCGGACAAGATGGTGCGGGTTTGGCAAGCATAAAATTTAATGTAGCGCCGGGAACGCGTTATATAAGCCGTATTCGTTCCAATGAAGATCAGCCAATTCAAGATATTTTTGAGCAGATTAACGGCCGATTAAATAGTATAAATCTTGAATTTCCAGATAAAATTGATGACGTTCAGTGGCAATTAAACAATGCCCCTTATATTGGAAATTTGTATTTGGGACACGTTCGTTATGGCACTTTTGGTAAAAACAGCATTGAAAGCGTTCACCCGTTTTTACGCCAAAGCAACTGGATGCACAAATGCTTAATTGTAGCTGGGAACTTTAATATGACCAATTCTAAGCGCTTATTTAACGATTTGGTTGAAATAGGGCAGCATCCGAAAGAAATGACAGATACGGTAACTGTCATGGAAAAAATTGGCCATTTTATTGATGATGAGGTTACAAAACTGTATGAAAAAATAAAAAAAGAATTTAAGGTAAGCAAAAAGGAAGCTTCACCTATGATTGAAGAGCAAATCAATCTTAAAAAGATCTTAAAAAAATCGGCAAAAAATTGGGATGGTGGTTATGCGATGGCTGGTTTATTGGGTCATGGCGATGCGTTTGTGTTGCGCGATCCTTCAGGAATACGGCCTGCATTTTATTATGCTGATGATGAGGTTGTTGTTGTGGCTTCAGAGCGTCCGGCGATTCAGACTGTTTTTAATGTTGCCATCGATGATGTAAAAGAAATAGACAGAGGACATGCTTTAATCATAAAACGAAATGGCAAAATTTCCATGGCTAAAATCAAGGAGCAGTTACCAAATAAAGCTTGTTCTTTTGAGCGCATTTATTTTTCAAGAGGAAGTGATGCCAGTATTTATACTGAGCGTAAAAATTTGGGAAAATTAGTGTTTCCTCAAATTGCGGAGAAAATAAACGGCGATATAAGAAATACAGTTTTCTCGTATATTCCAAATACCGCAGAAACCTCTTTTTACGGTTTGCGTGAAGCTGCCGTAGATTATTTAAATGTGCAAAAAACAGATGCTATTTTAAAAGGACAGCGCAGTTTATCGTCCGAAAAGGTAACAGAAATCTTAGCCGAAATTCCGCGTTTTGAAAAATTGGCTATCAAAGATGCAAAACTAAGAACTTTTATTGCAGATGACACTAGCAGAGACGATTTAGTGGCCCATATTTATGATGTCACTTACGGAATTGTGAAACCAACCGACAATTTGGTGATTATTGATGATAGTATTGTGCGTGGAACAACGCTAAAGAAAAGCATAATACGAATTTTGGACCGACTAAACCCCAAAAAAATTATCGTAGTTTCCTCTGCACCACAAATCCGTTATCCCGATTGTTACGGAATTGATATGGCAAAATTGGGCGATTTTATTGCTTTTAGAGCTGCTTTGGAATTGTTGAAACAAACCAACCAATACCACATTGTTCAGGAAGTTTATAACGATTGCAAAAGCCAACAGCTTTTGGAAGACGCCGAAATTAAAAACGCCGTACTGGAAATTTACAGAAATTTTAGTGATGAACAAATTTCCGATAAAATTGCCGAAATGTTAAAGACACCTGAAATCAATGCAGAAGTTGAAATTATATTTCAATCGGTTGAAAATTTACACATTGCCTGCCCAAATCACTTAGGCGATTGGTATTTTACAGGCGATTATCCAACTCCCGGCGGAAATCGCGTGGTAAATGATGCATTCATTAATTTTTATGAAGGAAGTGATAAAAGGGCTTATTAAAAACAAATTGAAAGTTATCAATGACTTATTTTTGACAGGTTCAATAATTACCATTACATAAAAAATTGCGTTGCTTTCCTAATAAAGAGATGGTAACGCAAAGCAGAAAACTGTTTATACTTCAAGTATTTTCTTATATTTAGCGTTGGTTTAAAAATGTGTTGTCGAATAGGCAATTCAGGCTTCAATGAATTATAAATCTAACAACTTCAATTCGTACATTTTGAAAGATATTTTACTGATTACGCCTCCTTTTACGCAATTAAATACGCCCTATCCCGCTACGGCTTATTTGAAAGGGTTTTTGAACACAAAAAACATCAGTTCTTTTCAAATGGATTTGGGTATTGAGGTTATTTTGGAACTTTTTTCCAAGAAAAATTTGCAAAAACTCTTCGATTATTCGATTGAGAATAACATGATTAAATCTGAAAATGCGCAGCGAATTTATGTTTTAAAAGATGAATACTTAAAAACGATTGAGGATGTCATTGGATTTTTGCAGGGAAAAAATCAAACCATTGCCAGACAAATTTGCACTTTGAATTTTCTTCCTGAAGCATCCAGGTTTTCTGAACTTAATGAGTTGGAATGGGCTTTTGGAACCATGGGAATTCAGGATCAGGCAAAACATTTAGCGACTTTATACCTTGAAGATTTATCCGATTTTATCGTTGAATGCATCGATGAAAATTTCGGTTTTAGCCGTTATGCCGAAAGGTTGGGGCAAAGCGCCAATGATTTTAACGAGCTGTATGCAAATCTGCAAAGGGAAACTACCGTTATTGATGCAATTACGCTGAAAATTTTGGATGAAAAACTAAAATTCATTCAGCCAAAACTGGTTTGTTTTTCCGTACCGTTTCCGGGTAATTTGTATAGTGCTTTCAGGTGTGCGCAATTCATCAAAAAACAACATCCTAAGATTAAAATTGGTATGGGTGGCGGATTTCCAAATACGGAATTGCGAAGCGTTTCTGATATTCGGGTTTTTGACTTTTTCGATTTTATTACTTTGGATGACGGCGAATTACCTGTTGAATTATTGCTGTCGAATGTGTTAAATCCCTCCCCAAGTAACCCCGATTTCAATCAGTTTAAAAGAACTTTTTTGAAGGAAAATGGAAAAGTAGCTTACAATAACCTGTCCATTAAAAACGACTATAAACAAGCGTATGTAGGTACACCTGATTATTCCGATTTATTGCTATATCAATATATTTCCGTCATAGAAATCGCCAATCCGATGCACAGTCTTTGGAGCGACGGCCGTTGGAATAAACTCACGATGGCTCATGGCTGTTACTGGGGAAAATGCACTTTTTGTGATATTTCTCTCGATTACATCAAAATATACGAACCGATAACCGCAAAATTGTTAGTGGATCGTGTTGAAGAAATGATTGCGCAAACCGGTGAAAGTGGATTTCATTTTGTTGATGAAGCAGCGCCGCCAGCTTTAATGAGAGCGCTTGCCATTGAAATAATAAAACGAAAAATTACGGTAACGTGGTGGACAAATATTCGGTTCGAGAAAAGCTTTACCAAAGATCTTTGTGTTTTGTTAAAGGAATCTGGTTGCATTGCGGTTTCCGGCGGACTGGAAGTGGCTTCCGACCGATTGCTGGAACTCATTAAAAAAGGAGTAACGTTAGAACAAGTGGCTCAGGTGACCAACAATTTTACCAATTCCGGGATTATGGTTCACGCCTATTTAATGTATGGTTTTCCGACCCAAACTGTTCAGGAAACCGTGGATAGCCTGGAAATGGTGCGGCAATTGTTTGAATTAGGCACTATAAAATCGGGATTTTGGCATCAGTTTGCGCTTACAACCCACAGTCCTATTGGCTTAAATCCATCGGAATATGCTATTTTTCCCGATTATAAGGAAATCTCTTTTGCCAATAACGACATTCAATTTAAGGACAAAACAGGGATTGATCATGATAAATTCAGCTTCGGCTTAAAAAAATCCATTTTTAATTTTATGCACGGTGTTGGTTTTGAACTCCCATTGCAGGAATGGTTCGATTTTAAAATTCCGAGAACAAATATTAATCAGGATTTTATGGGAGAATGTATAGCGTCAGAACCTTATTTTATAATTAAACCTTCCGCTAAAATAATTTGGCTGGGCAAAACGCCCTTGGTTTCTGAGCATACAAAATCAAAAAAGGGAAAATCAAAACAAATGCTTCAACTCACTTTTCATGATAAGAATGAAAGCATTCAAGTCGTTATGGAAAAAAAAACCGGAGAATGGTTTTTGAATATTTTGGAAAAATTGTCCATTTATCATAACGAATTTTTCACTTTTTCAGCATTAAAAACAGATTATGAAACTCATTTTGGCGATTTCGAATTATTTTGGTATTCCAAACCCATTAACAGTTTAAGATCACATGGATTGTTGGTGTTGTAATAGCCTAAAACAAAATATATTTTATAAATTTATGCAGATTTAATTTATACCGAAAATGATAAAATCACCATGGAAATATTACGCGATTTTTTAGAATTTGAGTTATTCAGTATTGGAAAATATACCTTAAGGGCTTATACTTTAGTGACTATTTTAATTGTTTTTGCAGTTACTAAAGTCATTCTTTGGCTAATTAAAAAGGCATTGTTTCGTAAACATAAGATTAATAGCCTGGACTTAGGGAATACCTATGCGCTTTTTCAAATTATCAAATATGTTATTTGGGTAATTGCATTTGGACTTTTATTGGAAACCATTGGCATAAAGGTTACCGTATTAATTGCGGGGTCTGCCGCATTGCTCGTAGGTGTCGGCTTGGGATTGCAGCAAACATTTAATGATATTATTTCAGGCATCATTTTACTTTCTGAAAGATCCATAAAAATAGGAGACGTTTTGGAAATTGATAATGATGTTGTAAGAATTCAAGAAATTGGCTTAAGGACATCTTCCGGTTCAAACCGAGATGAAATTACCATCATCATTCCAAATTCACTAATCACTACCAATAAAGTTATCAATTGGAGCCATCAATCCAGAAAAACGCGTTTCAAAATAAATGTGGGCGTTGCTTATGGAAGCGATGTAGAACTGGTGATGAAAGTATTAATGGAAAGTGCTGTTGAACATCAGGATATCTATGATGAGAACTTGGTTGATATTCGTTTTTTGGATTTTGGAAACTCATCACTAAACTTTCAAATTTTGTTTTTCAGCGAAAATATTTTCAGAATAGAAAAGGTTAAAAGCGATATTAGAAAAATTATTAACAGAAAATTTATAGAAAATAACATCAGTATTCCATTTCCGCAAATGGATGTGCATATAAAAAAGGGTTAAAGTTGTAATTTCAACCTTTAAACAAATAAACAGTTTCACGATTGAACAATTTTTGTGATCTTCAGGCTATTTTTGTGCGCCTTGTCGTTATATTTTTAAAATAACAAATTTGGAATAATAAAAAATGAAATTTTTTTACGACTTTCCAACTTTCAACTTAAAAAAATGAACTATAATAAAATATTTGCAAAAATAAACAGGGAGCTAAATAAAACGGAATATTCTGGTAAAGTCGCTATTTATATTCCTGAGTTGGGCAATGTAGATCCAACTAAATTTGGCGTTCACTTAACTACCATAAATCATCAGCATTACTATTTTGGCGATTCTGAGGAAAAGTTTTCCATTCAAAGCATTGCCAAAGTTTTGTCATTGGTATTGGCCTATAAAAAGGAAGGTGAAAAATTATGGGAAAGGGTTGGTGTGGAACCTTCAGGGACTTCCTTTAATTCTCTTTTTCAGTTGGAATTTAATATGGGGATACCACGTAATCCGCTAATAAATTCAGGTGCGTTGGTAATTTCTGATATTTTGGTGAGCCATCTCAACAACCCAAAAAAGGATTTTATTGAGTTTGTTAGAAATGTTTCCGGGAATCCAAACATCGATTATTGTCCGCGAATTGCTGAATCGGAGAAATTAACAGGACATAGAAATGCAGCTTTAATTAATTTGATGAAATCCTTTGGAAACATTAAAAATGATATTGAGGTGGTGCTGGATTTTTATTTCTATTTATGTTCCATAGAAATGACCTGCAAAGAGCTTTCACAGACATATCTTTTTTTGGCGGCTTATGGCATGAATCCCTTTACAAATGAAAGAGTTATAAGCATTAGCAAATCGAAACGTGTAAACGCCATTATGCAAACATGCGGATTTTATGATGAGGCAGGTGAATTTTCATTTAAGGTTGGTTTGCCAGGAAAGAGCGGCGTTGGCGGAGGCATTGTGGCCATTCTTCCTGAAAAATATAGCATCGCCGTTTGGAGTCCGAGATTGAATGAAAAGGGAAATTCAAGCAAGGGAATAAAGTTTTTGGAATTGTTTACCACCGAAACCGAAATTTCCATATTTTAAATAAAGTAATCAAAAAAACAAATGGAAAATACTAAGCTGAGCGGAACAATCAGAAAAAATATACAAACAGGAAAAAAAGTAGAAATTGTGCAGAAGCACCATCAACGAAGTGGTGTATTAACTGAAGGCATTGTAAAAAGAATCTTGACCAATGCATTAACCCATCCTCATGGCATAAAAGTTCAGTTGGAAACCGAAGAAATAGGACGTGTTAAAAATGTTTTAATTTGAATAGAAATAAATAAGTATAAGCTATCAAGTGTTTTATAATGAAAAACAGCAGATCAAGTTTACAACTTAGTTCTTTCACTCTTTTTTAGAAAAATTATCAATCAGTTGAAACAATAATTTTCGGTCTAAAGGTTTCGTTAAATAGGCATCAAAACCAAGTTTTAAGGCCTTCTCTTTATCCGATTCCATGGCAAAAGCGGAAAGCGCTATAATTGGCAAGTTTGGTCTTAATTTTTTTATTTTTCTCATGGCTTCATTTCCATCCATGACCGGCATTTTTATATCCATTAATACCAACTGAATTTCAGGATTTATTTGAGCCAATTCCAATGCTTTTTTACCATTATTGGCTTCAATAATTTTGAAATTGGTGGTTGAGAACAACTCAGTGATATACATCAAATTGTATTCTTCGTCTTCTGCCACTAAAATGGTTATCTCTTTATTTTTCAAGGGAATCGTTGGTTTTTGAGTTAGGGTTCTCTTTGTCAGCATTTTCATTCATCATCTCTCAGGGGTTTATATGTTTTTATTCTTTGGGTTTAAGTCCGTAAAATACAATTTATTTTTAATATTATAATAATTTAAAATTTAGTAACTTATCTGGTTTTGTAAACCAAATCTAATTTTTAGGGAGTATAATTTTAAAACTTGAGCCTTTTTCTAAAATGCTTTTTGCTGAAATTTTTCCTTTATGGTGTTCTATAATTTTTTTTGCAATCGACAATCCCAACCCAACGCATTTTTGTTTGTCTACCGAATAGGTATTCACCACATAAAATTCTTCAAAAATATGTGGCAAATCTGTTTCAGAGATTCCAATTCCTTGGTCGGTGATGGTTGTCTCAATGGTATTTTTAAGTTCCGTAACGATAATGGTTATGGTTGAATTTTCGTTAGAATACCGTATTGCGTTGTTTAAAATGGCATGCAGCACCTGGGTAATTTCAGTCCAGTCGAGTGTTAAAAATATTTCATTTGATGGAATTATTAAATCCAGTTCAATATTTTTTTTGGAAGCGTCCAATTTAAATTCATTTAAAATCGCTGAGAACAATTCAATATAATTAATGTTTTGGCTTTTTAGGACAAAATTTGGCGCTTGCACTCTTGAATATTTTGAAATAGTATCAAGAAGAGCCAATGAAAATGTTGCGGAATTTTTTATAATTTGTAAATGTTTTTCTAATTTTTCAGTCGAATAACCTTCAAGATCTTCTAACATCATTTCAGAAAAAGAAAAGATGACACCAACGGGATTTTTTAAATTATGGGTTAATTTACCAAGAATTTTGGAAGTTGTTTCTTCGGCATCTTTAATTTCATTCGTTTTGCCTTTCAGCTTAAAACTAAGATCAATTATTTTTTCTTCTAATTCCTGAAGATATTTCTCTGAATTTCTACCTGATTCCGCCAAACCGATGTTATTTTACGTAAATATAATTTTAAAATAATTACCGTCAAATATTTATTTCAAATTTCATTATTGTAAACAATAAAATTGGTATTCTAAACGATTAATTCAAGCGATAATATGTGTAAAACGGGATATATTTATAAACAACTCAGTTTTTTCATTACTTTTACCTTCCATATGTTTAAAAAACAAAAAAATGTCTACAGCAAAAAAAGACTATAAAAGAATTACCACTAAAAGTGTGGTGGAAATGAAAAAAAATGGCGAAAAAATTGCCATGCTTACCGCTTATGATTATACAATGGCAAAAATTATTGACAATGCCGGGATTGATATTATTTTAGTAGGTGACTCTGCTTCTAATGTGATGGCCGGCCATGAAACAACTTTGCCCATTACGTTAGATCAAATGATTTATCATGCAAGTTCTGTGGTAAGGGCTATTCAAAGAAGTTTGGTAGTGGTTGATTTGCCGTTTGGAAGTTATCAGGGAAATTCCAGAAACGCTTTAGATTCCTCCATCCGAATTATGAAGGAATCTGGTGGCCATGCAGTGAAATTAGAAGGAGGAAGTGAAATTAGCGAATCTATAATCAGAATTTTAACAGCAGGAATTCCGGTGATGGGACATTTGGGATTAACACCGCAATCTATTTATAAATTTGGTACTTATACAGTTAGGGCGAAGGAAGAAGAAGAAGCTGAAAAATTAAAAGAAGATGCATTATTGTTGGAGAAATTGGGCTGTTTTGCCTTGGTTTTAGAAAAAGTTCCCGCAAAAATTGCCCAGGAAATTGCCGAAAGTATTTCTATTCCGGTTATTGGTATTGGCGCTGGAAATGGCGTAGATGGACAAGTATTGGTTACGCATGATATGTTGGGAATGACACACGAATTTCATCCTCGATTTTTGCGTCGTTATATGAATTTATATACCGAAATGACCACGGCATTTGAAAGTTATATTGCTGATGTAAAAAGCAGTGATTTCCCTAGTGAGGAGGAACAGTATTAGCGGTTGTATTTTAGTGTTTTGGATTGTTAGATTTCTGGATTGTTAATACTTTTGATTTATTGAATTTCAAAACAGCAACACAACAATATACTAAAATACCAATAATCCAGAAATCCAATATACCTTAAAATGAAAGTACTTCTTATAGATAGCAATCACTCAATACTTCAATCTGGTTTGGAAAAACTTGGCTGTGTTTGTGAGGAAGATTATACATCAACCAAACCACAAATTGAAGAAAAAATAAGCGGTTATCAAGGAATTGTTATCAGAAGCAGGTTTAATATCGACCAGCAATTTTTAGACAAAGCCTCAAACTTAAAATTTATTGCCCGGGTTGGAGCGGGATTGGAAAGTATTGATGTTGACTATGCCGAAAAAAAGGGAATTCAGTTAATTTCAGCTCCTGAAGGCAACAGTAATGCCGTTGGAGAACATGCGCTGGGAATGATTTTGGCTTTATTCAACAACCTAAAAAAGGCCGATCTCGAAATCAGACAGGGAAAATGGTTGAGAGAAGCCAATAGAGGAATAGAAATGGAAGGGAAAACAGTGGGCATTATTGGTTACGGTAATATGGGAAAAGCCTTTGCTAAAAAACTAAAGGGCTTTGATGTTGAAGTGATTTGTTACGACATAAAAGAAGGTGTTGGCGATGAAAATTGCAGACAAGTGACTCTGGAAGATTTACAGGAAAAAACGGATGTATTGAGTTTGCACACACCATTTAATAAGTTGTCTCACCATATGGTGAATAACCAGTTTATCACTAATTTTAAAAAGCCATTTTACCTCATAAATACTGCTCGCGGCTCTGCAGTGGTTACTGATGATTTGGTGGAGGCTCTCATCAGCAAAAAAATATTGGGCGCTTGTTTGGATGTTTTGGAGTATGAAAAATTGTCCTTCGAAAACTTATTTGAAAACGATTCTTTTCCGGAAGCATTTGATTATTTAATCCATGCAGAAAATGTGTTGCTTTCTCCTCATATTGCTGGCTGGACCGTGGAATCTAAAGTGAAACTGGCACAAACAATTGTTGATAAAGTTGATGCGTTATTTTTTTTGAAAGAAAAAACATCTGGTTTTTGATGATTGGGGTTCCACTTTTTGGTGGAAAGACAATAACGGAAATACGGCATGCACACAATGGAGTCCGTTTAAAAGGCACACCGTTTATTTTTCTCCTTCAACAAAATATTTTATGTTTAATTACAGGATTGCTAATTTAAGTGAATTTTTAAATGAATTAAAAGCAAAAGGTTTCCCTGTTATTGGGGAAATTGAAGAATATGACTACGGGAAATTTGAATGGATATTAGATCCTGAAGGAAATAAAATTGATCTTTGGGAACCAAAAGATGTTGCCTTTTTATCCTAAAAATTTTGTAATTTTATATTTATAAAAAATAAATCCATGGACGTTATAGACGAAAACGGGAATGTAATTCCAAAAAGCAGAGAAGAAAGTAAAAGAGTTTTAGCAGGTGTTTTAGGCATTCTGTTTGGCGCCTTAGGCATCCATAAATTTGTATTGGGCTACACAAATGAAGGTATCATTATACTCGCAATTACTTTGGTAACTTGTGGAATAGGCGCTGCGGTAACCGGTATTATAGGACTTGTTGAAGGAATTGTTTACCTCACCAAAACGGATGAAGAATTTATTTATATCTATCAAATCAATAAAAAGGCATGGTTTTAAAATTACTGGGAATTTTAAGAATTTTCATTTTCTTTAATTTCGATATCAAGACTTTTTTCCAGTTCGGCCTGAAGTTCTTCCATAACAGGTTTTACTGTACTTTCAGGGATATCAGCTATTCTAATATACATTAAACCGTCAATGGCATTGTTAAATTTCGGATCCACATTAAACGCGACCAATTTTGCATTTTGCTTCACATATTTTTTAATTAATACAGGAATACGCAATGAACCCGGCTCAATTTCATCAATTATTTTGTCAAATTTGTTCATATCGGCTTGGGTAGCATCAAAAACAAAATCTTTGTCGGCATCTTTTAATTTAACTTTATATTCTTTTTTAGGATGAATATACTGCGCCACATAAGGATCATAATAATGAGATTTCATAAACTCAATCATTAACGATTTTGAGAAATTCGAAAACCGATTACTGATACTTACACCGCCAATTAGATATTTGTATTCTGGATATCTCAAGGTAATATGAACAATTCCTTTCCAAAGTAAAAACAAAGGCATTGGTTTTTGTTGGTATTCCTTAATCACAAAGGCGCGCCCCATTTCAATCGAATTCTCCATCATGGAGTACAACTCAGATTCAAATTTGAACAGGGTATGCACATAGAAACCTTCAATTCCGTTTTTTTTAAAAATATTTTTTCCCAATCCCATTCGGTAAGCACCCGCCACTTTGTTGGCAACATTATCCCATAAAAACAAATGGTGGTAATAACTGTCAAAAGAATCTAAATCAAAAGATTCATTGGTGCCTTCGCCAACTTCTCTAAAAGTGATTTCACGCAAACGTCCAATTTCAAAAGTGATATTTGGAATTTGTTTACTCAAGGCAAAAAAAACTTCATAATTTTTACTTTTAAGCAAACGCCCATCTCTATTTCGCAAGGCTTCAACTTCTAAAATCATTTTGTCAATATTTCTTTGGCTCACAATTTTTTTTGGAGGTTTCGACATTTTTAAAGAATGGGCTTTTAATTTTATCGACTTTTTTTCAAAAGAGTTTGATAGCATATATGTTTTTTTACGAATAAAATCGCAAAAATCTTGAGGATCCGTATATTCCACTAAGTCTTTTACCTGAATTGGGTTTCCAATTCTAACTTTAATTACGCGACCTTTTTGCGACAATACTTCAGAAGGTAATTTGGCTGTACGCAACTTTGAATTTAGTTTCGATAATAAGTAAAAAAACCTACTGTTTTTGGCATGAAAATAAATAGGAATAATAGGAACCTGTGCTTTTTGAATAAATTTAATAGCACTTTCTTCCCATGGCTTGTCCACGATTACTCTTTCATCTTTATAAGTTGAAACTTCACCTGCAGGAAATATACCAAGAGGGTTCCCTTTTTTTAAATGTGACAACGCATTTTTTAAACCTGTGATACTCGATTTTGAATCTTTCCTGTCTTCAAAAGGATTTACAGGCATAATGAAGGGCTTCATAGGCTCTATCCGCTGAAGTAAGAAATTTGCTATTATTTTATAATCCGGACGGTTTTCAATCAATAATTTTAACAATAAGACACCGTCTATTCCCCCTAGCGGATGGTTGGAAACGGTAATAAAAGCCCCAGTTTTAGGAATTCGTCTTAAATCTTCTTCAGGAATTTCAAATTTAATTTCCAAATCATCAAGCAAGGCTGTAAAAAATTCCAAATCTTTTAAATGCTTGTGTTTGTTGTAAATTTTGTTAATGGTGGAAATCCGAAAAACTTTCATTAACGACCAACCAAAAAAGGTGCCTATAAATCCGTATTTATCAAGGTTTACTAATTTTGCAACTTCTTTAGCTGTTACTAAACTCATTTGGGTATAATTAAGGGAGGTACAAAAATAGGCAATTTTTTTTCATAAGATGACCTATATTTTCAGTTACGCGCAACATGATTTTGGCAATTGCACTCATTCTCATTGGCCTTGAACTGTCCAACTTATTTCATAACCAACTGAACCGTTCCTCTTGTTGCCTGTTTTAAAAAAACTTCTCCTTTTTGTTCAATTTCATCAATTGCTTTTTCAGTGGAATGCCTAATGGTAAATAACGACACATTTTCAACATAAGTTACCTTATATTTCGATTTTAGTTCTGTTAAAAAATAATGAAAATTGTTAAATTTATCTTCAATGCATACTGAAAAACTGATGGCGGAATTCTGAATTAAATTTACTTTCAGTTTATTGTCGTGTAAAATTTTAAAGATATCGCTGAGGTTGTATTCAACCATAAAAGAAAAATCCAATGCCGAAATTGAAACTAAAATTTGATCTTGTTTTAAAATGAAACAAGGCACTTCCGGAATCAAATCAATTCCTTTTCCAACGGTTGTGCCAATTAATTCCAGGTTATAAAATGAGCGAACATAGAGCGGAATATTTTTGTTTTCGAGCGGTTTTAATGTTTTTGGATGAATGACTGAAGCGCCGTAAAATGACATTTCGATAGCTTCGCTATAGGATATTTGATGCAGCAATTTTGCATTTTCAAAGTAACGTGGATCGGCATTTAACACGCCGTCAACGTCTTTCCAAATGGTTAAACTTTTGGCATTTAAACAATGCGCAAATATGGCAGCCGTATAATCTGAGCCTTCTCGACCCAATGTTGTGGTATTTCCTTGCGCATCTTCCCCCAAAAATCCTTGAGTAATGTGTAATTTATTGGGGTTTAATTTTGAAATATTTTTGTTTGTTTCTATCCAATTTACATAAGCATCTCGATAACTATCATCTGTTTTTAGGTAATTGCGTACATCAATCCACTGATTTTCAATACCAATTTCATTTAAATAGGCGCTAACAATTTTGGTTGAAAGCAATTCGCCGTATCCAACAATTTGGTCGTAAATAAAATTATAATCGGTTGATTTGTTGGTAGCTAAAAAACTATTTAATTCCCCCATTAAGTTCGTCACTTCAGTAAAAACAGCATGTGCTTTGTTGTCGAATAACGCATCAAGTATTGTTAAATGATAATTCCTGACGAATGAGATGTTTTGCTGTAAATCTTCGGTTTTAAAATGAAAGGAATTTATTATTTTTTCAAAATAATTGGTCATTTTACCCATGGCCGAAATTACAATAAGCGTATTTTCAAACCCTTCGTTTTTTAAAACGCGAACTACATTTTTTATACCTTCAGCATCTTTTACGGATGCACCTCCAAATTTGTAAATTTTCATGGTTTATAAAATTTCCAAATAGTTTTTTATGGCCTTATCATCCATTTGAACCGTTTGCCAATCATTTAAAACTTTCGCTCCTGTTTTTTTATAAAATGCAATTGCCGGCGTATTCCAATCTAGCACCACCCATTCTATTCTTTTTACGCCCAAATTATTGCCATATGCTATCACTTTTTTATATAAAGCGCTTCCAATATTCAAACCTCTTTTGCTTTTTTTGACAATTAAATCTTCCAAATGAATGGTTGGCCCTTTCCATGTTGAATATCTTGGGTAAAATAACGCCATTCCAACAATTTCTTTATCAATTTCAGCAACAAAGGTTTTAAACAAAGGATAATTTCCAAAACCGTCTTTTTCTAAATCAGCAACTGAAATTTCAACAGCTTCCGCCTCTTTTTCAAAATGGGCCAATTCTTTTATTAATTCTAATACCGATGGCATATCAGCTATTTTTCCTACCCTAATGCTAAAATTCATTTTAAATATTTATTTTAAATTGGTATTTGCTAAAGTAAAAAATCTTTATTCAAACTATCTCAAAACAAAAGTCTTTTTAAAAATAATTTTCTCGATATTTGTACAAAACAAACAACCACATACAATAATGAAAAACAATAATCTTACCTTAGGAGAGTTTATTATTGAAAATCAAAAGCATTACAAATCAACTTCTGGAGAATTTACGCGCTTGTTAAGTTCTATTAAATTAGCCGCAAAAGTTGTGAATTACAAAGTAAATAAAGCAGGATTGGTTGATATTTTGGGCGAAGCCGGCGATATGAATATTCAAGGCGAGAACCAACAAAAATTAGATGTATTTGCCAATGAAGTGTTTATGCAAACGCTTATCAACCGTGAAATTGTTTGTGGAATTGCCAGTGAAGAAGAAGATGATTATGTAACCGTAAAGGGAAAACACGAAACCAATGAAAATAAGTATATTGTATTGATGGATCCGTTGGACGGTTCTTCCAATATTGACGTAAATGTTTCTGTGGGAACTATTTTTTCAATCTACCGTCGTGTCACCCCTATTGGAACACCTGTTGAAAAAATAGATTTTTTGCAACGAGGAAATCAGCAGGTTGCTGCAGGGTATGTGGTTTATGGAACCTCAACAATGTTGGTTTATACCTCGGGACATGGCGTTAACGGATTTACTTTAAACCCGGCTATTGGTTCTTTCTATTTATCGCATCCTAATATGAGATTTCCGGATATTGGAAAAATTTATTCTATCAATGAAGGAAATTACGTACACTTTCCGCAGGGCGTAAAAGATTATTTAAAATATTGTCAGGAAGAAAAAGAAGACAGGCCATACACTTCCCGCTATATTGGCTCTTTGGTTTCCGATTTTCACAGAAATATGATTAAAGGCGGGATATATATTTATCCAACAAGTTCCATTGGACCAAAAGGAAAATTGCGCTTGTTATACGAATGCAACCCTATGGCATTTTTGGCTGAGCAATCCAATGGAAAAGCAAGTGATGGTTATATAAGAATTTTGGACATTAAACCAACTGAATTGCACCAACGTGTTCCCTTTTTCTGCGGGAGTATAAAAATGGTTGAAAAAGCCGAAGAATTTATGGCGAAATATCCTAAAGACGCGAAATATTAATTGAGTATTAAGAGTTTTTAACATTTCAACATTTAACTTTTCCGGTTTTCCGGTTTCTTGTCCATAACATTTTACAATACAACTATAAAAACATTCGATTTTTAAGATTTTTTAAAATGAAATAGGTTTGTTATCTTTGAGTATAATAAGTTTAATTAAAAACACAAGATTATGGCTTTTGAATTACCAAAATTACCGTACGCTTTTGACGCGTTAGAACCACATATTGATGCAAGAACCATGGAAATTCACCACGGAAAACATCATGCAGGATATACCAATAATTTAAACAATGCCGTTGCGGGAAATGCTTTAGAAGGAAAATCTATTGAAGCTGTTTTATCCGGGCTAGATATGACTAATACCGCAGTTAGAAATAATGGTGGCGGTTTTTACAATCACAGTCTTTTTTGGAAAGTAATGTCTCCAAACGGAGGCGGAAAACCAACAGGTGAGTTGGCTGCCGCTATTGATAGCGCTTTTGGCTCATTTGAAGCTTTTAAAGATGTTTTTTCTAAAGCTGCCGCTACTCGTTTTGGATCTGGATGGGCTTGGTTATGCGTTCACAAAGGTGGAAAAGTTGAGGTTTGCTCAACCGCAAATCAGGACAATTCTTTAATGCCGGGAATTGGCTGTGGCGGTTTTCCTATATTAGGATTGGATGTTTGGGAACATGCGTACTACTTGCATTACCAAAACAGACGACCAGATTATATTGAGCATTTTTACAATGTGATTAACTGGGATTATGTTTCGAAACTTTATGCAGAAAATAAATAATTTTTATTGCTGATTAACAACAAAAAAAGCGCGCCAATTGGCGCGCTTTTTTTATGCCGTTTGAAAGGTTAATCAAAAGTTAGCGGACCGTAATAATTCATTTGTCTTAAAATCCAGTTTTTTCGTCTTTCAATATAACCCGAAGAGTTAGTGGCTCTATATTTTCTGGGATTTGGTAAAATTGCTGCAATGGAAGCCGCTTCATAACTGGAAAGTTTCGCCGCCGGTTTTCTAAACCAATGTTGTGCCGCAGCTTCTGCGCCGTAAATGCCTTTACCCATTTCAATGCTGTTTAAATATACTTCTAAAATGCGTTCCTTACTCCAAAAAACCTCAATTAAAAACGTGAAATAAACCTCGAAACCTTTACGAATATAGCTTCTTTGTGGCCATAGGAATACATTTTTTGCTGTTTGCTGGGATATTGTACTTCCGCCTTTTATTCGTTTTCTGGTTTTATTTTTTTCATAAGCCTTTTCCATGGCCTCTATATCAAAGCCAAAATGTTCTATAAATTTTTGGTCTTCACTAACAATAACCGCTTTGCCCAAATATGGAGAAATTTTGTCTATGGAAACCCAATCATGCTCAAATGGCGCTTTTTCCCCTTTACTCCATTGTTCCACATTACGAATGAGCATTAAAGGCGTAAATGGAACCGGAACCCAGCGAAAAACAATCACCGAAAAAACAGAAAGCGCCATAAAAGCAATGGCGGCTTTAAAAATCCATTTAAAAAATTTCTTAAAAAAATGCTTCATTTATTTTTAATCTTGTAGTTGATACTCAATGGTTGAAACCGCCCTCGCAATTTTAATATAAGATGTATTTGGATCTAAATCAGTTATAGAAAAAACCCATTGATTTGCGCTTTTAATTTTACTGACTTTGGAATTGGAATCCCAGACGAATTTCTCAGCGACTTCTCCGGCGTTTTTTGTTGCCTCTTCTATCATACGGGTTTTTAGTTTGTTTAGTCCCGAAAAACTATACTGAATAGGTTTCCAGGTGTTTTTTGAACTGATTAAAATCCCTTTTGAAATAAGGTCCAAAGAATTTGTCAGTGCTTTTTGAAGCCTTTCAATATCAATGGTTCTTACTGCGAAATCTGAATTAGCGATGTGCCTAAATTCAAGATTTTGGTTGTTTGAGCCATAAAGAAAGGCTCTTGAGTCATTAATATTGGTAGTTCCTCTATTTAATTCTTTCTCTGTAAATCCTTGATTTAAAAAAAAGCTCATGATCTCTTTATTTTGCTTTTCTAAGCCATTTTTTTTCATTTTAAAAGTATATTTTATTATTGTTATAATCCATTTATATTTCGCGGTTGAAGTATTTCATTTCTAAAAATGCTATGTAGTTCATTCTATTTCCTTTTACAAAAGTATTGTTTTTGGAATAGAAAATTTGGGTTAAAACCGTTAGGCGGAATTAAATCAGCATTTATTTACACCGATTTTTCGATTTACTTATAAAATTTCTTTAGGGAGAATTTTTCTTGTCCACGTTTTTATGCGTTTTAAATTGTCGACTTTTGAGTCAGGATTTGATTCTAAGGTTGTTTCCCAGGAATTTTCGGGCTTATATTCTTCTTCCATTCCTTTTAAAACAGTACTTGCTATTTTTTCAGAACGAATAATAACTATACATTCAGTATTTAAATTGGCGCTTCTGGGGTCGAGATTAAACGTTCCGATTATTGTTGTATTTCCGTCTACAACCATTGACTTGGCGTGCAGACCAAAAATGGGTGTGAAATTTAGTGATTTTTGTAAATCACCAGTCATAATCTTGGTCCGTTCAGCGGCATCAGGTCGGAATTCATAAATTTTAATACCGGTTTTCAGCAACTCCTCCCTATCAGTCTGGTAACTGCTAAATGCTTCTATATTATCTGTTGATGCAAGGCTATTTGTTAGTATTCTAATTTTTACGCCACGTTGAACAGCTTCACGAAAAAGATTTTGACTTAGTTCAGAAGTTATCAAATAAGGCGTTTGAATGTCAATAGAATATTTGGCATTTTTCACCAATTTAATCAATGCGCTTGTAGATGCACCTCCTCCGCCCAATCCTTGTTTTCCATCATTTTTTCCCGGTATGTCTGAAACAAAAGAAACCTCATCTACCCATTCCAATTCATCAGCGTTTTTTATGTTTTGAATGGTGGCGGGGAAATTTTCAATTTTAGTTCGTATTTGAGGCCAAAAGTTTTCAGGATTACAGGCATATTCATGAAGCTTATCAAACTTATGTAAATCATCAGTATTTTTTGCTGCATCATCTACTAAATCCCCCACCGCAACACTGTATGAACTATTCCAAAACTCATTAAAGGACGTGTTAATATCTTTAGTTACTTTTCCCAACAAAAGCACGTCTCGATCTCTAAAATTGTACTCATGATCATAATCAAAATATTCATCGGCAATATTTCGACCTCCTGTAATAACCACTTTCCCGTCTACCGTAAATGTTTTGTTATGCATACGTTGATTGGCCGATCTAAAATCAGTTGCAAACTTTTTGACTTTACTGAAAATATTTTTTCCCAGATTTACACCTGGATTATACACTTTTATGAAAATATTTTCATGGGAATTCAAAGTTAAAATATCTTCTATATCGGCATCAACCATGATATCATCTACAAGAATTCTAACTTTTACGCCTCTGTCTGCCGCTCTTACCAAATAATCACAAGCGATAAGACCTACGTTGTCTGTAGAAAAAATAAAATATTGAATATCTATTGTCTTTTCAGCATACTCGGTTAACCAAGCACGTGTTACCAGTGAACCTCCACCGTCTTCCAATACGTAAACTCCTGTTTTTTGCTGCATTAATTGAGAGATTCTTTCAAGTTCTTTTGAAAGACTAACGGTATCATTTCTATGAATTTTAGTGCAAAAATCCTCCTCCTGTACCTCAGTTTTATTATTTTTCGGGGAACAGGAAGCCAGTAAAACACAAACTAACATTAAATAATATTTCATTTTGGCTAATTTCATATAGATAATGTTTCATTATTTATTTTGTTATTGTAAAATAGTTAACCGTATCTTTTATTGCTTCATCTAGGAAACGATAATTGACTTTTAGTTCTTTCCTTGATTTTTGATTGTCAAAATAATTATTGATGCAAAGTATTTTCATATTTGTTAAACTGATGCTTGTTTGTATGTTGAAACGTCTTAGAATATCTCCAAAATATCCAATTGACAGTAATATCCATTTTGGTAAACTTATCATTATCGGTTTTTGATTGGTAATCGCATTCAATCTTAAAAAGAAATCTTTGTAGCTTTGGTTTTTGTTGGCGAGTAGATACTTTTCTCCACTTTTACCTAGTTCAATACTGTTAATTATTCCTTGTGATGCATCTTTTACAGAAACAAAATTTTTCCCCCCAGGCGGATAAAAGACAATTCTCTTTTTCCAAGCCATTAATATTATTCTTCCCGAGCTGGGTTTGCTATCATGAGCTCCCAACATAAAGGTTGGATTCACGATAATTACATCCATTTTATTAAGCTGTGATAAAAGATAGACTTCGGCTTCCAATTTACTATTAACATAATGAGATTTTGTAAAGGGCTCTTTTATAGGTTTTTCCTCATTTCCAAGGTCTAAAAGAGAACCGAAGCCCATTGTATTTGCGGTACTTACGAAGATAAATTTCTTAACACCACATTTGACACAGTTTTGAAACAATTTAACTGTAGCCTCGAAATTAATTTTTTGGTAATCGGCATAGTTTACTAATCCCTGATTGGTTTCTGCTGCAATATGGATAAATATATCGATGTTTTTTAGGTGTTCGCTCAAGTCATCATTTAAATTGCCTTGTATAAGCTCTAAATAATGGTGTTCAATTTCTTTATAAACGGCTTTGTTTCTTAGTAATGCTTTTACACGAAAGTCTTTTTCCAAGCAATCTATTACTAAGTTGGTGCCAAGTAAGCCCGTAATTCCTGTAACAAAAATATTTTTCATTATGAAACTTCTCTTTTGATAGCTTTTGTCATTAATGAAAGCCAACTTAAAGGGTTTACCATTATAACACTATCTCTTTTATATAAATTATCGACACATTTGTTTGTTACTTTATCAGGATTCAATAATGTAAATTTACCAAGAAATCCACACGTAAATATACAGTTACTTTGGAATTTATGATCGCACTTAAGCATGTATTTTATAAGTTGTTGTGCCTATTTTTTTTGATTCTTGTATTTAATCACAATCTGCACACGAATAAATAAAGCACTTACGGGAAGTTATTTTATCACAAATGTTTCTGTTACAGATTTGTTAGAATCATAATCTTTGCCATAAAACAGTACGTATTCGGCTTTCGTGTTGATACCGAAAACGCCATCTTTAAGCTGTATGAATATCTTGTCTAAATACATCTTATGCTTATTGATGGTAACATAAATTTTAGCTCCTGCACTTTCATCATAATTAAGATAAAAATGTATTTTTTCTGAGGCAGCAAGGCGTAATTTGAATAAATTAGGAAGGGACTCTAATAAAATCATTCCATAGGCTAATTTTTTTTGCATCTTAGACAAAGGCTTTTTTGCACCATTTTCAGTATAGACTATTCTATATTCGTTAATAGGTTGTGACGAATCAATCATCTCTCCTGTTATATTTGCATCATAAACGTAAGTATTGTGGTTATTACTATGTTGAATGTAAAATAGTCGGGTAGTTGTTTTTGCCGGTTCTGGATAATCGTTTTGCGAATAGCCGGAAAAAAGGCAAAAAAACATCAGAAAAATTGAAAGAAGTGTTTTTTTCATTTTATCAGAATTTTATCAGAATTTTGTTTGAATTGCTGACAACTAGTTTCTTTACTTAGCGCCATTAAAATAATGCTTATTAACTTTACTAAGAAACAAGAGGAGAACTAAATCGAGTTTTAGAATGTTTGTCGGTTCATATTTAGTTTAAATGTAAGCATAAATTATGCGCGGTGTTGGTAAATCGTTTTTTTTGAAATCATTATTGTATGGATTTCTTCCGTTCCGTCAGCTTTTTTATAGTTTTTAAGAAGCAATTCATTTGTTTCAAAAGAATTAGCTTTTAGTTCTTTTTCAAGATAATCTAAATTATGATAATAAAAATATGTTCTGTCTCCACTACTTCCTGATATAAATCCTGAATTTTCATAATTTCCAGTGACAAAACTTAAGTAAAGTATTCCAGAGTCATTGAGCAAATTTTACAGTCGGTAATTAGTTTTAAACAGTCAGATTGAGATATATAAGGAATACAAAACCAACACACAATAGCATCAAATTTGTCATTTATACAATGTATTTTTCGAGTGTCTATTATTTCGAATTCAGCAGATGAATTATTCTTTCTTGCTAATCCAACCATATTTTCCGAAATGTCAATTCCTTTTATTTTTAAATTGGGATTTTTGGTTAAAAAGTATTTGGTATTGTTTCCAGGCCCACAGCCAATCTCTAAAATCGAAGAGTTTGTCTTTGGAATTAAATCAAGGAAAATATCAGATGTGTCATTATACAAGTCTAAATCCATGAACTTGTCTTCGTAGATTTCGGCTATTTTATTCCAAGTATCAAATGTTTCTTGATATTTATCCATATTTCAGTTCAAATGACGCACAGCTTGTTACACCATTACAAAACATACTGTTTATCACTAATAGTTTCCGGATAATCATATGTTTTTGTTATTATGGCCAATAATAAATTTGATTGTTTTCAGCAATTTTTAAACAATTAATTTACTCAAATATAGCAACTATAAAGGGCTTTTAACCAAATGCAGCAGTTAAATTTAGAAAATGCGCATTCTTCTTTTCCGCCATTTTACGGCTTCATACCAAATAACAACCAAAAATCCTGATGCCACACTAATCATTAACTGAGAAGTATTTAATGCTTCAAACTGAAAGAATTTAGCTAACGGCGCAACAAAAATTAAAAGTACGGATAGTATAACAGTTGCACTTATTATTATTAAAACAAGATTATTTTTGTATCTCATTACGGTAAAAACAGGATAGTAAAAAGAACGATTTACAAGGGTTAAAAATATATTTGCGGCGATTAAAACGGTAAACACCATGGTTCGGGTTACAGCTTCATTAAACCCTTTATTTATGGCATACTGATAAATAATTAAAGTGCCTGAGGTAATTACCAAGCCTTGTATAATGCTTGTGGTGAGTTCCTTCCACTTCAAAAAAGTGGTGGTAAAAGGTCGGGGTTTTTTAAACATGGCGTTTTTTTCCATGGGTTCATTTTCATAAATGATGGAACAGGTTGGTCCCATAATAAGTTCTAAAAAAATGACGTGAATGGGTGAAAATATGACAGGAAAAGTCCAGCCCAAAGCGAGTGGAATAAACACGGTTAAAATGATGGGAATATGTATGGAAATAATATACTGAATTGCTTTTTTAAGATTCCCATAAATTTTTCTGCCCATAGCCACGGCATCCACCATTTTGGATAAATCGTCTTCCAGTAAAATTAAGGAAGCGGCTTGTTTGGCGATTTCAGTTCCTCTTTTTCCCATGGCGATACCAATATGCGCAGCTTTTAAAGCAGGCCCATCATTTACGCCATCTCCGGTCATAGCTACAATTTGGTTTTCGGCTTTCAAAGCATTGATTATTTTTAGTTTTGCTTCGGGGAACATTCGTGTAAATACATTAGTGTTTATTGCCGTTTTTTGTAATTCTTCATCTGAGAGTTTCATGAGTTCATCTCCCGAAACACTTTTTTCATATCCTCTAAACCCAATTTGTTTGGCAATTGCGGTGGTGGTTGCGGCATTGTCTCCCGTAATAATTTTAACCAAAATTCCGGCAGTGTAAAAATCTTCAAGAACAGTTTTAATGTTTTTCTTAGGTGGATCATGAAAAGCAACCAACCCCTTAAAATTAAATTTAAATTCTTGCTGTGTGGCTGGAAAATTAAAGCCTTCAAACGTTGCTTCACCCACTCCTAAAATGCGGTAGCCGTCTGTAGCCAAAGAATTAAAAGCCTCTTGTATTTGTTTTTTTTCTGTTTTTGTAAGTGAGGAAATATTTAATAATGCTTCTGGCGCTCCTTTTGTAGCGATAATGCGATGGCCTGATTCATTTTCAAAAACATGCGTCATCATTGGCGGAATTCCTTGTAATGGATATTCGTGAATCATTTTGTAGTGAGGCCTTTCATCTTTTTGAAATTCTTTTTCATAGACCCTATGTAATTCAGCTTCCATGGCATCAAAAGGAATGGGCTCACTTGCCCACATAGCCACTTTAATGAGTTCGTTTTCTTCAGTGCTTAAATCGTTTTCAAGATTTGTAATTTTTTGTAATGAAGGCACAAAAATCTTTGCCAAACTCATATCATTTTCAGTAATGGTACCTGTTTTATCAACACATATTACTGTAGCGCTTCCTAAAGTTTCCACAGTTTTCATTTGTTTTACCACAATTCCCAATTTCATGAGTCGCCAGGAGCCAAGAGCCATAAATGTGGTAAATGCTACAGGTATTTCTTCAGGTAAAATACTCATAGCAAGCGTTAGCGCAACAAGTAAACTATCGAGAATACTGAAGGATTGAAAATAATTTATACCCCATACAAGGGTAAAAATAGCCACTCCTATACCAACCATTTTTTTAACAAAACTGTTGATTTGTTTTTCCAACGGTGTTTTTTCTTCCGTGATGGTTTCTAAACTTTTTCCGATTTTACCCAGTTGCGTGGCGTTTCCAATGGCAGTGACCGTTGCAATCGCCAAACCGCTTGTTACAGTAGCGCCTCTGAATATTGAAGGAATTTTAGAAACGGCATTTTTATAAGCAGACAATGATTCACCAGTTAAAATGGATTCATTTACTGAAAAATCGTTGGAATGAATAATGCTTCCGTCGGCGGCAATGGTGGCACCTTCTTCAACCATCAAACTGTCGCCAACCACAATTTCTTCACCTTTTATTTCTTCAACCTGCCCGTCTCTTATTACCTTACAAACGGGTTGGGTGTATTCTTTTAATTTGTCCAACGCATTTCTGCTTCTGGATTCCTGATACAATGAAATTGTTGCGATGAGCACAATGGCACCACTCAAAAAAATACCGTCACCAATATCACCGCTTATAAAATAAATGGAAGATGCCACAAACAATAAAATAATCATAGGCTCTTTTAACAGGCATATTATGGAATTAAAAAAGCCGCTTTCTTTTTTGAAATTTAGAGTATTTTTTCCATGTTTTTCCCTTGCCAGCAGCACTTCTTTTTGAGTAAGGCCTTTTATGTTGAAGTTGGTTACGGACATTGTTAAAATAATTTTAACGAAGTTGTTCTTGTTTTTTGCTTCCTGAAATTTCAACAAATTAGAAACTTATAAGTTGCAGATACACTCAAAAGTACAAAACGCAAAAACTTGATGTAATGATAATTATCAGAAATGATTGTTTAAAATGAAAAAAGATTTTGAATGAGGCAGCAACTATTTTTTAAAAAGCAATTCCGACTTTTCAACACCTGTTTTAAAATGTAGTTTTTCTTTCGGAATAAATCCTTTTATGACTAAAACAAGGCCAAAAACCATGAGCATAATGCCCATAGCGCGTTTTATTTTGAAAGTTACCGCAGGTGTTAATTTCTTTATCAATTGTTTGGCCAATAGAATTTTGCCGATATCGGTAATTAAATAGCTGAAAACAATAAGGGTAAAGTAGTTGAATATTTTAGCCGGATTCATTTCTAAATTTGAACCCACAATTACAAGCATTCCAAGCCAAAATGCCAACACACCAACGTTTATGAAATTGAGAAGAAATCCTTTTAGAAACAGTTTTTTATAATTTGTTTTTTCGGGAAGCACTAAAGTTTCGTCTTGGATAACTCTTTTCTGACTTTTGTCCAGATAAGTGACAAGTCCATATATAAATAAAATTGAACCGCCAAAGAAAAATAAACGCGGATCATCTTTAATTTCTTCCAAAAAGCTTTTACTGCCGTAATAGGCAATTAAAATAAAAACAATATCGCCCAAAATTACACCTAAATCAAATGCCAATGCGGCACGCGCGCCTTTGAGAATGCTGGTTTGAATTAACATAAAAAAAACGGGACCAATCATAAAGGACAGGAAAAATCCAATAAGTATCGCTTCTTTAAGTTCGTAAAAGGTCATAAATGTAGTTTACAAAAAGGTGAAATTACTATAATTTATTAAACATCGTCATAATCAATGGTGATTTTTTGCGTAGTTGGATGCGCCTGACAGGTTAAAATGAATCCATCTTTAATTTCAGCGTCACTTAAAATTGAATTTTTATCCATCACTGCTTTTCCTTCCGTCACTTTCGCCAAACAGCTGCTGCAAATACCGCCTTGGCAGGAATAGGGAGCGTCTAAACCTTCTTTTAACGCTGCGGTTAAAATGGTCAATTTTGAATCCATTTCAAAGGTTGTTTCTTCATCATCAACCACAACAGTAATTTCACAAGCTCCTTCAAAAGTTTGGTGAGTTTCAGTTTCAGAAGAAACCGGCGTAGTAAACAATTCAAAATGAATTGTATTTTCATTCAAGCCGTTTTCAATCAGTGTTTCTTTTGCGCTGTTAATCATTGTTTCCGGCCCGCATAAAAAAGCGGAGTTAAAAGAGGTGTTTTTAAACTTATTTTTGATTAAAAAGTCGAGGTTCCCTTTGTCAATTCTTCCAAATAAAGCAGAATCATTTTTTTCTCTGCTGAAAATATATTGCACATTAAATTGAGCAGGAAATTTATTTAGTAATTGATTTATTTCAGCTTTAAAAATGGTGTCAGCCTCTGCTTTATTAGCATAAACAAGCGTAAAAGTACTGTTGGGTTCTTCCGCAAGTACTGCTTTTATCATTGCCATTATTGGCGTAATTCCGCTTCCGGCCGCAATGCCAAGATAATTTTTTGCGTGAGATGAATCCGTTTCCAAAACAAATTTACCCAAGGGTTTAGACACCTCCAAAACATCACCTTCGTTTAAAATGGTGGTGGCAAAAACAGAAAATGTTCCGTTATCAACCGCTTTTATGGCGACACGTAACTCACCGCTTTTTGGCGCTGAACAAATGGAATACGCCCTTCGCAATTCGACACCTGCAATTTCTTTTTTAATGGTTATATATTGTCCGGCTATGAATGCGAATTCTTCTTTTAAATTCAATGGAACATCAAACAATACAGAAACTGCGTTTTGCGTTTCTTTTTTTATTTCCTTTATGGTGAGTGAATGAAATTTAAACATGTTCAAGTTTTATGAGTACAAAAGTAATTAAACTTTAGGTAATAAATATTCAAAAACAGTACATTTACCTCTTAAAAATTGAATGAAAAGGACTGAAATTAACCATAAAAAAACTAGCCGACTAAATGATCAAACATTTTATAAATTTTGAATGGAAACAATTTTTCCGTTCCTCCTATTGGCAAAAAAGCATTGCCTTAAATATTTTAATGGCATTTTTAGCGCTCTATTTCATATTGACATTTTTAGCATTGGGCGTAAGCTTGTTTCTTATTCTTGAGAAAAAATTCCCTGAATCTGATCCACTTATAATACTGAATGGATTTTTATTTTACTGGTTTTTAGCAGATTTGCTGATGCGGTTTTTTCTACAAAAATTACCAGTAATGAATATAAAGCCCTTTTTGGTTTTACCCTTAAAAAGGGGAAATATTTTACATTATGTATTGGGTAAATCCGCTATATCGTTCTTCAATTTTTTACCGCTGTTTGCGGTTATTCCATTTGGCATCATGTTAATTCTTGAAGAATACGGCACCACAACCGCAATGGTTTGGATGGTTTCAATGGTTATTTTTACCTTAATCATCAATTTTTTAAATATTATTATCGAATCAAGATCGGCTGAAACAGAATTGTCTTTTTTGCCAGTTATAGCTCTCGCTTCTGGTTTGTTTGCATTAAATTATTTTGAAATAGTTTCTTTTTCAACCTTATTGGCGAATGGAATCAATTCCATTGATGAAAACCCAGTGTTAATTTTAATTCCATTGGTCATTTTGGGCGTTGTTTATTACATCAACTATACATTTTTAATGAAAAAACTTTATGTTGATGGTTCCTTAAAAGCAAAAACCAAAACAGCCTCAACAACAGATTTGACCTGGACTCGAAGGTTTGGTAGGATTGCACCTTTTTTACAATTGGATTTAAAATTATTGTGGCGGAATAAACGCCCGCGGTCTTCTATTTTTATCTTGATTATCGGTTTAATGTATGGTTTATTCTTTTATCCAAATCCAATGTATAATGACGTAGAATGGCTTTATGTTTTTGTGGGAGTTTTCGTTACCGGGATATTTATAATCAACTTCGGACAGTTTATTCCGGCCTGGGACAGCGGTTACTATAAATTGTTGATGAGCCAGAATATTAAGTACAAAGAATATTTAAATTCCAAGTATTCATTAATGGTTATGAGCTCCATAATTATGTTTGTTCTCAGTATTCCTTATGTATATTTTGGGTGGAAAATTTTGCTTGTCCACTTTGCGGCGATGGTTTACAATGTGGGCGTAAACACCTATATTATTCTTTTGGCGGGTTCTTTTAATAGAAAGAAAATAGATTTAACCCAACGAGCTGCATTTAATTATCAAGGAACCGGAGCTGTTCAATGGTTGGTGGGCTTCCCTTTATTGTTTGTACCGGTTGCCATCTTTTATGCACCTTATAAGTTAATTGGTTTTGAAGCCGGTGTGGCTACTTTAATTATTTTGGGTGCAACAGGAATTGTATTTCATCAAAAACTCATGAATTTTATCGTAAAAAAGTATTTAAACTCAAAATACATAATGATTAACGCCTTTGATCAGGACAGTTAATTTTGTAAGCAGTTTTTATTTTAAATTCATTAAACGCATAAATAAACCAACAATTAAACATATAAACAATGGTAAAAGTAACAGAGATTTCAAAAAAATACGGTGGGGTGAACGTTTTAAATATACCATCATTAGAAATCCCGAAGGGCCAGGCTTTTGGCTTGGTAGGCAATAACGGCGCAGGTAAAACAACTTTCTTCAATTTGATATTGGATCTTATCAATCCTACAACGGGAAATATCGTAAACAATGAAATTCAGGTAAACAAAAGTGAAGATTGGAAACCTTTTACTTCGGCTTTTATGGATGAAAGTTTTTTAATAGGCTATTTAACGCCCGAAGAATATTTTTACTTTATTGGTGAACTTAGAGGAATGAACAAAGCCGATATCGATACTTTTTTAAAACAGTTTCAGGAAATTTTTAATGATGAAATTATTGGAAATAAAAAATATCTAAGAGATTTATCGAAAGGAAATCAGAAAAAGGCGGGTATTGTTGCAGCATTAATTGGACATCCGGAAGTTATTGTCTTAGACGAACCGTTTGCAAATTTGGACCCAACAACTCAAATTAGACTAAAGAAATTGCTAAAGGATTTAAACTGTACCAGCAATGCAACATTCTTAATTTCAAGCCATGATTTGGGCCATGTTACAGAAGTTTGTGATCGAATTGTGGTACTTGAAAAGGGCGAAATTGTTAAAGACCTAAAAACTTCAGAGGAAACACTGCAAGAGTTAGAGTCGTATTTTTCGGCCGAACTCATTTAAATGCCTAGATTTTTGTATTTTTACAATCCTTATTGCAATAATTATGTATGGTAATAAGTTAACGGAATAGTAAAAAACAATTTCTTTTGAAAAATAGTTTTAAAATAATTGCAGGTTTTTTAATAGCGTTTTTTGTGGTTAATTGCTCAACTAAAAAAGACGCTTTTTTAAACAGAACTTACCATTCAGTTTCCACAAAGTACAACATACTTTATAATGGTGACGAGGCTTTACGCATTGGTTTAGAGCAATTAAATGCCAATTATGAAGACAATTATTGGGAGCGTTTGCCTATTGAACCGTTAAAAGTTGATGAACTGGCTTTTCCGGGAATATCAGCAGACACGGACAGTTCACCTCAGGAATTTGAAAAAGCAGAAGAAAAAGCGGTAAAAGCAATTCAAAAACATTCCATGTTAATTGCTCGGCAAGAACGCAACAATAAAATTGACGATGCCTATTTATTGCTGGGAAAATCGCGCTATTATTCTAAAAGATTTGTGCCTGCTTTAGAAGCTTTTAATTACGTGATTCTCAAATACCCAAAGGCAGATTTAATAAACGAAACTAAAATATGGCAGGCAAAAACGCAGGTTCGATTGCAAAATGAAGAACAGGCGATTAAAAGTTTGAATACTTTATTAAAAAACAAATCATTAGATAGTAACATAAAAGAAGGGGTGCATACGGTAATTGCGATGGCTTACATGAATTTGGACAGCATACAGCTCGTTATAAATCATCTTAATAAAGCAGCGGCATCAACTAATAACAAAGAACAAACGGCCAGAAATTTATTTATTCTTGGGCAGCTTTACAGTGAAAAAGGTAAAAAAGATTCTTCAAATACTGCTTTTCAAAAAGTAATTGATTTTAAAAAAGCACCTTATAAGTACAAAATTCATGCACAACTTGAAAAAGCTAAGAATTCAACGAATAAAGAGGATGCCGCATCAACGCTGTTCATACTTAAAAAGTTGGTTAAAGATAGAGACAACAGGCCTTTTTTAGGTGAATTGTATTACAGGATTGGAATTATTGAGCAGGAAACCAATAAAGACAATGCGACTGAATATTTTAAAAAATCACTACAATCGAACTCCAAAATAAACCTTCAAAAAGAACTTTCCTATGAAGCTCTTGGAAATTTATATTTCGATAAAGCTGAATTTTTAGCTGCCGGTGCTTATTACGACAGTATTTTAAATATCACGCAAAGTGAAAATACCAAACGCATTCGTCGTTTGGTGCGAAACCGAAATAATTTAAATGAAATAATTTTATATGAAAAGAGCTCAAAAATCAACGACAGTATTTTACGACTTGTTGCTATAGGAGAAGGCGAGCGAATTACTTTTTTTAATGCCCATATTGAAAAGTTAAAAGCGGAAGAAGAAAAACAAACAAGTAAAAAAACGGCTAAAACCGGTTTGTTCAATTTAAATACCACCAAAGCAGAAACCGGCAAGAGTTCAGGGAAATGGTATTTTTATAACATTCAGGCAGTAGGTTTTGGAGAACAGGAATTTAGGCGAATTTGGGGTGACCGTCCTTTGGAAGACAATTGGCGATTGAGAGACAAATCACAAGGGAATTTGGGCAATGAACAAAATATTGAACAAATTAGCACCGAAATTGACAGCTCGGAAAAATTTGAGTTGGCATATTATTTAGATAAAATCCCTTCAGAAAAAGTTAAAATAGACAGCATTGAAAATGATCGCAATACTGCTTATTTTAAATTGGGAATTATTTATAAAGAGCAATTTAAAGAATTGGATTTGGCCAAAGATAAATTTGAAAAATTAATAGCTTTTAATCCGGATTTGACCTTGTTAATTCCTGCGAAATATCATTTGTATAAAATTTATGAAAGTCAGGGCAATGAAAATGCACTTGTCTTAAAAAATAGTATCGTTGAAAATTATCCAACTTCAAAATATGCCAAATTTATTTTGAATCCGAATCAAGTGCTTGCAGAAGAGGAGAAAAATGCAGCGGAAAGTGAATATGCTGCAATATATTACGAATATGAAGCCGAGCAATTTGAAAGTGTCATTGAAAAAACAAACATTGCAATTGGCAAATATTTGGGCGAACCCATAGTTGCAAAATTGGAATTGTTAAAAGCCTATGCCGTTGGAAAAACACAAGGGTTGGTTGCATTTAAGGAAGCCCTGGAGTTTGTTGCATTAAATTACCCAAATACGGAAGAGGCAAAAAATGCCTTGGATGTAATTGAAACCATTAAATTAAAACTATAAAAGAATCCCTAAAAGTAAAAGATTATGTTTTTAGAAAAAAAAGTTACCCCCCCATTATCCTCAGAACGAAATGTTGTTGGAAAAAACACATCAATAGTTGGCGATGTCAAATCTGAAGGAGATTTTAGAATTGACGGAAGTGTTGAAGGAACCGTAAAAACTGCCGGACGCGTTGTTATTGGTGCATTGGGATGTGTAAACGGGAAAATTATATGCGACAACGCCGATATTGAAGGAAAATTTTCAGGAGAACTGTTGGTGAGTAATTTACTTACCTTAAAAGCAACAGCGATAATTACCGGAGAAGTTGTTATCGGCAAATTATTAGTAGAACCGGGAGCCGAATTTAATGCAACCTGCACAATGAAAGGATCCGTTATGGAGCTAAAAAATGAACAACCAAAACAAGAAAAAACAGCTTAACAAATACCTGCAATTAACCGGTATTACATTCCAAATGGGAATTACCATATTTTTAGGTGCTTATTTTGGAAAAAAGCTCGATGCCCATTTTCTGACTGAAAAAAAAACATTTACCATTATTCTTACTTTGGTGGCACTGATCATTTCAATATGGAGTGTTTTGGCCCAGCTAAAAAACATCAATGAGAAAAACGACTAAACAAATACTTGTTTTCAGCATAAAATTGTTGGTTGCCCTAATTGCTGTTTTTGGTATTCATAGCGGTATTTTATATTATTTAGACATTTCTGTTTTTCAAAACTTGCTTATTCCCAGTTATATCACAAATTATTTTTTGGCACTTCTTATTTTTTTTATTCTGGTAAAACTGAAAAAAAAATATCTCGATTTACTGGGTTTTGTTTTTATGGGCGGTAGCTTTGTTAAATTCGGTGTTTTTTTTATTTTTTTTAATCCTGTTTTTAAACAAAACGGAACAGTGGGTGCACAGGAGGCAACAGCCTTTTTATTACCCTATCTTTTGTGTTTAATTGTGGAAACTATTTATTTGATTAAATTATTAAACAACAAGATGTAATTGCGTAAAAATTAATAAATAAACCTTCCTAAAAAACTAAGAAAATAGTTTTAGGTTTTTAATATAAAAATGTACATTTGCAAAATATTTTTAGGCACCACTATTAATAATGTATATGTATAGAATTAACGTATTAAAAACACTTACATTCCTGTTTTTTGCAATTACAATGTCTGTAAGCGCAACCAACAATTCTGATGAAGTAATTTCTGTTGAACAAGAATCTCCGGTAAAAAATCTAAAAACCGAAATCAAGGAATATATCAGCCATCATTTATTGGATTCTTATGATTTTACACTATTTTCCTATACAAACGATGCGGGAGAACACCAATACGTTGGTGCTCCATTGCCTATAATCCTGATTGATAATGGATTAAAAGTATTTTCTTCTTCAAAATTTCACCATGGAGAAAAAGTGGCAGAAGTAGATGGACAATATTACATAGTACACCACAATAAAATTTACAAAACCGATGCGCTTGGCACAATTGAATATAACGAAGAGCACCACGCAACAAATGAAAAACCATTAGATTTTTCAATCACAAAAAATGTAGTGTTTATTATTCTTGTGGGTCTGATGATGCTTTTTATGTTTAGCAGAATGGCGAATTCCTATAAAAAGAACCCAATTCCAAAAGGTATTGGACGATTATTGGAACCGATTATTTTATATATAAGAAATGACATAGCAATTCCAAATATTGGTGAAAAACATTATAGGAAATACATGAGTTACCTGTTAACTGTATTTTTCTTCATTTGGATAATTAACCTATTGGGTTTAACGCCGCTTGGCGTTAATGTCACAAATAATATAGCCGTAACGTTGGCCTTGGCCTTAACAACATATTTTATCACAACATTTTCAGGAAACAAAAACTATTGGAAACATATTTTTTGGATGCCTGGAGTGCCGCTGCCAATGAAAATCATATTGGCTCCTATTGAATTGTTGGGAACCCTTATTAAACCATTTTCATTAATGATTCGTTTGTATGCAAACATTACTGCAGGACATATTGTATTGATGAGTATTATTGGTTTAATGTTTATTTTCAAAAACTGGATTGGAAGTCCATTATCATTTGGACTGGCATTTGCCTTGTCACTGCTTGAGTTATTGGTAGCGGCATTGCAAGCTTATATTTTTACCATGTTGTCTGCGCTTTACTTCGGTTCAGCTGTGGAAGAACATGATGATCATCATTAAAAATTGAATGTTTAATTAATTAATTATATATATATTATGGAAATTCCAACTATTGTAGGAGCAGGTTTAATCGTAATCGGTGCTGGTTTAGGTATCGGTAGAATTGGTGGTTCAGCAATGGACGCTATTGCACGTCAGCCAGAAGCTTCAGGTAAAATTCAAACAGCAATGCTTATTGCAGCAGCGCTTATTGAAGGCATTGGATTTGCTGCATTATTTGCAGGATAAGAAAAAACAAATAACCGCAACGGTTGGTTGCGGTTATTGTTTAAAATTATAATTATTTACAAGAAAATATTAAAAATATACCATGGATAAGTTAATAGAACAGTTTTCTTTAGGATTATTTTTCTGGCAATTAATTTTATTTGTTGCTTTGGTGCTTCTGTTAAAAAAATTCGCCTGGAAACCAATCTTAAATGCCGTAAGTGAAAGAGAAGAGGGTATTATAAAAGCATTGGACGAAGCGGAGAATGCACGTAAGGAAATGCAAAATCTTAATGCTGACAACGAACGTATCTTAAAGGAAGCACGTGTTGAACGCGACGCAATGTTAAAGGAGGCGCGTGAAATGAAAGACAGCATTATTACTGAAGCAAAAGGGGAAGCCCATGCGCAAGCAACCAAAGTAATTGAACAGGCAAAAGCAACTATTGAGTCTGAAAAACACGCAGCAATTTCTGAAATAAAAAATCAGGTAGCTGAATTGTCACTTGGAATTGCCGAAAAAGTAATGAGAATTGAATTGTCTGACAAAAACAAGCAAATTAAGCTTGTTGAGGATATGTTAAAAGAAGTAAAGCTTTAAGAATTAATTTCAAATGAACGGATCCAGAGCGGCAATAAGATATGCAAAAGCGATACTAAGTTTTGCACTTGAACAACAAAAAGAAGTTGAAGTGAATAATGACATGATTCTTGTTGCAAACACAGTTAATGAAAGTAAAGAATTACAATTATTGCTTAACAGCCCGGTTTTAAAAGCTGAATTAAAAAAATCGGCTTTAAAAGAAGTTTTTGCAGGCAAAGTAACACCTTTAACCATCGGTTTGATCAATCTTTTAATTGACAATAAGAGATTGCCAATATTAGGCGAAGTTGCAATAAAATATACGGTTATCTATGATTCATTGAAAGGAATTGAAGTTGCAAAAGTAACAACAGCGGTTGCCTTGACAGAAGAATTAAATAAACAGGTTTTAAGTAAAGTAATAGAAATTACTGGGAAACAAGCAACAATTGAAAATATCATAAACCCAGATATTATTGGCGGATTTATTCTTCGTATTGGCGATATACAATATGATGCAAGTGTGTCCAATAAATTACAATTACTAAAAAGACAATTTGAAAAAGAAAGTTTTAGTTCATAATTATAAAACAAAAAAGAATTTAGTTTTAAAAAATATAAATAATGGCATCAATAAAACCAGCTGAAGTATCAGCAATTTTAAAACAACAACTATCGGGATTTGAAGCATCAGCTTCATTAGACGAAGTGGGAACCGTATTACAAGTAGGTGATGGTATAGCGCGTGTTTACGGATTGGCGAACGTGCAATACGGAGAGCTAGTTGAATTTGAAGATGGACTGGAAGGAATGGTATTGAACCTTGAGGAAGATAATGTTGGAGTTGTATTATTGGGTCATTCAAGAGCAATTAAAGAAGGATCTATTGTAAAACGTACAGAAAGAATTGCTTCATTAAAAGTTGGTGAAGGTATTGTAGGTCGTGTTGTAGATACATTAGGTAACCCAATCGACGGAAAAGGACCAATTCAAGGAGAAACATTTGAAATGCCTCTAGAGCGCAAAGCTCCGGGTGTAATTTACCGTGAGCCCGTAACTGAGCCATTACAAACAGGACTTAAAGCAGTTGATGCGATGATTCCGGTTGGAAGAGGTCAACGTGAGCTTATTATTGGTGACCGTCAAACCGGGAAATCAACAGTAGCTATTGATACCATTATCAATCAAAAAGAATTTTACGATGCCGGAGTTCCGGTTTATTGTATTTATGTTGCTATTGGTCAAAAAGGATCAACAGTAGCAAATATTGCAAATTTATTTGAAGAAAAAGGAGCAATGGCTTACACAACAATCGTGGCCGCAAACGCTTCTGATGCTGCTTCAATGCAGGTTTATGCTCCAATGGCAGGTGCTGCAATTGGTGAGTATTTTAGAGATACCGGTCGCCCTGCATTAATTGTTTATGATGATTTATCTAAACAAGCAGTTGCATACCGTGAAATATCATTATTATTACGTCGTCCACCAGGACGTGAAGCGTATCCAGGAGATGTATTTTATTTACACTCTCGTTTATTGGAACGCGCCGCAAAAGTAATCAACAACGACATTATTGCAGCGCAAATGAATGATATCCCGGCTTCATTAATAGGGAAAGTAAAAGGTGGAGGATCATTAACTGCTTTGCCAATTATTGAAACTCAAGCAGGTGACGTATCAGCTTATATTCCAACAAATGTAATTTCTATTACCGACGGACAAATTTTCTTGGAGTCCGATTTGTTTAACTCTGGTGTTCGTCCGGCAATTAACGTAGGTATTTCGGTATCTCGTGTTGGGGGTAATGCACAAATTAAATCGATGAAAAAGGTGGCGGGAACTTTAAAATTAGACCAGGCACAATACCGAGAGTTGGAAGCATTTGCAAAGTTTGGATCTGATTTAGATGCAGCCACTATGAATGTTATTGAAAAAGGTAAACGTAACGTGGAGATTTTAAAACAAAATCAAAGTGATCCGTTTAAAGTTGAAGATCAAATTGCCATTATTTATGCAGGTTCTAAAAACTTATTGAGAGCGGTTCCTGTTGAAAAAGTAAAGGAATTTGAACGCGATTTTATTGCTTACCTAAATGCAAAACACAGAGATTCATTAGATTTGTTAAAAGCAGGTAAATTAACTGATGAGGTTATTGATGTATTAACTATTGCCGCGAAAGAAATTTCAGCTAAATATGTTTAAAATATTTTAGTATTGCGTATTGAGACGATAGTGTTCTCTCAATACTGAATACTCAGTACTAAAAACCAAAAATAAATGGCAAACTTAAAAGAAATACGAAACAGAATTTCATCCATTGGTTCAACCATGCAAATCACCAGTGCCATGAAAATGGTGTCTGCTGCAAAGTTGAAAAAAGCACAAGATGCAATTACCCAAATGCGTCCGTATGCCAATAAGTTGACAGAACTTTTACAAAGTTTAAGTGCTACGTTGGAAGATGATATTGAAAATGTTTATGCAGAACAAAGAATAGTTTCAAAAGTGTTGATTGTTACAATTACTTCAAACAGAGGTTTGTGTGGTGGATTTAATTCTTCGGTAATTAAAGGATCTGCAAAATATATTGAAGACAATTATCAGGGCAAACAGGTTGATATTTTCTCCATAGGAAAAAAAGGATATGATATTTTATCAAAGAATTTTACCGTTATTGAAAAACATAACGAAATATTTGATGATTTAACTTTTGATAATGTTGCGGTAATTGCAGAACAAATAATGAGTTTGTTTGCGCAAGGAAAATATGATAAAATTGAATTGGTATACAACCGTTTTAAAAATGCAGCAACGCAAATACTAACAATAGAGCAATTTTTGCCAATTGAACTTGTTGAAGTCGTTGAAGTTGAAGGTAAAATGAGTGTAGATACAGATTATATTTTTGAACCAAATAAATCTGAAATTATATTGCAATTAATACCGAAATCGTTAAAAACGCAGTTGTATAAAGCAATTAGAGATTCTTACGCTTCAGAACACGGTGCTCGTATGACAGCAATGCATAAAGCAACAGACAACGCTACGGAATTAAGGGATGATTTGAGATTAACCTATAACAAAGCCCGTCAGGCAGCCATTACAAACGAGATTTTAGAAATTGTTGGAGGTGCGGAAGCGTTGAACAATTAGGTTATTAGCAGAAAATTCAAAAAATAAAATATAAAAAAAGAGTTTATCAAGTAAAGGTAAACTCTTTTTTAGTTTGGCATTCAATTTGCAAACTCCATATAAAACATCTTAAAATGAAAAAATATATACACATAGCATTGATAACTTTAGTTGGTTTGGCATTCTTAGGATGCGGTACCTCCAAAGTAAATGGTCAAGCCGAGCCACCTTTTAAAGTAGTGGAAGCCACTTTTGCCAATTTGGTAAACAGTGAATTGGGCATAAAAGAAACCATCGTCATCATTAAAATCGACAATTCGAATATGAAGTTGGATTCGCTGTATTTTAGAAACAACAAAATGTCTTTGGTGAAAGATTTTAGTTCGTCGGAAAATATTTTTTTAGGCAGTTTTACAACTTCAATTACGTCACACGACTATATTTTAGACAGTGATCCCAAACAGGAATTTGGAAATAAGCCACCTGTTATGGTTTCAAAAATACCTTTTGAACTAACCGACGATGAAGCGGTTGTGAGTTATTTTTATAAGAACAAAATCAATTATTACAAAATTTTAGCAGTGAAAGAAATGGAGATAAAAGATTAAAGCCACTAAATTCCATCTTCGGCATAGGTTAAACCAATTTCTTTTCTTACGGAATCCAATAAAGTACTAAGTTCTATACTATTTTGGTGTGACCATAGAGGGCTTTCTGTCAGATTATTTTGCAAACATTCATTGCATTCCATAATTTGATGTGGAAATCCTGTTCCTGTTAGCGGAAGTGAAAATTTCTCTTCTTGACTGTTTTTAAACAACGAAAAAGTACTTGCTTCATTCCAGGGACTGTCAATAATAATTTCGCCTAAAGTGCCGCTTATTTTTGCTATTCTTTTTGAATTTGAATTAAAACTGCTAAAAAGTACCGCTTGGGCATTTTTATAGTCAAAAATTATGGACACTTGTGAGTCTGCTCCCGTTTCAAAAAAATGTGCTTTGGCAATAATTTTGTTGGGCATCCCCAATATTAAGTAAGCTAAAAATATTGGGTAAATACCGATATCAAGAATAGAACCTCCTCCCAATTCCTTATCATAAATTCGCTGTATTGAAGGATTGGCATTAAAGGAGAAATCGGCGTTCATATATTTTACTTCACCAATTTCTCCATTTACAATAGTGCTTTTTATTTTTTTTATTGCCGGCAAAAATCTCGTCCAGAGGGCTTCCATTAAAAACAAATTATTTTTTTGGGAGACCTCAATCATTTTAAAAACCTGTTGTTGGTTCATGGCGAAAGGTTTTTCGCATAACACCCCTTTTTTATGTTCTAAGGCTAAAATGGTAAGACGCTCATGGCTATTATGAGGCGTTGCAATATAAACGATATCAACAAAACTATCTTTCAACAATTCTTCATACGAGCCGTAAAACTTTTTTGAATGATAGGTTGCGGCAAACGTTTCAGCTTTCGTCAAATCTCTTGAAGCTACCGCTTCCAGTTCAACAGTATCCAAGAGCAATAAGTCGTTCACGAACTTTTGGGCGATTTTGCCCAATCCTATAATTCCCCATTTAATTTTCTTATTCAAAGTGTTAATATTTAGAAGATTTAAATCGACATAAATGTACTTAAATATTTTTTGGCATAGAAATTGAAATTCAAATGAAAGAACCTAAAACACCAGAAGATTATGAAGACTATAAAATTACTTTTAGGAATGTTAGTTATTGGAATGTCATTCACTTCCTGTATTGTTGACAACACTATTGATGAACCATATTATGCCACGCTTGAAGAGGTCGTTACGGCAAACGATTTATGGTATATCGATTACAATAATACTACTGGCACAGGAGATGTCCCATTTTTATCAAAGGCGTTCACCATATCGTTTATAAACGGAAAAGTTTATGCTAATAACAATTTGGTGGGAATTGGAACTGTTGGAAATGGTTTTGGTATTCAAATTGGATATTACGATACCTTTGATGGTCGTTTAAAAATAGATCATAATTTAGATGGGTTTTACAATTTTGAAGTCATTCAATTGTCGGATGACAGTTTGAAACTAAGGGATAATTACAATAATGTTACCTATTATTTGGTGGGTTATCAAAAATATAATTTTGATTATGATCAAATATTTTATGACAACATAGAATATTTTTTGCAGGAATATCAAGCTTGGGAAAAAACATATACAAGCGATGCCGGTGATTTGAATGAATTTGACAATGAGAACTTTTTACAGTTTACTCCAGAAAATTTAACAACATTTTATTCTTCTCAAGATAATTTTGGCACGCCTATTGCTAATATATATTGGGACTATGTAGGTGATTATACGGTAGCTAATGTGAAAGGATATGACAACCTTAAAATTTTAACATTAGATTATGATTTGGCGGGCAATGAGGAGTTTGAGCTCACCGTTATTAATGACAAAGAGATTAGTTTGTATCACATAAGTTCTGGAACAACTTACGAGTTTACTGGAAGAGGATACATCCAATACTTGAAACCAAGTTCAATTTTGGCAAAAAGCGCCACAAGCGATACGGGTCGAGCAAGAACTAAGGTAACAAGAGAAACAGTAATTAGAAGAAATTTAAAATAAAGTTTGGTTAGTTGATTTTTGGTTGGTTATTTTATAACCAATCGATGTAAGCCACTCCTTCATTGGAGTGGCTTTTTTTTGTATATTTATTGTTCGAAAAAACAGTATAAATGAACCAGAAAACAGCATTTATTACGGGAGCAACTTCAGGAATAGGAAAAGCAACCGCGCAACTTTTTGCACAAAACAAAATACGCTTAATACTTTGTGGCAGGCGCAAGGAGCGGCTTGATTATTTAAAAGAAGAACTTAGTCAAATAACTGAAGTTACTACATTGAATTTTGATGTGAGTAATAGAGAAGAAGTTTTTAATGCCATTGCATCACTGCCAAACGAATTCAAAAAAATTGATATTTTGATTAATAATGCCGGAAATGCTCATGGATTAAGCACCATACAGGAAGGGAATATGGATGATTGGGACGCGATGATTGATATTAATGTAAAAGGATTGTTATATGTGTCAAGAGCAATACTTCCTCAAATGGTGGAACGAAATGAGGGGTTTGTGGTAAATGTAGGCTCCATTGCGGGCAAAGAAGTGTATCCGAACGGTAATGTATACTGCGCTTCAAAATATGCCGTAAACGCATTAAATAAAGCGATGCGGATCGATTTAAATAAGCACAATATTCGTGTTTCCGCTATTCATCCAGGCGCTGTGGAAACTGAATTTTCTGAAGTTCGATATAAAGGTGACAAAGAAAAAGCAAAAAATGTTTACAAAGGGTTTAAAGCCCTTCAGCCGGAAGATATTGCCGATATTATTAACTTTGTCGTAACAAGGCCTTATCACGTTAACATAGAAGATTTAGTTGTGTATCCAACGGCGCAGGCCAGCGCCAGTATTTTGAATAAAGAATGAGGTAAATGAAATGATTAATAAGCGGCTTTTAATAAAAAATTTGTTGGCCCACAATGATGAAAACAGCTTTTATGACAAGAAGCTAAAAATTTCATTGGAACATAAAGAGGGGAAAGCGAAATTTTTAAAACTCGTTTGCGCTTTGGCAAATTCAAATCCCGAAAACAACTCATACGTCGTAATTGGTGTTGAAGACCAATTTGATAAAATTGAAGGTGTCGATTTTTTTGATGATAGCAAGATTCAAAATTTAATGAATTCTTACTTTAACAATCCGCCAAAAATTCAATATGAAAATATTGCATTTCCAAGTTTGCCAAGATATAAAGTGGTAGGTTTGGTTACTATTCATCCTTCAAAAAAAATAGCCTCACTTAAAAAATCAATTTGGAAATATGTTAATGGAACCATTTTTTACCGAAGAGGAAGCAACTCTTTGTCTGGTTTGGATACTTTTGAAATCACAAATACCAATAAGACAATTGTTGAAGCTATAGAAAAAATATCCAGTAATAATATTCAGTTAACCTTAGATGGTGTTTTTGATTTTATGAATAGGCATAAAAAAGCTTACCACCCAACCTACAAAGTTTTTAACGAACAGTTTGTGTTATGCTGGGCGGGCGAAAAAAGAGTATTTCATGGCGCTGTTTTTTATTCACGTGTTGATATTGAGATGATTAACGAACAAGTTCGTTTGTTTTATTCTGCCTTGGATGATGTCAAAATTGAATTTAACAACAATTCTTTCAGAATTACAGAGTATGTTTATTTAGGATTGAAAAAATCGTTCGATTATTATCCTTTAGAAAAAACCGTGATACATTTTAAGGAAAACGGAAAATATGATATTGCAAGTGAATTGCTGTTTGAACCACCCCAGTTTGATAAAAAATTATTGCACCATGTTTTTAACAATTGCAATGCTATTTTAGAGAAATTAAAAAAGAATTTGCCACTTACTGAAATTGAATTGGCAGATGTTCATGAAATTCCCACCCAATATTTAATCTGTGTTTTAAATAAAATGCCAAATGCTTTTCTCAGGCTGAAAGATGCTGAGTTGCCACTAAAAAATTTGGAAGACAAAACAGGATACATCAAATATAAAGAAGCAGTTAGGGTTCTTAGAAAATTAAAATATAGCTAAAGATGACATGTTTTTTGAGGTATGTAACAAATTTATCAACCATTTAACTTTTTGTACAATTCCAAGGCATAACCATCAGTTAAACTTGCCACGAAGCCACAAATCGTTAAAATTCTTAAATAATGCGATTCTTTTGGTTCTTGCAGGCTTTCTGGCAATAAATTTATAACCAGTTTGTCATAATTTGTAAGGGAATGTTCAAAATTCCTGTTGCTTGCTGTCAAAAAGACATCCAATAACTTGGCGATTACATTATAGCCAACCAATTCTTTTTCAATGACTTCTCTGCTTTTATAAATTTTTTCGACGCTTATTTTTATGATATCATTTATTTGAGCTTCATAAGTGCATTTATCCAGTAAAGAATGTGGGTATTCACCTTTTAAAATATCATTTTCCTGTTTTAAAAAAACATTAACGGCTTCATTGATTAGATTTCCGATGGCCAATGCACGGAGGTAGCTTAAACGATCTTTTTTAAATTGTAATTGGTAGTATTTTTTGGTGTCAATGCTATCTTTCACCAACTTTATTAAATATTCGAGTGCAAAATCTTCCTCAATCAACCCCAAATTTATGCCATCTTCAAAGTCGATGATGGTATAACAAATATCATCGGCAGCTTCAACCAAATAAGCTAAAGGATGTCTGTGATAACTTGAGTTTTCCCCTTTTGAGGCTGAAGCCAGGCCTAACTCTAAAGCGATATCTTCAAAACAAGAAACTTCGGATTGAAAGATTCCATATTTTTTATCAGAAACATGAGATGTAGGTTTTTTCGGCAAAGATTCTTTGGGGTATTTTATAAAAGTGCCCAAAGTGGCATAGGACAATCGCAAGCCACCTTCCATTCCCGATTTACTTTCTGTTAAAATTCTAAAACCGTTGGCATTTCCTTCAAAATCCACAAAATCTTGCCATTGTTTTTTGGTAAGATGTGCCTCATATTGTTGACCGTTTCCATGTTTAAAATATTCGCCAATGGCTTTTTCTCCGCTATGGCCGAATGGTGGATTTCCAATATCATGCGCCAAAGCTGCCGTGGCTACAATAGCGCCAAAATCATTCATAGTAAAACCTTGTTCCACCAATTCAGGATGATTTTTAAGCACTTGTTCTCCCACTTTTCTGCCTAAAGAACGTGCCACAACACTAACTTCTAAACTATGGGTAAGTCGGGTATGTACAAAATCTGTTTTAGAAAGTGGAACAACCTGTGTTTTATCCTGCAAACTTCTGAAGGAATCAGAAAAAATAATTCGGTCGTAATCCACTTCAAAGCCCAAACGGGTTTCATCTTGGTCTTTGCGCGGTCGTATTTGTGTATCACCAAATCTCTTAAGAGAAAGTAGTTGGCTCCAATTCATGTTCATTGTAAATTTTTACGCAATATACTTATATAATTTATATTTTTTTGAAGCTTTCTTATTTGTAAAACTCAACTCTTTTATTTACATCCCCGTCATTTCTTTGCTCCAAAAAATACTTGAAGTAATTAATCAAATAAATTCACAAGAATTTGTTTTTTTACAAAAGGAGACAAAATATTGCTTCACTAAATAAAATAATGTTTTATATTATTAAAAATGAGCATACTAAAAAAATTAAAATCGTAATAGGTAAAGGTGAAAAAGTTCCAGAAAACTTGCCACTGGAAATTGATTTTTTAAATAGAGAGTATCCCGAAATTGCTATAGAATTTTTAGTTCTGGATAGAAAATTTAGCCCTGAACTTATTGAAGAACTTTCAAAAAATGGAATATTCCAATTAATTTTATGTTTATTGGCTTACCTAGTGGCAAGTTCCCTTATAAAGTTGAAGAATTAGGAGGCGTAAGGTTAATTATATAAAAGAATAGCTTTTACGGAAAAGTCAAAACTTTATAATTTTTTGAAATTTTTCTTTTTGATTTTAAAAGTATCTGTACCTTTGTTTAAAATCATTCTAAATAAGTGTTTTGGGAACTACTGAAAATTCAGGTATTTTTAACTACGATTTTGATTGGGGCAATTCAACTGAAAAGAAAAAGACCAGTGAAATAAATGAAAAATGCTGTGAAAAATTCAAGAATAAAAGTAAAAAGACATGTAAAAAATGTCCAAATCGTGTTCCCTAATGGTTAGATTTTAATACTTTTGCACTTCCTTTTTATTATCATAAAATGCCAGCGAGTTCAAAAAAATTATTTCTTAAATTTTTAAAATGGAGGTATCAGCATATTTCCAATAGGCAGTTCACAAATATTGCCAGTGCTGTTATCGGACTTTTGGCAGGTTTAGGGGCTGTAATTTTAAAAAACCTAACGCATTTAATTCAAAATTTATTGGAAGGCGAATTTATAAAGCAAATGCATCAGGCATTTTATTTTATTTTCCCAATTATAGGCTTGTTAATTGTTCTTCTTTTTATAAAATATGTTATTCGAAAAAAAGTAGGACACGGAATTCCATCCACTTTATATGCCATTTCAAAACAAAAGGGAATTATGCCAAGACATCAAATGTGGGCGTCGTTAATTACCGCACCGATAACAGTTGGATTTGGAGGATCTGTTGGGTTAGAGGGGCCAACTGTTGCCACAGGCGCTGCGCTTGGTTCTAATTTTGCACGCTTGTTTCACTTAAACCAAACCACCAGAACATTGCTAATTGGTGCCGCCGCTGCGGGCGCTATGTCCTCAATTTTTAAAGCGCCGATTGCGGCCATAGTTTTTGCCGTGGAAATATTTAGCTTAGAACTCACGCTTGCCTCAATGATTCCTTTACTTCTGGCTTCTATTACGGCTATACTTACCTCTTATTTCTTTTTGGGAGATGATGTGTTACTGCATTTTAATTTGCAGGATAAATTTGAGCTAAGTGATGTTTTGTTTTATGTTTTTCTAGGTGTGGCATCTGCCGCAGCTTCCATTTACTTCAGCAAAGTATATTTTGCAATTGCTAAATTTTTTAAAAAATTCGATAATCCATACAAGCGACTATTAATTGGGGGTCTTTTATTAGGTATTATTGTCTATTTTATTCCACCTCTTTTTGGGGAGGGTTATGAAACCATCAACAATGTTTTGCGAGGGAATGTAGCTGATATTGTGCAAAATAATAGATTTCAAATAGCAGCTGACACTACTTTGGAAATTATAATGTTCCTTGCCGGTTTAATAATGTTTAAAATAGTTGCTACGTCATTCACTTTTGGTGCTGGTGGTATTGGAGGTGTTTTTGCGCCAACACTTTTTACAGGAAGCGTCACGGGATATGTATTTGCATCGATTGTCAATTACAGTAACTTATTCAGCCACCAACTATCCTTAACTAATTTTGCCATGGTTGGAATGGCGGGTTTAATGGCGGGAATTTTACAGGCGCCCTTGACTGCAATATTTTTAATTGCGGAAATTACCGGTGGTTATGAGCTTTTTGTTCCGTTAATGATTGTCGCTTCTATTTCTTTTCTTGTTTCAAAAAAATATATTCCGCATAATATTTATGCATCTGAACTGGCGAAAAAAGGCCAGCTTATAACGCATGATAAAGACAAAAATGTGTTAATGATGCTCGATTTGGATAAATTAATTGAAACTAATTTTGTCATGCTTCATCCTGAAATGACCTTGGGAGACGTAGTAAATAACGCAGTTGCAAAATCATCCCGCAATCATTTTCCTGTTGTAAATGAAGAAAATGAATTTTTGGGAATACTTACCATCAACGACATTAGAAGTATTATGTTTGACAAAGAATTATATGACAAAGTCAAAGTAGGAAGTTTAATGCATGCTGCATCTGATATTATTTACTATGAAAAGGATTCGGCAGAGGAAATCTTAAATAAGTTTAAAAGTTGTGGAGCATGGAATTTAGTGGTAATTAAAGAGGGCAAATACTTTGGTTTTATTTCTAAATCGCGCTTACTTACCGCTTATCGAAGAAAATTAATTGTTGTAACTTCTTAGTTTTTATTCATAAATTGAACCGCTTTATCGGGAAAATCAGTAAAAACACCATCGACATTTGCTTCGTATAATACAACTTTTAACAATTCTTCAAATGTTCGGAAATCACCCAATTGATCAGCTCTAAAAGTATAGGCGTGTACTTTTAAATTGTATTTATGTGCTTTTTCAACTAAATCAGAAATGAGCCAATTACCTTTTTTGTCTTTTCCTTCAATAATTTGTTTGTACCAAGGACCAATTCCATCGGCATATGTTGAAATTTCTTCCAACTTTTCTTCATCTTTTTTAAATTCCATCAGTTGCACCAAAAAAAGTTCGCTTTTGAATTCATTTCTGATTCGTTTTAACTCACCGGCATCAAAACATTGTAAAATACAGGGATCATTTTTAGTTTTATAGCCGTAATCATTCAGTGTTTTTAACACTATTTTAGAAATATCCTTTCCTTCTTTTTGATGAAATGCTGGTTCTTTAATTTCAGGATAAATACCAATATTTTTTCCGGTACTTTTGTTTAGTCCTTTAATTAATTCTATTTCTTCCTGAAGGGAATGCAATCTAAATGTGGAGGTAAATATTGGAAATCGGTCAGGAAAAACAGCTTTATGAGTAATTGGATTCATCCTTTCAGAAACATTTAATTGTTTAAGTTCATCAAAAGTAAAATCAATCACATAAAACCGCCCGTCATTTCTTTTTTTCTTTAGAAATTTCAATTTAACATCACTAACAGTTTCTAAATCAATATCATGAATTACCATTGGAACATTGTCTTTGCTTAAAACAATATCCTGCTCCAAATAATCTGCACCCATTGCAAACGCCATTGCTTTTGCAGGCAAAGTGTGTTCGGGTAGATATCCCGAAGCACCTCTGTGTGCTATTACTACTTTATTGTTATTTTGAATTTTCACTTTATCCTCAAACTTATGTTCACTGCAAGATAATGACAACATTAAAAAAAATGAATAAAAATGATGGATATTTTACAATTTTAAATTCATTTAAATGTATTGATTTTTGTAGTTTTACAGCGTAATAACAAATTATTTTATGATGAAATTTGTGATAATATTTATTTTGATACTTTCTGTAGGAATGTTAGGTGCAGGTTTTTATCTAAAGAATTCCGGAGATGTCGATGGCGAAATTGTAATTGGAATTGGAGTATTGATTGTGGCTTTTATCTTAATGCCATTATTTATTTACCATCGGTATAAAAACAAAAATTTAAAAGATTTTACCTTTGATAAATTCAGAAAAGACTTGGAAGAGAGGAGCAAGAGCGAAAGTTAACAAATTTTATATTTATCAATTTAAATTACGTTTTTCAATAAAAAAACGCTTTAATAGTTTACTGCATTCTTCTTCTAAAACACCGCCAACAAGCACTGTTTTAGGGTGCAAAGTAGTATTCATTACCAAAAACCCTCTTTTTTCTTCAGAAGCGCCATATACAATTTTTCCAAGTTGTGCCCAATAACTTGCCCCTGCACACATTTGGCAAGGTTCTAAAGTAACATACAACGTGCACTCTTTTAAATATTTTCCCCCTAAAAAATCTGCAGCAGCGGTAAATGCCTGCATTTCGGCATGAGCGGTTACATCATTTAAAGTTTCCGTTAAATTATGTGCACGGGCAATAATTTGGTTGTTCATTACAATGACAGCACCAATAGGAACTTCATTTTTGTCCAAAGCTATTTCAGCCTCCTGCAAAGCGCGTTTCATAAAATAAATGTCATCAAATGGATCCATCATGCATCAAAAGTAATTATTTTAATTCAACGAACAATTTAAATAGTTTAGTTTTGTAGTTGTGAAATCAAAATTGTTAGAACATATTAACGACCCGAAAGACCTGCGGAAGTTGGCCAAAAATCAACTGGAAACAGTTGGCAAAGAACTGCGTGAATTTATTATTGCAGTTGTTGCAGCCAAAGAAGGTCATTTAGGCGCAAGTTTGGGTGTTGTGGAATTGACCATTGCGCTACATTATGTGTTTGATACACCAAACGATTTACTGATTTGGGATGTAGGGCATCAGGCATACGGACATAAAATATTAACTGGCAGAAGAGAAATTTTTCATACAAACCGTCAATTGGGTGGGATTTCTGGTTTTCCAAAACGAAGCGAAAGCATTTATGATGCTTTTGGCACAGGACATTCCTCTACCTCAATTTCGGCAGCATTGGGAATGGCTATTGCCTCAAAATTAAAAGGCGATTTTCAAAAACACCATATTGCAGTAATTGGCGACGCTTCCATTGCCAGCGGAATGGCTTTTGAGGGATTGAATCACGCTGGGGTTACCGATGCGAATCTTCTGATTATTTTAAACGACAATACTATGGGAATTGACCCAAGTGTTGGTGCTTTAAAAAATTATTTTACCGATGTGAAAGCGGGTAAAAAAGTTAGGAAAAATAATATTATTGAAGCATTGAATTTTAATTATTCCGGACCGATAGATGGACACAATATCGGCGATATTATCACAGAATTAGAGCGTTTAAAATCGATTAAAGGTCCTAAATTTTTACACATAATTACCACAAAAGGAAAAGGACTGCAGCAGGCAGAACTTGATCAGGTGACTTACCATGCTCCGGGAAAATTCGATAAAATAACAGGAGAATTAAATGCTAAAAATAATATCCCGCAACCTCCAAAGTATCAGGATGTTTTTGGGGAAACCATTGTTGAACTGGCTAAAATTAATTCAAAAATTGTTGGAATTACACCCGCAATGCCCACTGGAAGTTCCCTAAAATTAATGCTTGAAGAAATACCCAAGAGGGCTTTTGATGTTGGTATCGCTGAACAGCATGCAGTGACTTTGGCGGCAGGAATGGCCACGCAGGGATTAATTCCTTTTTGTGCCATTTATTCCACGTTTTTACAGCGTGCCTACGACCAAATAGTTCACGATGTGGCATTGCAAAATTTACCGGTAATTTTTTGTATAGACAGGTCTGGAATTGTTGGTGAAGACGGCGCAACGCATCACGGTGCTTTTGATATTGCTTATTTACGCTGCATTCCTAATATAGTTATTTTTGCACCTTTAAATGAAATTGAATTGCGCAACATGATGTACACTGCGCAATTGGGAATTGATTTTCCTCTGGCGATTCGCTATCCTCGCGGACAAGGAACGCTTATTGACTGGAAAAAACCCTTTAGCAAAATTGAAATAGGAAAAGGAGCATGTGTTTTTGAAGCTTCAGAAATTGCAGTGTTAAGTATTGGTACGATTGGAAATAAATTGATTGAACTTCAGCCCGAACTGCCAAAAAATAAGATTGCGCATTATACTATGCGTTTTGTAAAACCTTTGGATGAAGATTTGTTGCATTACGTATTTAAAAAGTTTAAAACTATTGTCACCATTGAAGATGGGACAATTATAGGTGGATTTGGAAGCGCGATTCTGGAATTTGCCGCAAACAATAATTATAAAAATAAAACCATTAAACATTTAGGGATTCCAGATCATTTTATTGAACATGGAAAAGTTGATGAGTTAATGGAATGCATTCATTTATCCAAAGAATATATAAAGGAATTCTTATTGAAGCTTTTATAAAAAAAATATTTTATGTTTCTTTGCCGAAATATTTTTTTACCCAATTTTATAGTGAAATGCGATTAAAACTTTTCCTGATTTTTACAATTGTTTTCATTCTCAATACAAAAGCAGCAATTTTAATAGACACATTGGACATTAACCAGGTACCTCTTACTCATTGGAAGGAAACCAATAATTTCCGATTGATTTTTACCCAAAACTCATTTGTAAACTGGAGTGCAGGCGGCAATAATTCCATTTCCGGCATCGCAAAAATAAATATAAAAAGAGATTACAAAAACAATCATACCGTTTGGCAAAGTGAATTGAAAGCCTATTATGGATTAAATAAAGAAGCCAGTCGTGAATTGCGGAAAACAGAGGATTTAATCGAGTTGAATTCAACATTTGGCTATAGAAACAATATTAATTCCAAGTGGTATTATTCCGCTAAATTCAATTTTAAAACGCAATTTACAAACGGCTATAAATATCCAAATACCGACAAACCGATTTCAAAATTCTTTTCGCCTGCTTATAATTTTTTGGGTGTTGGGTCTGAATATTTTTCAAAGCAAAACGCACTAAAAATATACCTTTCTCCACTCACCAATAAAATGACATTTGTTTATAATAAATTGCTTGCAAATGAGGGTTCTTTCGGTGTTGAACCAGCTGTTTATGATGATGCAGGTAATTTAGTGACTGAAGGAGAAAACCTTAAAGTAGAGGTTGGAACTTATATTGCCGGCGAATGGAATACTGAGGTTATGGAAAATATAATAATGAATAATAAATTGATTTTATATTCTGATTATTTGAACAAGTACGGCAATGTGGATGTCAATTGGGAATTAAATTTTGATTTGACTATTAATAAACATGTGACCGCAAATGTAGGCTCCCATATTTTATATGATGATGATGTAAAGCACAAAGAAGATATTAATAATGACGGAAAACTAGTAGCCCTAGGGCCCAAAACACAGCTAAAACAACTGTTGGGAGTTGGTTTGTTTTATTCGTTTTAAAGTCGGTTTTTTTATAAAAAATGTTCTACAATAAAAAAGTTCTTAAAACCAAATATTATTTGGTTTTAAGAACTTTTACTTTTTAAGACAATCTTAAAATCTATACTAAATCAAATTTTATGCCTTGAGCCAAAGGTAATTCCGTAGTATAATTTATGGTATTGGTTTGACGTCTCATATAAACTTTCCATGCATCTGATCCCGATTCACGTCCGCCGCCGGTTTCTTTTTCTCCACCAAAAGCGCCACCAATTTCAGCACCGGAAGTGCCAATATTTACGTTTGCGATACCACAATCTGAACCCTGAACAGATAAAAACAGTTCGGCTTCGCGCAAATTATTGGTCATAATTGCTGATGAAAGTCCCTGTACAACCCCATTTTGCAATTCAACGGCGTTTTTAAGTTCTCCAGAATATTTTATGAGGTATAAAATTGGCGCAAATGTTTCGTGCTGCACAATTTCAAAGTGATTTTCAGCTTCAACAATTGCAGGTTTTACATAGCAGCCGCTTTCATAGCCTTTTCCGCTTAATACACCGCCTTCAACCAAAATTTTCCCACCTTCTTTTACCGCTTCTGCTAAAGCACTTTCATACATTTTAACAGCATGAGTATCGATTAATGGTCCAACATGATTGTTTTCATCTAAAGGATTTCCAATACGTAATTGTTTGTAAGCTTTCACCAAGGCGTTTTTTACTTGCTCATACATAGAATCATGTATAATTAACCTGCGTGTTGAAGTGCATCTTTGTCCAGCGGTACCAACAGCACCAAATACAGCACCAATAATCGTCATTTTTATGTCAGCGCTTGGCGTGATAATAATGGCATTGTTACCTCCTAATTCCAACAATGATCTTCCTAAACGCTCTGCAACAGTTTTCGCAACAATTTTTCCCATTCTAATGGATCCTGTGGCTGAAATTAAGGCCATACGTTTATCAGTGGTCATATATTCGCCCACTTTATAATCACCATTTATGATACAAGAAATACCTTCAGGTAACTTATTTTCTTTTAAAACTTTTGCAATTATATTTTGACAGGCAATGCTGCATAAAGGTGCTTTTTCTGAGGCTTTCCAAACACAAACATCACCAGCAATCCAAGCCAGTGCAGTATTCCAAGCCCAAACCGCCACTGGAAAGTTAAATGCTGATATAACTCCCACAATGCCTAAGGGGTGATATTGATCGTACATCCTGTGTCCGGGACGTTCAGAATGCATGGTAAAACCGTGTAATTGTCTTGACAATCCAACAGCAAAGTCGCAAATGTCTATCATTTCCTGAACTTCTCCTAAGCCTTCTTGCAGCGATTTCCCCATTTCATAAGAAACCAGTTCCCCTAAAGGTTGTTTTAATTCGCGCAGTTTTTCACCAAACTGACGAACAATTTCTCCGCGTTGAGGTGCCGGAACAATTCTCCAACTGGTAAAAGCTGTCTGAGCAGATTCCATAACTTTTTCAAAATCTTCTTTTGTTGTTGTGATAACTTTACCTATCAATTTTCCATCTACAGGAGAATATGACTCAATAATTTCACCATTTCCGAAAAAATTTAGACCAGTTGAAGTTCCTTTATTTAATGTTTTAACGCCCAGATCATTTAGCGTTTTTTCTATTGTTGTGATTCCCATAAAGTGGATTTATTTAAATTTTAGATGTTGCAAAAATACGAATAAAAAATGTTTTAAAAAGAAAAGCCGTTTCAATTTTGAAACGGCTTTTCTTCATTAATATTTGGTAACCAGCCAAATAATAAACCAACTAAAACTTATAATTTAAACCTGTATAAACTCCTAAATAATAAGGCTGAATACTTCCGGAGTTTTTAGAAAAGGTATTTGTTTGTACTTTGAACATTGGGGAAACATTAATGAATAAATTTTTATAAATGGAATAATCGACATCCAATCCAATATTACCGCTAAAATTTACTGATCTTAGATTGTTTGAAGAACCTAAACTTTGGGTAAAACTATTGGTTTCAATAAATACTTCGTCCCTGTTTAAAAGAAGCGTACTAAAACCGCCCACTAAATTAACGCCAAATTTTCCATCAGTAACGCTGTACTTTACCTCAACTGGAATTTCAATATAGCCAAAAACTTGATTTAAACTTCCTTCCGAACTTTCCCCAATATTTTGCACATTTTCTTTAGATGTTGAAATATCTGCACTTCTGGCCAAAAACGGATTTGCCGATAAATTTGAAAAACCAACAATGGAAACTCCTGGAGTAACGTATATGTTATTAGTAGTTAAACCTAAATTAATTAAATTAACACCTGATTGTAAACTGAATTTATTTGTAAGCTGATAAGCTACTTTTACACCATAGGAATAGGAAGTATTTCCATAAGATGAATTGTCTTTAAACTGCGCGTCAACGCTAGAACCATCACCAAAAGAATTGAAATAAATAGGCGCAAAAATAGTAGCAACGCTAAATTTACTTTCTGTTATTTCTTTTTTTGGAATTTCTTTATCAGCAAAATTTGAAAGCGGTAAATTTTTAGTGTCCTTTAATAAAAAGCTGTTTAATGATTTTTGAGACAAAACCGTTTCTTCTGTAATATTTTTATTGGCTTTTATCGCAAATTTGGCGCTGTTTTCTATTTCAGATAATTCTTGACTTAAAGCTGTCACAGCTTTTTGCATAGCCTTTATTTTTTCTTCAACAGATGCTGTAGCTATAGTATCTTTTTGGTTTGAAATTTCCGGAATTCTATTCTTTTTAAGAAATATTTTTTGAGAGAATTCGTTTTTTGGAAGAAAATAAATGGCGCCAATACTAAAAAAGAGGACAAGCAATGCTGCAATGCTGGAGATTTTTAGCCAAACAGGAAATTTTCGTTTTTTAGGACTGCCGACAAGCCGGTTTTCAATAGAATCCCAAGTCTCGTTTGGTGGGAACACCTCAAAGTCTTTTAAATTCTCTTGGAATAATCTATCAATGCTTTTAAAATCTCTCACTATTATCTTTTATCTTAAACAGATTGTTGTGCCTTTTGATGAATTTCTATTTTTTGTTTTAAAATGGCTCTTGCTCGGGCTAAATTCGATTTCGAGGTACCTTCTGCAATTAGCAACATTTCTGAAATTTCCTTATGAGAATAACCATCTAAGGCATAAAGGTTAAAAACCATTCTGTACCTATCCGGTAATTCATTTATTAGATTTAGTAAAAAATCTAAAGAAATTTCATGATCATCAACGTCAACAATCACCTCATCAGGAATATCTTCCGTAACAATATTTAACACATTTTTTTTTCTGTATTTTAATAAAACTGTGTTAAGCATCACTCGCTTTAACCAGCCCTCAAACGATCCTTTAAAATTAAACTGCCCAATTTTTTCAAAAATGACAATAAAGCCATCTTGAAAATTGTCTTGGGCCTCTTGTTTGTTTTTAGAGTACTTTAGGCATATAGAAAACAACTTACCTGCAAAAAGCTGGTAAATTTCCTTTTGTGCCTTTCGATCGTTATTAGCACACTGTTTTATGAGTTCATCTAAACCCAAATACGAGCATTTTAATTGTTAATAAGATACCTAAAAAGATAATAGGTTGCGTAAATTTACATTACTTTTGTGTTGTTTCGCAATTTTTATGAAAAAAATTAACATTTTTAATCTTCATAATAGTACCGAGTTTAAAAAAATGGCGCTTGAAATATTTCAATTTCAAGCCAAAAATAATGTGGTTTATAAGGAGTTTATAAGCCATTTACACATTGATATCCATAGCATTAAAAAAATTGAGGAGATTCCTTTTTTACCAATTCAATTCTTTAAATCACACCCTGTTTTATCTTCAAATGAAGTTGCTCAATGTCTATTTTTAAGTAGTGGAACTACTGGAAATGAGCAAAGTAAACATTTTGTTACCGACTTAACCGTCTACGAAGAAAGTTTCACTAAATGCTTTGAGCATTTTTATGGCCCTATTGAAGAGTTTACTGTTTTGGCATTGTTACCTTCTTATTTGGAACGTGAAGGTTCCTCGTTGATTTATATGGTAAATGATTTTATGCAGAAGTCAAAAAAAGAAAAAAGCGGCTTTTATTTAAATAATTTAGAAGAATTGGCTCAGAATTTAGTCGAATTGGATAATAAAAACCAAAAAATACTGCTAATTGGCGTTTCCTTTGCTTTGTTGGATTTGGTAGAGAAACACAAATTTAAGCTAAAGAACACAATTGTTATGGAAACCGGTGGCATGAAAGGCAGAAGAAAAGAACTGATTAGGGAAGAATTGCACCAAATGTTGCGTGAAGGTTTTGGAGTTTCCAATATTCATTCGGAATATGGAATGACCGAATTGTTGAGTCAGGCCTATTCAAAAGGAAAAGGAATTTTTGAATACCCGCCTTGGATGAAAATTCTAACTCGTGATACCGAAGATGCTTTAACTATTTTGCCCGAAGGAAAATCAGGAGGAATCAATGTTATTGATTTGGCAAATATCAATTCCTGTTCGTTTATTGCTACCCAAGATTTAGGAAAAACCTATGCCAAGGGAACATTTGAAGTTCTGGGCAGGTTTGACAATTCGGATATCAGAGGCTGCAATTTAATGGTAATGTCATGAAAAACGACTCCTTTTTCGGGAGTCGCCATTCAATATAATATTTGTGACAATTTATTTATATCACTTTCAACAAAAAATAACTTTTTTTACCGCGTTGCAGTAACACAAATTTATTTGCAATCAAATCATTTGGAGTGATCACAAAATCTTCTTTCACTTTTTCTTTGTTTACGGAAATTGAATTTTCACTTAGAGCTCTGCGCACTTCACCATTTGATTTTAAGAAGCCATAATCTGCAAAAGCAGCAATTATTCCCAATCCATTTTCAATAATGGATCTGGCAATTTCTGCTAGAGGAACGCCTTCAAAAACATCTAAAAACGTTTGTTCATCCAATGTTTTTAAATCTTCCGCTGTAGAATTTCCAAATAAAATACTTGACGCTTTAATGGCGTTTTCATAAGCTTCATTTCCATGCGTCATTATGGTCACTTCTTCCCCGATTTTCTTTTGAAGAATTCGCAAATGAGGTGCTTTTTTATGTTCTGCAATTAAAGTTTCAATGGTTTCTTTGTTTAGAAATGTAAAAATTTTAATATAATTTTCAGCATCTTCATCAGAACAATTTAGCCAATATTGGTAATATTTATAAGGTGATGTTCTGTTGGCATCTAACCAAATGTTTCCGCCTGCAGTTTTACCAAATTTTGACCCGTCGGCTTTGGTAATTAATTTGCACGTTATAGCATAGGCTTTTCCTTGCGATTTTCTTCTGATTAATTCCGTTCCCGTGGTAATATTCCCCCATTGGTCTGACCCTCCCATTTGAAGTTTACAGTCTTTTTCTTTGTATAAATGGTAGAAATCGTATCCTTGAAACAATTGGTAGGTAAATTCTGTAAAACTCATTCCCGTTTGTGAATCGGAATCGAGGCGTTTTTTTACTGAATCTTTTGCCATCATATAGTTTACAGTAATATGTTTTCCAATATCACGTACAAATTCAATTAATGAAATCTCTTTCATCCAATCGTAATTGTTCACCAATTGGGCAGCGTTTTCCGTAGTGCTGTCAAAATTTAAAAAACGTGCCAATTGTGCTTTTACGCCGGCAACATTTTTAGCCAAATTTTCTTCATCCAACAAGTTGCGTTCTTCCGATTTTCCAGAAGGATCACCCACCATTCCTGTGGCACCACCCACCAAAGCGATTGGATTGTGACCCGCATGTTGAAAATGCATCAACAAAATAATTGGCACCAAACTTCCAATATGCAATGAATCGGCTGTTGGGTCAAATCCAATATATCCAGTTGTTTTATTTTTTAATAAATATTCTTCAGTTTCGGGCATAATATCATGTAACATGCCTCTCCAACGCAGTTCTTCAACAAAATTCATCATCAAATTTTTTAATTTCAGCAAAGATAAAATTTTACTTGTTAGTTATTGCTTTTTAGAATTGGTTTTTTAAAACGATGTTTTGCGTGATAGAAACAAACATTTTTTATACTTTCGTTTTATGATTTTAGTAACGGGAGGGACAGGTTTGGTGGGTTCGCATTTATTGTATCAGCTTTCTTTGGAAAATGATGCGATAAAAGCGATTCATAGAAAAAACAGCGATTTACTTGCCGTAAAAAATGTATTTCGGTATTTTTCTGATGATTATGAGACCCTTTTTCAGAAAATTGAATGGATAGAGGCCGATATTACCGATATTATTTCTTTGGAAGAAGCTTTTAAAAATGTAACGGAAGTTTATCATTCGGCAGCATTGGTTTCCTTTAATTCAAAAGACTATCAGACAATGTCCGAAATTAATATTCAAGGCACTTCAAATATTGTTAATTTTTGTATTGCGAACATCATCAAAAAATTATGTTTTGTAAGTTCTATCGCCGCCATTGAAAAATCAGTTGGCAATAAATTCATGAGTGAAGCAGACGAATGGAATATGGAGAAAGTCAGCTATGGCTATGCATTGACAAAATATGGTGCAGAGATGGAAGTCTGGCGTGCTTCACAAGAAGGTATTCCGGTTGTAATTGTGAATCCTGGAGTTATTTTGGGTGCCGGATTTTGGCATCAAGGATCGGGAGCGGCATTTTCAAAAATTTATAAGGGATTTCCTTTTTATACGGAAGGCATTACCGGTTTTGTTTCAGCAAACGATGTGGTAAAAGCAATGATATTGCTTATGAAAAGTGACATTGTGAATGAGCGTTATATTTTAGTGTCTGAAAACATTAGTTTTAAAGAGGTGTTTTATCAAATAGCGAAGAATTTAGGAAAGGAGCCACCTTCCATAAAAGTCACAAAATTAATGAGTTCTATTGGCTGGAGGTTGGAAAAATTGAAGTTTATTTTTACTAATAACCCACCAACGCTTACCAAACATGCAGCCAAATCTATCCGCGAAAAAAGCTATTATTCTTCAGAAAAAATACAAAAGGAATTAAATTTTAATTTTGAATCCATATCCGAAACACTAAAAAGGGTTTGCGAACTTTACATAAAGAAGTTTAAATAAACACTTGTTTTAAGGAATCAATTTTACGTCGATTTTTAGGTGCATTTTTAAAATTTCCCCGGATGTCTTTTATAGGGTCTCTTTTTAAAGAATCCTGTAATTTAATTTCATCGTCTATTCCTTTTTTCAATGCCTTCAGTCGTGCATCAACCTTTTTTAAGATTTCCTCATGGTCATCAATGCGCGAGGTATAGTAATAATTACTTTCTTTAAAACGCGTACTGTCTATTCCATATTTTTCAAAAACCAATGGAAAATAATTTACATTACGTTCAAGATTGTTGTTTTTAATATTTTCAGCACCTGATGCGATAAGCATATCGGTCAGCAAATCCACCATTTGATTTTTAGGTATTAAATGGTCGGGTTTTTTAATAATGGTATTGCTGGTACAACCAATAAAAAAAATACCTAAAAAAATGATGTAACTAATTTTTTTCATTTGATCTATTAAACAATAATCTTTTACCTTTATGGCTATCATTAAATTTACCGTTTTTATATACTAAATGGCCATTTACAAAGGTATGTGTAATTTTTGAGTAAAAGGTGGTTCCTTCAAAAGGAGACCAACCACATTTATACAAAATATTGTCTTTGGTAACAGTCCAGGGAGAAGAAATATCAATTAAAACTAAATCTGCGTAATATCCTTTTTTAATAAATCCTCTTTTTTCAATTTTGAAAATTTTTGCCGGATTGTGGCACATCTTTTCAATTATCTTTTCGATTGAAATCTTTTCTTGTTTAAACATTTTTAACATCGCCGGCAATGCATGTTGTACCATTGGTCCGCCACTTGGTGCTTTTGTATAAACCTGTTCTTTTTCTTCTATTGTGTGTGGTGCGTGATCTGTTGCAATAACATCAATTCTGTCCTCAAGCAATGCTTTCAATAACCCTTCTTTGTCGTGGGCTGTTTTTATTGCAGGATTCCATTTTATGAAATTTCCTTTACTTTCATAATCACTTTCATCAAACCATAAGTGATGAACACAAACTTCGGCCGTAATTTGTTTTTTTTCTACTGGTCCTTTATGGGAAAAAAGTTCAGTTTCCTTTGCTGTTGATAAATGAAAAACATGCAATCGTGCACCCGTTTTTTTTGCCAGTTTAATTGCTTTGGAAGATGAGATATAACAAGCCTCCTCACTTCTTATTTTTGGATGAAATTTTACGGGAATATCATCTCCATATTCTTTCAGACAGGTGTCTAAATTAGTTTTTATGGTAGCTTCATCTTCACAATGAACAGCAATAAGCATTTTTGTGGAAGAAAATATTTTTTCCAATACTTTTTCGTCATTAACCAGCATATTTCCTGTTGAAGAGCCTAAGAACAATTTAATTCCGGCAACATTTGCCGGATTTGTTTTTAACAATTCCTCTAAATTATCATTTGTGCCGCCAAACATAAATGAATAGTTTGCATAAGATGTTTTGGATGCAATTTCAAATTTTTGTTCCAGCAATTCCTGCGTGGTGGCTTGCGGCACCGTATTCGGCATTTCTATAAATGAAGTTATGCCTCCTGCGATGGCGGCTTTACTTTCAGATTCAATAGTTGCTTTATGGGTTAGTCCCGGTTCGCGAAAATGAACTTGGTCATCTATTAGTCCGGGAATTAAATATTTTCCTTCAGCATCAATAACGGTTGTGTCTGCTGATTTAGAGCTAATTGAGGTGTCTATGTCCACAATAAATTCCCCATCAATAAGCACATCACCGTCAAATATTTTTCCTTCGTTTACAATACGGGCATTTTTAATTAGCACTAAACTCATAGTTCTTTTTATTTTATTTTGGCTATCTTTCTAAGCGCATTTTTATGACACCAAAAACGGCTTCAGAAATTATTGAACCACTCATTTTTGATGTTCCTTTTTTTCGGTCGGTAAAAATAATGGAAACTTCCTTATGTTTGAATTTTTTTTTCCAAGCTTTAAATTTCATTTCAATCTGAAACGCATAACCCACGAACTTTATTTTATCCAATTCAATATTTTCCAATACTTTACGTTGATAGCATACAAAACCTGCGGTTGTGTCATAAATGGGTATTTGAGTAATCAATCTTACGTATTTAGAGGCAAAATAGGATAAAAACAAACGTTTGAAATCCCAATTAATTACGTTAATTTTATTATTTAAATACCTTGAACCTATTGAAAAATCAGCTCCATCTTCAGCACAAGCGTTATACAATTTAATTAAATCATTTGGATTGTGTGAAAAATCAGCATCCATTTCAATGATATAATCATAATTTTTAGAAATCGCCCACTTAAATCCATGAATATAAGCAGTTCCCAAACCGCTTTTTTCTTTTCTGATTTCTAAAAATAAATTTGAAAATTCTTGTTGTAAATTAGTGACAATATCTCCTGTTCCATCGGGAGAACTGTCATCAACAACCAATATGTCGAATTGTTTTTCCTGTGAAAATACAGCCCTTATTACTGCCTCAATATTTTCTTTTTCATTAAAAGTTGGTACTATAACAAGCGTATTCGACATAAAATATAATTACGAGACAAAGGTAAAACAAATTATCACTAATTTTGCGTTTAAATAATAACATACTTAATGTTTGAGGCAAAAGAAATAATACACCAAAACAACCATTGGATTTCACTTGTTTTTTTAGCAATTCTTATTTTTTTGACACTGGTAAAAGTTTTTTATAAAGACAGGTTGCTTCATACAGCCACGTTATTTATCTCCAATAAATACCTTTTAATTTATTTTGGTAAAGAAAAAAACGATATCATAAATTTATTTCAATTTTTACTGTTTATTATTCAGCTTCTGGCGCTTTCCCTTTTGTTTTATTATGCAAATTATTTATGGCATTTTTCTTCCAAGTTCGACGACCTAAACGGTTATTTATTGTTGGTTGGTGGTGTGGGTTTGTATTTCTCTTTAAGGTATTTTATGGGATTGTTTTTAGCTGAAATATTCAACATAAAAAACAAATACAATAGAATTGTTTATGACAAGGTTAGTTATTTTAACAACTTGATATTGTGGATTTTGCCGTTTTTAGTGCTTAGCGCATATACCGCTATTTATAAAGAATTATTTTTTAAAATCACCTTGTTAGTACTCGCTATTTTGTTAATTTTACGTTACAGCCTAGTCCTTGGAAATAATAAAAAGCTCATAACTAATAACTTATTTTATTTTATTTTGTATCTTTGCGCTCTTGAAATAGTGCCTTTGGCAATTATTTTAAAATTAACAATTTAAAACAAAATTGACGTTTATGAAAGTGAAAACAATTTTGGTTTCTCAACCAACTCCAAAAACAGAAAGCTCTCCTTATTTAGAATTATCGGAAAAACAAAAAGTTAAAATCGACTTTAGGTCCTTTATTCATGTTGAAGGTGTTTCTGCGAAAGAGGTAAGAGCTCAAAAAATTGATTTTAAAAATTATACTGCAATTATTTTGACCAGCAGAAATGCGGTTGATCACTTTTTTAGAATTGCTGAAGAAATGAGATTTACAGTGCCCGATGATATGAAATATTTTTGTGAATCTGAAGCAGTTGCCTATTATTTGCAAAAGTATGTGGTATATCGCAAACGAAAAATTTATGTTGGTGAACGTACCTTTGCCGATTTGGCGAAAATTATAAAAAAATATAAGGACGAAAAGTTTTTATTGCCAAGTTCCGATAAACTAAAAGATATAGTGCCTCAAACTTTAAATGAAATGAGTGTAAATTGGGAGCGTGGTATTTTTTACAGAACAGTGATAAGCGACTTATCTGATTTAGAGAGTGTGTTTTATGATATTTTGGTCTTTTTTAGTCCGTCAGGAATTGATTCTTTATTTCAAAATTTCCCTGATTTCAAACAAAACGAAACACGTATTGCCGTGTTTGGCAATTCAACCATAAAAGCGGCAACGGATGCAGGCTTAAAATGCAATATTCTGGCACCAAGTTCTGAATCACCTTCAATGACAATGGCTTTGGAAAAGTACATTATTGAAGTCAACAAAAAGCAACAATGCGATAAATAGCATAAAAAAACCCGAGTTTAACTCGGGTTTTTTTATGAAAATAAGTTGGCAAATACATCCTCTACTTTTGTGACTTTAACCACCTTTATTTTGTGGCTTGTGCTGCTAATTTTATTAAATTTTGAAATAAATATTTTGTGAAATCCGAGTTTTTCAGCTTCCATAATACGCTGTTCCACACGATTTACCGGACGAATTTCACCTGTTAGGCCAATTTCGGCGGCAAAACAAAAATCCTGTGCAATAGGAACATCTTCATTTGAGGATAAAATGGCACATATCACAGCCAAATCAATAGCTGGATCATCAACTTTTATGCCTCCGGCAATATTCAAAAACACATCTTTTGCGCCTAATCTGAATCCGGCCCTTTTTTCTAAAACAGCCAGAAGCATGTTTAAACGTTTAGTGTCATAGCCAGTTGCAGAGCGCTGTGGTGTACCATAAACTGCCGTGCTTACCAATGCCTGAACTTCAATCATTAAAGGTCGCATTCCTTCTAAAGTTGCGGCAATTGTGGTGCCACTTAAATCTTCTTCTTTTTGTGAAATTAAAATTTCGGAAGGGTTTTCTACTTCACGCAACCCAAAAGATTGCATTTCATAAATGCCGATTTCTGCCGTGGAGCCAAAGCGGTTTTTTTGTGCGCGTACTATTCTATATGCATGATTTCTGTCGCCTTCAAATTGGAGTACAACATCTACCATGTGCTCTAAAACTTTTGGGCCTGCAATATTGCCGTCTTTCGTGATATGCCCAATTAAAAGTACCGGAGTAGCAGTTTCTTTGGCAAATTTAATGAGCTCGGCTGTCGTTTCCCTGATTTGTGAAATTGATCCTGGAGAAGCATCAAGATATTCGGTATATAAAGTTTGGATGGAGTCAATGACAACAACTTCAGGATGTATTTCTTCAATGGCCCTAAAAATGTTTTGTGTATTTGTTTCGGTTAAAATTAAACAATTGGCGTTTGAATTTTGAAGGCGTTCAGCACGCATTTTAATTTGGGACTGGCTTTCTTCACCAGAAACATACAATACTTTTTTTTGCATTGTTAGCGCGATTTGCAAGAGCAATGTAGATTTCCCAATTCCGGGTTCGCCACCTAACAACAACATAGAACCTTTTACCAAACCACCACCCAAAACCCTGTCGAGTTCGTTATTTTTGGTTGAAATTCGGTCTTCCTTATCTAGAGAAATATCGTTAATTTTTAAGGCTTTATTGGCTTTTTTTGGGGAGGTGGATTGTTTCCAATTCCTTTTTTCTTCAGCCTGAATCACTTCTTCAACAATGGTGTTCCACTCGTTGCAAGATGTGCATTGTCCAAGCCATTTTGCATATTGGGCGCCGCAATTCTGACAAAAAAATAAAGTTTTGGTTTTGGCCATTTTAAGTATTTATTGAAGAAGTAAATATAGGAAGAATAACGCGTTATTTTATAATTAAATAGCGTTTGAAGTTGAAAGTTAAAATTATTTATTTTTCATTATTAATTCAATTTGTGTTAGGTATTAAACGGCGTGTTTGAGCTCTTTTTTAGTTGTTTTTCGCAACTAAAAAAAGCGAGGAGTGAAAGCCCGACCGCTTTTTCAGCGGTAACACCCAAAATATAAGAATCATTTTAAAGATTTATTGGTGTCGTAATCTATTGTAAATTGGAATTAACAAAAAGGAGAGTCCGCCAAATACAATGACCATTAGAGTTTGGGCTGTCCACATAATCCACCCAAAAGCGCGAGCAGGATTGTCTTCAATATTGTATAAAATAAGCGCACTGGCAACAAAAACAGGATATGTCCCCAAACCGCCGTTTGTTAGCGCCATACTAAAACCGCCAACAACAAAAGCTACAATTATTGCAGCAAAAGGAAGGTTGGTTGTTTCCGGCAAAGCAAAAGTTACAGCATAAAACATAAGCACATACATCAACCAAATAAAAACGGTATGAAAAATAAACTCCCATTTCTTTTTCATGGTAATAATGCTCTTTATACCGTCAATTAATCCTTTTATAAATGTAAATATTTTCATTATAAATGGATGCGTGGATTTTTTAAGTATACGATAGGTTATAAATCCGGCCAACGGAATGACCACTAAAAAAATAATTTTTAAATAAAGGTTGCCTTCCTCATCTTCTTTAAAAAGGTAGCTGCCCATTAATTCGGTTTGTAAAAAAAAGGCGACTCCTGTAATTGATAACAGCATAATTACATCGGCAACGCGTTCAGCAACAATGGTTCCTATTGCTTTTTCAAAAGGAATTTTTTCATATTTTTTGATGCTGGCAGCTCGCGCTATTTCTCCTGAACGGGGAATAAATAAGTTAAGTAAATAAGCGATTAACACGGTCATTACACAATTCAAATATGTGGGTTTGTAACCTAAAGGCTCCAATAAAAACCGCCAGCGGTAGGCTCTTGACAAATGACTTAAAACACCAAAAAGCAAGGACACCGCCACCCACCAATAATTTGCAGTTTTAAATGATGTTTCAATGGATTGCATGTCGGCGGGCGCTAATTTTGAAATGGAGTACCAAATTAAAAAAACTCCCAAGGCTATTGGGAGTGTTATAAAACTTATTTTTTTTAATTTGTTGATCAATTTATGTTAACGTATTGTCATTTTCGTTAGGAAAAATTAACGTTGGTTTGAATAATTTTGCTTTTTCAAAATCCATGATGCCATAAGAAATAATAATAATAATATCGCCTTTGGCGACTTTTCTTGCAGCAGGGCCGTTTAACGTAATTTCCCCGCTTTTTCTTGGGCCCTGGATTACATATGTTTCAAGGCGTTCGCCATTATTAATGTTTACAATTTGAACTTTTTCTCCCTGAATAATATTAGCGGCATTCATTAAATCCTCATCAATAGTTATGCTGCCGATATAATTTAAATCGGCACCTGTAACTTTAACCCTGTGAATTTTCGATTTTACGACTTGTATTTGCATGGTGCAAAATTAATGTTTTTGAATTAAATTGTTAATATTTATAAACTAATATTATCTATTAGCCTAACTTTTCCAGCAAAAACAGCTATAAATGCTCGATATTTTTTTGTTATATTTTTTGTTTCAACTGGTAAAAGGGTGTCTTCATCAGCAATTTCGAAATATTCTAAGTTGAATAATGGGTGATTTTTAAATTCACTTTCAACCCATTTCACCACCTCTAAAGCATTTTTTGTGCCAAATTCAGCTTTAGCTTTTTTTAGCGTTTTATATATGAATGGCGCTGATGCTCTTTGTTCTTTTGTAAGCCTTATATTTCTGGAACTCATAGCCAAACCGTCTTTTTCTCTGTGAATGGGGCAGGCAATAACTTTTACGGGAAGATTTCTTTTTTCAACCATTTTGCGAATGATTTGAATTTGCTGAAAATCTTTTTCTCCAAAATAGGCTTTATGTGGCTCTACTATTTCAAACAAACGCTCCACAATTGTACCCACGCCGTTAAAATGTCCTTCTCTAAATTTTCCCTCCATTTGAAATTCTAATCCGTCAAAATCAAAAGATTGCGATTGAATGTCATTAGCATAAATTTCTTCAGGAGTTGGGGTAAAAACGATGTCGCAGTTACTAGATTTTAGCATCGATAAATCTTTATCAATTGTTTTTGGATAATTTATTAGATCATCTGCATTGTCAAACTGCGTTGGGTTTACAAAAATGCTCACTACCACAATATCATTCTCTTTTTTCGCCTTTTCAACAAGCGATAAATGACCTTCATGAAGAGCTCCCATAGTGGGCACAAATCCAATAGTAGTAACGTTTTTGAGCGATTCTATTTTTTGTTGTACCGATATTATTTTAGCAAAAACCAACATAACGTATTTGTTAATAAACGTTAAAAGCGTGCAAACTTACATTTTTCAAGCTAAATTCTACATTAATTTTCGTAATTTTGCATATATTTTAAAAAAAAGAGTTGGTTTTATGAAAGATAAGAGAGTATTGATTGTTTCTTCTGAAGTTGTTCCTTATTTGCCTGAAAATGAATTGTCAACGACCTCCTTTGAAACAGCTAAAATGATCCATAGCAAGGGAGGGCAAACACGAATTTTTATGCCTCGGTTCGGATTAATAAATGAAAGAAGACATCAACTCCATGAAGTTATTCGTTTGTCCGGTATGAACTTGGTAATCAATGATATGGATATGCCTTTAATTATTAAAGTCGCTTCAATTCCGAAGGAGAGAATGCAAGTTTATTTCATTGATAACGATGAATATTTCAAAAGAAAGGCACTTTTTTCTGATGAGGATAATAATTTGTTTGAGGATAACGATGAACGCGCTATATTTTTTGTAAAAGGGGTTGTGGAAACAGTTAAAAAATTAAATTGGTCACCTGATATTATTCACGTTAATGGTTGGATGGCCTCACTTTTACCCTTATATATTAAAGAATATTATAAAGACGACCCCTTATTTTCAAACAGTAAGATAGTGACTTCGCTATACAACACTGGTTATGAGGGCTCGCTAAATGATAAGTTTTTTGAAAAGATTAAGTTTGATAATATTGATGAATCTAAAATGAAGACCATCTCTAATCCAACCTACACAAATCTTTTGATCAATGCCATTGAAAATTCTGATGCAGTTATAAAAGCAAGCGAACAACTTCCAAATGATTTGTTGGAATATTTAAAAACTTGTGAAAAACCCGTATTGGATTATTTTCCAATCAGTGAATTTGACAGTGCCTACACTAATTTTTACCTTAACAAAGTTTTATCATAAAATCCTAAATTTATATGTCAATTAAAGTTGTAAATGCTTTAAAATACTCAGGGCTATTCTCAATAGTATTTTTTACAATAATATCATGCGAAAAGGAAATTGAAAGTATTGGAGTTAACCTGGTTAACAATAATAATTTTTCCACAAATAAAGATACTTCAGAGGTTATAACTTCTAATGAAAACATTACAAATGTTCCGGCCAGCGGAGTTGCTCAATATTTGTTAGGGGCTTACTCCGATAATGAATTTGGAACTTTAAAAGCGTCTGTTGTGTCGCAATTGTCTCTTCCAGCAAATGGTGATGCTTATAATTATGGAACCAATTATGCAATTGATTCCGTTTTGGTGTCCATTCCTTATCAAGCTACAAAAGAAGAAAACCTAGCCGACGGAAAACCAAAATTCTCAATTGACTCTGTTTTTGGAAATGCCGATGTCGAATTTCAGTTGGGTATTTATGAATTAAAAACGTTTCTAAACACCTTAGATCCTGCAGATCCTTCAAAGGCTGCTATTTATTATTCTGATAAAGAATTCCAAAAAGGGGATGCTCCGTTTTATTTGGGAAATTTCAAAGTCAATCCAAATGATACCGTATCATATATTAAAAGATATATGCCTGATGGTATTACGGGCTATGATATTGACACCATCAAACAAGCAGATTTAAGTCCAAGTATTAGAATTCCATTAAATGAAAGTGTAATTCAACAACTTTTTGTTGACAATGCCGCCGGTGCTGAGTTTCAGTCTCTTGATAATTTTCAGCATTATTTTAGAGGTTTGTATATTGAAGCAGAAGCATTGACTTCCAATAAATCTCATTTGATTTCGTTAGATTTGACGAATGCGAAAATGACCATTTATTATTCAAATGATGAAGATGAGGGTACAGATATAACTGATGCAGGTTTGGATTTAAATGGGAATGACATAAAAGGAGAAGGAGTTGTTAGAGTTAAGCATGAATATGCTTTCCCGTTTGGTCCCATAAAATCCAATGTTTTAAAAAGAGATTATACGGTTTCACATCAAAGTGG
>NZ_JBFFKM010000003.1:0-99924 GCF_041555395.1 Lutibacter sp. | reverse complement strand
TTTGAGCAATTTTGCAATAAAAATGCAAGCCCAATTACTAGTGCAAATAAGCACAGATTAAGTTTCTTTTTCATAATATATTAAATTTAAAGTTTCTGCATTTAGCAATTATTTGGAGTATACCTGAGAGGAAGATTGTAAATTCTTACTTAAAGTTAGTGTTCAAATAGCTGAATTCTAATGACATAAGTCAATAATGATGTTGGTATTTAATGATTGTTATCAGTTATTTAATTGATATTAATTAGTTTTTAGTGAAGTGTAATGACTATTGTGATGCTTTAAAATAGAAGTATTGCGTATCAGAAGCGGCGGGTCTGATGATACCGTTAAGGTCTGCGAATTTCAAACCGAAAACGTCTTTCAAATCGGGTACGGGGTCATTTTTAGCAGCATTTTCTGTCAACTTTTAGCTTTTTTTATTGCCGATTCAACCTGCAACACGCCTTGTGATTCAGTTCACCATTACAAATTCTAATGCATAACATCATGCGTTAGTTATTAGTATTAGAGAACGATTTAAAGTGTTGTTATTTAATAGCTTATGATAATTTAGAGTATGTCACTATAAGCGAATTAAACCCTGCTTAAAACCTGTTATTTGTAAGGTAGATTTTGGGGCTTAAAAAAACTTTCTTTACTGTAAAAAATAACAGTCCAAATGCAATAAAATATTCTTATTTCCACTTTTCATATCTAGTATCTTTAAAAAAAGTAAAAAAAATTTAAACCGATAATTGAATTTTTGTAATTTTGTGCAACACCACAACCTTCAAAGTTGAATTATTTGCTTTAAAATTAGAGTTCGGGGGTGCTGACAGGGGTGCTATAAAAAAAGAACCCTTATAAAGTATTAATTTATAAGGGAATATCTAATTTGCTAGTTGACCCACAAGGACTCGAACCTTGACTGACGATACCAAAAACCGGAGTGCTACCATTACACCATGGGTCATTTTGCGGGTGCAAATTTAGCCTAAAGTTTTAATTCGGCAAATAATTTGAAGTGTTTTTTTATAAAACTTCCTTTAAAAACACTTTAAGAGTTATTTAGCATTGCATATCATCATAACTTTCCATAATTAATTTTTATTTTACTAAATTCGCTTCGGTTTAAAAATTTAATATGAACGCTTTCAATTTTACTAAATGGAACACCATTCTTGGATGGTTTACTTTTGCAATAGCCTTAATAACCTATATATTAACACTCGAACCTACAGTGAGTTACTGGGATTGCGGCGAATATATCGCCACTTCCGTAAAACTTCAGGTTGGCCATCCGCCAGGAGCGCCTTTATTCCAAATGTTGGGTGCGTTTTTTGCTTTATTTACAGGTGATGTGACAGAAATTGCAAAAATGGTAAACTTTATGTCGGCATTGGCCAGCGCGTTCACCATTTTATTTTTGTTTTGGACCATCACCATATTGGCTAAAAAATTAGTGAATAGTGGCTCAGAATTAACCAAAAGTACTTCAATCGCAATTTTAGGAAGTGCTGTTGTTGGCGCTTTAACCTATACTTTTTCAGATAGTTTTTGGTTTAGTGCGGTGGAAGCGGAAGTTTACGCCATGTCTTCATTTTTAATGGCGCTTTTATTTTGGCTGGGATTGCGCTGGGAAGCGGAAATGGATCAGCCTAGAGGAAATAAATGGCTCCTCATCATTAGTTTTGTGGTCGGATTGTCATTTGGCGTGCATATTTTATCATTGCTGGTAATCCCTTCCATTGTATTTCTTTATATCTTCAAAAAATATAAAAATTTAAACTTTAAGCAATTTGTCGTTGCCAATATTGCAGCAGTACTTGTATTGTTGCTTGTTTTTAAATTTTTATTTCCATTTACACTAAAATATTTCAGTGCTTTAGAATTATTTTTTGTGAACTCAATGGGAATGCCATTTAATTCGGGAAGTATTATTGCAGCAATTTTATTAATTGCCTTTTTTTACTTTGCATTGCAATACACGCGAAAAAAACAGCAGGTTGAAGTAAATACGATTATCCTTTCTGTGCTATTTATAATGATTGGCTTTTCATCATGGACGATGCTTCCTATTAGAGCAAATGCCAATACCACCATTAATGAAAATAATCCGTCAAGCGCCCGCGAATTGTTGGCCTATTACAATCGAGAACAATATGGAGACACCAATGTTTTTTATGACACCTATTATTCCATTATTTACGACAGGGAAGCCGACAAAAGCAATCCAACAAAAGACGACAAACCGAAATATGAAAAGGATGAAGAAGCCGGTAAATATATTATTGTAAATAATTACAAAGACGCGTTGACAAATTGGAGTAGCAAACACAAAGGATTTATCCCAAGAATGGTAAATACCGATGCTTCCGTAATTAAAAATTATAAAGCCATTGCCGGTATCCCACAAAGCAGCAAAAGCCGACCTTCTTTTATTGAAAATATAAAATATATGATCGATTTTCAATTTGGTTATATGTATGGCAGGTATTTTATGTGGAATTTTGTTGGAAGGCAAAATGATGAACAAGGGAACCTCGATTTACAAAATGGAAATTGGCTGAGCGGCATTAAATTTATTGACGAATTTAGATTGGGCTCACAAACGGATTTACCTTCTGATGTACTCGATAACAAAGGCAGAAACACCTATTATTTTCTTCCTTTTCTGCTGGGAATTATTGGCCTGTTTTTTCATGTTAAAAAAGACAAGAACGATTTTTATATCTTATTTCTCTTTTTCATTTTCACAGGTTTAGCTATCATATTTTATACCAATCCAAGACCATTTGAACCTCGAGAACGTGATTATGCAGTGGTAGGTTCGTTCTATATTTTTGCTATTTGGGTAGGATTTGGGGTGTTGGCTTTGTTTGAAAAATTAAAAAAATACGCCACAGAAAACTTGGTTGCCATTGCGGTTACGCTTGTTGCCTTGGTTGCTGTTCCTATGCTGATGGCTTTTCAGAATTGGGACGACCACGACCGGTCAAATCGCTATACTTCTCGCCTAAATGCTACGGCTTATTTAGATTCTTGTGCAGAAAACGCAATTTTATTTACTATTGGTGACAATGATACTTTCCCGCTTTGGTATATGCAGGAAGTTGAAAATTACAGAACTGACATTAAATTGATTAATACCAGCCTTTTTCAAACTGATTGGTATATTGATCAGATGAAGCGAAAAACCTATGAGGCCGCCCCTATTCCGTCGCAATTAACCCACGATAAATACAAGTGGGGAACGCTGGATGTTGCCTATTATTTTCCTGAAATTATTCCGCAATTGAAAGATTCTGTGGTGGATATTAAATATTTTATGAAATGGATTGAAAGCGACCAGGACATTACTTACTACGATTTAGATGATGACGGCATTAACGAAAAAATATTGCCAACGAACAAAATCAGAATTCCTGTTGATAAAGAAATGGTTTTAAAAAACGGCATTGTTGCCCAAAAAGATTCCGCTCTTATTGTACCTTATATTGATATTCAATTTAATGGCGCTCTTACAAAAGCCAGAATTTTAATGCTCGACATATTGGCTAATAACAATTGGAAACAACCTATTTATTTCACAGGAGGCGCACAGGCTGATGAGGAATATATTTGGCTGAAAAATTATTTGCAATTGGATGGAATGACCTACAAACTGGTACCAATTTTAACCAAGGATGAAGGAAATTTCTTCGAAATGGGACGTATTAATACCGATGTCATGTACAAAAATGTAAAAAAATGGGATTGGGGGAATATTACAAACGATAACATTTATTTAGATACAGAAACACGAAAAAACTCGGTAACCTATCGCAATAATATGGAGCGTTTGGCTAGAGCTTTAATGGAGGAAAAGAAATTTGACAAGGCTGAAGAAATTGTAGACCTTTCCTTAGAAAAAATGCCTGTAAATAAATTTGGACATTACAGCATGCTCCTAGGTTACGTAGATTTATACTATGGATTAGACAAAAAAGAAAAAGCCAGAAAATTAACTGCGGAATTAAAAATTGTTTTACAGGAAAACTTAAGGTATTACAGCCAGTTTGATGAATCAAATGTTGAAACCATTTTCAATGACATTGAACGCAGCCTATTAATGTATGACCAGTTGATTAAAACAGCCATTAGTTTTGATGACGAAAAATATGCCAATAACCTTAAAGAAGAATATGTTGGTTATCTAAAATTATTTGATTTTTTAATCAGCGATGAAGATGAATAGAGTTTTGACTTCACCTTCCTGCTTAGGAAGGTGAGGTTGAGATACTAAAATAATCCCAAACTCATGAAGCCCTATTTTATAAAAACCCCAAGCCTTTTAAAATTTATTTTTAAAAATTGGGTTTGGCGTTTATCCTCAAAAGATAAAGTGCTTTATCTTACTTTTGACGACGGTCCGACTCCGGAAATTACAGAATGGACTTTAAATGAACTCAAAAAATACAAGGCGAAAGCCACCTTTTTTTGTATCGGGAAAAATATTGCGGAACACCCTGAAATATTCCAAAAAATTATTGAAGAAAAACACGCTGTAGGAAATCACACCAACAACCATTTAAATGGCTGGAAAAACCCAACTTCAGATTACCTCAAAAACATAGAAGATGCTGAAAAATATTTTGAAGGAAACTTAAAACTTAAAACTCAAAACTCAAAACTTTTTAGGCCTCCTTATGGCAGACTTACTCTTAAACAATCAATAAAAATTAGAAAAAAAGGCTATAAAATAGTGATGTGGGACGTTTTAAGTGCCGACTTTGCCCCTGTAGTTTCCAATGAAAAATGTTTAGAAAATGTAATTCGAAATATCCAAAATGGAAGCATCATTGTTTTTCATGACAGCGTTAAGGCTTCAGAAAAACTGCAATTTGTATTGCCAAAAGTATTGGAATATTATACTGCTAAAGGGTTTTCTTTTGAGAGAATTTAGAAAAGAGAGAAGAGAAAAAAGACTGTCTTTTCAATTTTAAACATCAACATTTAACTTTAACCCTTCGGCTTAAAAATACTGTTGCACCAAACTTATTAAGGTATTTGCATCCTGATCACCAGATTGACGCCATTTCATTTCCCCTCCTTTATAAATTATAAAAGTAGGAATTCCTTTGATTCTGAGCGCATTGGCAAGCGTCTCATTTTTTTCAATATCAATTTTTATAACTTTTGCCTTATCTCCAAGAGCTGCAGCCACATCTCGTAAAATATCATTAAAATCATCAGATGTTTCTTCGTCCCATTCTGTGTAAAAATCGATTAACACAGGAATCTCTGAACTAATTAATTCTCCGAATTTTGCCATAACATAACATTTTTTTTGTGGAATGTTTAAAAAATAAATGCCTTATACCTACAAATGTAACATTTTTATTTAAACAAACGACACCTACTTCTTTTTCAGTGTAATTACCGTTATTTCAGGCCAAATTCCTACACGGCCAGGGAAAGCCAAAAAGCCAAAACCTCGGTTTACATTGATGTATTTTCCTAACGCTGTATAAATACCCGCCCATTGTTCGTAAACATATTGTGCCGGGCTCCATTTTATACCGGGAATTTCAATGCCAAATTGCATTCCGTGCGTATGGCCGCTTAAAGTAAGATGGAAATTACTTTCATGGTTTTTTATTTCGGCATCCCAATGAGATGGGTCGTGACTCATTAAAATTTTAAAATCTTCCTTTTTAATTTTTGCTGAAGCCAAATTTAAATCACCTGCTTTTTTAAATCGTTTCCCCCAGTTTTCAACACCAACCAAGGCAATTTTATCGTCGCCTTTTTCTACATAAACACTGTCATTCAACAATAAATTAAATCCAATTTGAGGATGCAAATCTTTTATGTCCTGAAAATTTTTCCTTTTCTCTTCTTCAGAATTAAAATGAACATATTCCCCATAATCGTGATTTCCCAATATAGAATATTTTCCAAGTTTGGCTTTCAATTTGCTAAAATGAGAAATCCATGGAATCATTTCATCGGCGGTATTGTTCACCAAATCTCCTGTGAATAAAATTAAATCGGAGTCCTGTTCATTAATTAATTCAATACCTGCATCTATTTTCTCGGCATCATCAAAACTTCCGCTGTGAATATCAGAAATATGAGTGAGTTTAAACCCGTCAAAATCCTCGGGCAAATCATCAAAATACAAAGTGTGGTTTATGACCTGGTAATTGTATTTTCCGCGAGCCATTCCATACAAAACAGAAGTAAACGGAATTGCCGCAAGCGCCAAAGCAACTTTGCTCACAAATGCCCTTCTATCTGCCAAAAATGTTTTTGACTCTGCCTTTGAAAAGTAATTAAAAAAAACTTTAAAAACCCTGAAAACATCTTCTCCAAACAAAACCGCCAACATAATAATTTTTGGCATAATGAATAAAATAAGCAACCCGAAAGCCAACATCATAGGTTGTGTCAATCCTCTGGAATCATTAAAAACCAATAATTTATAAACCAAATTGATTAATATACCAATGGATACTACCCAATAAAGAATCTTAACAATTTTATTTTTAGTGAGTGTTTTTATGGTTTGGTAAGCATAAAAATCCACGAATAAAATAAATGCCACAAAAATAATCCAACGTATCATAAAGCAAAATTAATTCTATTTTATCATTGTTAAAATAATGAAGAAAAAATTAAGAGGGTTTAACAGTTTCTCCTCATCATTAGTTTTACAAGATAATTAATATCATGTTAAAATTGATTTTAGTACTTTTACTCAAATTATTTATAGCTTATATTGAAACAATGTCAACACAAAAACGCCTTTTCCTTTTAGATGCCTACGCCTTAATTTTTCGCGGTTATTATGCGCTTATTAAAAACCCGAGAATAAATTCAAAAGGAATGGATACTTCGGCCATATTGGGATTTACAAATTCTTTACTTGATGTGATAAAACGCGAAAAGCCAGATCATTTGGCCGTTGCTTTTGACAATGGCGGTTCCCTTATGCGGTCTGAAGCGTTTCCGGAATATAAAATGAACCGTTTACAAACGCCTGAAGCCATTAAAATTGCGATTCCTTATATTCATAAAATTTTGGAAGCCATGCACATTCCAATTATTGAAAAAGAAGGTTTTGAGGCCGATGATTTAATTGGCACACTTGCAAAACAAGCTGAAAAAGAGGGTTTTAAAACGTACATGGTAACGCCAGATAAAGATTTCGCCCAACTCGTTTCCGAGAATATATTTATGTACAAACCTTCACGAATGGGTAATGGTATTGAGATTTGGGGAATTCCCGAAGTTCAGAAAAAATTTGAAGTTGAACGTCCGGAACAGGTGATTGATTTCCTTGGAATGATGGGAGATGCCATTGACAATATTCCTGGATTGCCGGGTGTTGGAGAAAAAACTGCCAAAAAATTTATTAAAGAATACGGCAGTATGGAAAATCTTTTGGAGCATACCCATGAGCTAAAAGGTAAAATGAGGGAAAAAGTTGAAGAAAACAAAGAACTGGGCTTGCTTTCCAAAAAATTGGCAACTATTATGTTGGATTGCCCGGTTGAATTTCATGAAAAAGATTATGAGTTAAATCATCCCGATTTTGAAAAGGTAAATGAAATTTTAAAAGAATTGGAATTCAGAAGAATTGCCGATAGCCTCAATACTATTTTTAAATTGCCTTCTGAAACAAAAAGCATTCAGAAAGAAGATGAAATAGTTGATTCTAATAAACAGCTACCTACAGCAGAACATCAATTCGATTTATTTTCAACATCAGAAAATGTTACCCCAAATGACACCTTTTCCGCAGGAGATAAAACCACCGAAAACACAAATCATTTATACCAATCTGTAAATTCCAGTTTCTCCAGAAAACTGCTTCTCGAAAAATTATTGACCCAAAAGTCGGTTAGTTTTCACATAGAAACCATTGGGGAAGAATTATTTGAAACCGATTTGGCAGGTATCGCATTTTCTTACGAAAAAGGAAAGGGTTATTATGTGTCTCTTCCTGAAAAAAAGGAGGAAACACAAGGGATATTAGAAGAATTTCGTCCGTTTTTTGAAAATAAAACCATAGAAAAAATTGGCCACGACCTAAAAAATAGTGTTAAAGTTTTAAGCAATCACAAAATTGAAATCAAAGGGAAATTGTTTGATATTATGTTGGCGCATTATTTAATAAATCCTGATATGCGCCATGATTTAATAGTGCTCTCTGAAACTTATTTAAATTACAAACCTATTAATATAAACGCTTTTGTTGGAAAAAAAGGAAAAAATAAAATTTCCATTCGTGAATTAGATCTCAAAAACCAAACGGAATATGCGGTTGAAAATACCGATGTTGCCTTTCAGCTTAAAGATTTTTTCGAAAAAGAATTGGGCGAATTAAACCTTGCCAAACTTTTTAATGACATTGAAATGCCACTTCTTCGCGTATTGGCAGCAATGGAGTTGGAAGGAATAAAAGTGGATGCCGAATTTTTAAATTCCCTTTCGGAAAAATTAACTGAAGATATTCAACATTTAGAAAAGCAGATTTACAAAGAAGCTACTATCGAGTTTAATCTGGCCTCCCCAAAACAATTGGGCGATGTTTTGTTTGACCATTTAAAATTAGTTGACAAGCCTAAAAAAACCAAAACCGGACAATATGCAACCGGTGAAGAAATTTTATCAAAATTGGCAGCAAAACATCAAATTGTAAAGGACATTTTAGAATGGCGCGGATTGGTAAAATTAAAAAACACCTATGTTGATGCGTTGCCAAATCAAATAAATAAAAAAACAGGAAGAATTCACACCACCTACAGCCAGGCTGTTGCTGCAACAGGAAGGTTAAGTTCCGTCAACCCGAACCTTCAAAATATTCCTATGAGAACGGAACGCGGTCGTCAGGTAAGAAAAGCCTTTGTTGCCAGAGATGAAAATTATACGTTAGTGTCTGCCGATTATTCTCAAATTGAGCTACGTATTATTGCTGCTTTGAGCAATGATGAGAGTATGATTGAATCTTTTAAAAATATGGAAGACATTCACGCTGCGACAGCTGCTAAAATTTTCGGGGTTCCTTTAAATGAAGTATCCAGGACACAACGTGGTGAGGCAAAAGCTGTAAATTTCGGCATTATTTACGGACAAGGTGCTTTTACATTAGCCGAACAATTAAACAAATCAAGAACCGAAGCAAAAGAACTGATAGACAATTACTACAAAACATTTCCAAAATTAAAAGAATTTATTGCCAGTCAAATGGAATTGGCCCGTGAGCAAGGTTATGTGGAAACAATTTTAGGGCGTCGCCGATATTTGAAAAACATCAATTCACAAAATGCTGTTGTTAGAGCCGGAGATGAACGAAATGCCGTAAATGCCCCTATTCAGGGAAGTGCCGCCGATATTATTAAAATTGCGATGATTAATATTTATAAGATGCTGAATGACGGAAATTATAAATCGAAAATGTTATTGCAGGTTCATGATGAGTTGGTTTTTGATGTTCATAAAGATGAACTTGACGATTTAGAACCAAAAATTAAACAGGAAATGGAACATGCATTTACCCTTGCTGTTCCGTTAACCGTTGAACTGGGTGAAGGAAAAAACTGGCTGGAAGCACATTAATTGTTTAATTGTGGCTGAAAATGGAATAGTGAGAAATTTCAGGAATGCAAATTTTGACTTTCGACTTTGAGAATCAGAAACACTGCAACATTCTGTATTTGTGACTTTTAACTTTTAAACTTTGAAGCTACCCAACGATTCAACAGTTAAACGATTCAACAAATAAACTTTTTTAAAAACACTGTTTGTTATCACTAAAATAGTTTGTACATTTGCACTCCCTTTTTAGGGAGAAAAATGAATGTTTAACTATAACAAAGAATTTAATTGTGAGTAAATTAAGTTACAAAACAGTATCAGCTAACAAAAATACCGTTACTAAGGAGTGGGTATTGGTTGATGCAGACGGCCAAACGTTGGGTCGTATAGCTTCTAGAATAGCGATGCTAATTAGAGGTAAATACAAAACAAATTACACGCCTCACGTAGATTGCGGAGACAATGTAGTTGTTATCAACGCCGAAAAAATTAATCTAACAGGTAAAAAATGGGGTGACAAAACCTATATTCGTCACACTGGCTATCCTGGCGGACAACGATCGTTAACTGCTATTGAAGTATTCGAGAAAGACCCTACGCGTCTTATTGAAAAAGCAGTAAAAGGAATGTTACCTAAAAACAAATTAGGAAGCGCCCTTTTCAGAAATTTATATGTTTATGCAGGTACTGAGCACCAACAAACAGCTCAAACACCAAGAACCATTAACCTTAACGATCTAAAATAATAATGGAAACAATACACAAAATAGGTAGAAGAAAAACGGCAGTTGCTCGTGTTTATGTTTCTGACGGTACTGGAAACATTACTATCAATAAAAGAGAATTTAAAAACTACTTTACAACAGCAGCTTTACAGTATAAAGTTTTACAGGCGCTTAATTTAACAGATCACGTAACTTCATTTGACATTAAAGTAACTGTTTTTGGAGGCGGAATAACCGGACAAGCGGAAGCTATACGTTTGGCGATTTCAAGAGTTTTGGTTGAGTTAAATCCTGAAAACAGACTAATACTTAAACCAGAAGGATTGCTTACAAGAGACCCAAGAATGGTTGAACGTAAAAAATTCGGTCAAAAGAAAGCAAGAAAAAAATTCCAATTCTCAAAACGTTAATCGTTTACTTGAATTGTTACACCAAATTTTTTGGTGGTTCATTGAAATTAAAATTAATAACAAAGTTGTCGTTGATCAGTCAATGATTGACAAAAGTTTAGCATCCAAATAGGTAAGATCGGGTTTCCGCTACTTACCTATTGCTAGCTCAACGGAACGTAAACTAAATTACAAAATGGCAAAAATTGAAATTAAAGAATTATTAGACGCAGGTGTACACTTTGGTCACCTAACAAGAAAATGGAACCCAAATATGGCTCCATACATTTACGGAGAACGTAACGGAATTCATATTATTGACCTTTACAAAACCGCTGCAAAAATTGAAGAAGCTGCTGAAGCACTTCAAAAAATCGCAAACTCAGGCAGAAAAATCCTTTTTGTTGCTACAAAAAAACAAGCAAAAGAAATTATTGCAGAAAAATCTGCCAGTATCAACATGCCTTACATCACTGAAAGATGGTTTGGCGGAATGTTGACAAATTTTGTTACTATTAGAAAGGCTGTTAAAAAAATGACAGTTATTGACAGAATGAAATTAGATGGTTCTTTTGATGCACTTTCAAAAAGAGAAAAATTACAAATTAACCGTCAAAGAGAAAAATTAGAAAAAAACTTAGGTTCTGTTTCTGATATGACTCGTTTGCCAGGTGCAATTTTTGTAATTGACGTTAAAAAAGAACACATTGCAGTAGCTGAAGCCAAAAACTTAAATATTCCAATTTTCGCAATGGTTGACACAAACTCTGACCCAAGAGGTTTAGATTATGTTATTCCATCAAATGATGATGCTTCAAAATCAATCAATAAAGTTTTAGGCTTTATAGTTGATGCAATTGCAGAAGGTTTAGCAGACAGAAAAACAACAAAAGATAAAACTGTTGATGCTGAAGTAGTAGCTGAAGTTAAAGTTAAAGAAACAAAATAATTAATGTATCACCGTTGAATTTTAAAATTCAACAAAAATTATAAAATAATGGCAAAAATTACAGCCGCAGAAGTAAATAATTTAAGAAAATCGACCGGAGCCGGCATGATGGATTGCAAAAATGCACTTGTTGAAGCGGAGGGAAATTTTGATAAAGCAATTGAAATTTTACGTAAAAAAGGACAAAAAGTTGCTGCAAACAGAGCTGACAGAGATTCATCAGAAGGTGCTGTTATCGCTAATGTTAATGACGACAATACGGAAGGTGTTATCGTTTCATTAAACTGCGAAACAGATTTTGTTGCAAAAAACGACTCTTTTGTTGCTTTAGCAACTAAATTTGCTGAAATAGCAAATAACTATAATTCAAAAGAAGACTTTTTAAATGCTGATTTTGGAGGAATGACCGTTGCTGAAAAATTAATTGAGCAAACTGGTGTTATTGGTGAAAAATTGGAAATAGGCGCTTTTGAAAAAGTGACTGGTAAATTTGTGGGATCTTACATTCACGCAGGTAATAAAATTGCTTCGTTAGTTGCATTATCCGAAAACGTTGATGGCGCAAGTGTTGTTGCAAGAGATGTCTCTATGCAAGCTGCCGCAATGGGCGCAACTACTTTATCTTACAAAGATTTCGATCCAAATTTTGTTGCTTCTGAAACTGAAGCAAGAATTGCAGTGATAGAAAAAGAGAATATTGAACTTGGCCGATTGGGAAAAACCCTTAAACATGTGCCAATTTATATTTCTAGAATGCAATTAACCGATGAAATAATTGCCCAAGCTAAAGAAGATTTAAAAGCTGAACTTAAAGCTGAAGGCAAACCTGAACAAATTTGGGATAAAATTCTTCCTGGAAAATTGGAAAGGTTTATTTCTGACAATACTACGTTAGACCAAGAACTTTGTCTTCTTGACCAAGTTTTTATCAAGGACGATAAATTAACTGTTGCGGATTACGTAAAAACTATTGGTGTTACAGTAACCGATTTTAAAAGAGTTTCTTTAGCGTAATTGCACACTACATAAATTTAAAAAACTCGCTTTAAGCGAGTTTTTTTTGTTCTAAATATCCTTACTGAATGGTTTTTCATTTATCCTTTTTTCAAGCCCAATTTATGCCCTGCAAATGCATAATATAAAATGATTAAATAACAAGGAAGTAAAATCCAGTAGCCAGTTGTTGCCGCTTGCGCAGAAGCAGAAGCCTCATTTATTCCCTTCGCAATCAAATCGGCCTTAGTCCCATCAACAAATCTTCCGTATAAAGGTGGAATAATTGCCCCCCCGGAAATTGCCATAATCAATAACGCGGAAGCTGTTTTGGTGAATTTCCCTAATCCCTTTAAAGTTAAAGGCCAAACTGCAGGCCAAACCAATGCATTTGCAATACCTAATAAAGCCACAAATAATATTGACACATATCCTGAAGAAAATACAATCCCAAAAGTAAATACAATTCCTAATATGGCACTTGCTTTCAATGCGAAAGCCTGATTGATGTATTTAGGAATTAAAAATATACCCAGTGCATATGTCGCAACCATTGCCAACAAGGTATAAGTGGTAAAGAATTTGGCATCCGCGGCAGGAAACCCTAAAGAAATTCCATAGGCAATAATGGTGTCACCAGCAATAACTTCTACACCCACATAAACAAAAAGCGTTAAAACGCCCAACCATAGATGTGGAAATTGGAAAATACTTGTTTTGGTTGTTTTCCCTTCTTTTGTTTCCTCAATTGGTTCTGCTTCTACGTGTGGTAGTGGCGCACGTCTTATTAAAATACCCAACACCACTAACATTACCGCCATGACAACATAGGGAATCACAACGCTATCAGCCATAACATCTAACAACTGAGATTTTTCATCATCGCTAACGATACTTAGTTTGTCCTTTATTTCATCAATTCCCGATAACAAAATTGCGCCAAAAATAAGGGAGCCTAAAGCGCCCGCCACTTTATTTGAAATTCCCATAATTGCAATTCGTTTTGCTGCACTTTCAATAGGACCTAAAATGGTTATGTAAGGATTTGAAGCTGTTTGCAACAAAGTCATTCCCAAACCCTGAATAAAAATTCCCGCTAAAAACACCCAATACGTTCTTGCTTCTGCAGCAGGAATGAAAAGCAATGCACCAATTGCCATCACAAATAAACCCAATGACATTCCTTTCCGATACCCTATTTTAGTTAAAATATAAGATGCTGGCAAAGCCATAACCACAAAAGAAATATAAGATGCAGAAGCCACCAAATAGGATTGCGCAGTCGTTAACTCGTTTATGGTTTTCATAAAAGGAATTAACGCACCATTAATCCAGGTTACAAATCCGAAAATAAAAAATAATCCCGCTATAATAAGAATTGGAACAAATGAATTGTTTTTTGCATTGGTGGTTGAACTTACCGTATTTGACATAGTTAATAAATTTTATGAATAAAATTTTAAATTTATCGTATTTTCTTTTAAAACAATACATTTATCTTAAAACATTTTAAGCAATATTTTGAAGAAAACCAATATAAAATTTAAGGTTGATTTTTATATGGAAAAAATGTATTCTTTTATAATTTTGTTATTTTTATTCCTATGCAACATTGCCTTCCTACTTATAAAGTATTTCATATATTTGCATAACTTTCAAATAAATTATGGCTTATAAAAGAATTCTACTAAAATTAAGTGGTGAAGCACTTATGGGTGATCGCCAATACGGTATAGATCCAAAACGTTTATCGGCCTATGCTGAAGAAATCAAAAAAATTGTTGAAAACGGTATAGAAGTCGCCATTGTAATAGGAGGCGGAAATATTTTTAGAGGTGTTTCTGGAGCCAGTAATGGCATTGACAGGGTTCAGGGAGATTATATGGGTATGCTTGCCACCATTATTAACGGTTTGGCCTTACAAAGCGCCATTGAAGCAATAGGTATAAAAACCAGACTGCTCACAGCCATTAAAATGGAACAAGTTGCAGAACCCTTTATCAAAAGAAGGGCAGTTCGCCATTTGGAAAAAGGACGTGTGGTAATATTTGGAGGAGGAACCGGAAATCCTTATTTCACTACAGATACAGCTGCCGTTTTGAGGGCCATTGAAATTGGTGCAGATGTTATTTTAAAAGGCACCCGTGTTGACGGAATTTACAATTCTGACCCGGAAATAAACAAAGACGCCATTAAATTCGACTCCATTACCTATGAAGACGTTTTAAGGAAAGGATTAAAAATAATGGATACAACGGCATTTACTTTGAGCCAGGAAAATAATTTGCCTATTATTGTTTTTGACATGAATAAGGAAGGTAATTTGGAAAAAGTGATTTCAGGAGAAACTATTGGAACAAAAGTTGATAAATAAACGTATAATTTATAGTTAACAAGTTATGAATGAGGAATTAGACTTTATTATAGACAGCACAAAAGAATTAATGGCAAATGCCATTCTGCATTTAGAAAAAGAGTTCAGAAATATCAGGGCGGGAAAAGCAAGCCCGGCAATGCTGGGAAATGTTACCGTTGATTACTATGGTTCCCAAACGCCTCTTGCGCAAATTGCAAACGTAAGCACCATGGATGCACACACCATTACCGTTCAGCCTTGGGAAAAAAATATGTTACAGGGCATCGAAAAAGCGATTATGCTTGCCAATCTAGGATTTAACCCGATGAATAATGGTGACATCATTATTATTAATGTTCCTGTTTTGACAGAAGAAAGACGAAGAGAACTTTCCAAACAGGCAAAAGCAGCCACTGAATTTGCTAAGGTGAGCATCAGAAACGGTCGTAGAGAAGCCATGAGTGAAATTAAAAAAATAGAAGAAGCTTCTGAAGACATGAAGGCAAACGCCGAAATTGACATTCAAAAATTAACAGATGACTTTATTATTGAAGTTGACAATCATTATAAAAATAAAGATCAAGAAATAATGAAAGTTTAATTTTTTTTTCTAAAAGTTAAATTTATCAAAAAAAATAAAAGCACTCTTAAGAGTGCTTTTTTAAAGTTTAAAACGGCTATTTTGAAAGTAGTTTAGCATTTAAACATCTGTTTAAAGGTTTCGGATTAAGCACATTTTACAGATACTGTGCCTTTACAAGCCCCGAATGGGTAATTTGGCCTTAAAAATATCCTACAAAATTAGTCTGGGATTTTAAAAATCAAATACTTATAGCACGAACTATTTTTATACCTTTGCAAAAATTTTTTTAAATGGATTTTTGGTCAAGTCTCTCTCGGTTTATTTTAAAAAGAAGATATATCATCTTAGTTGTAATAGCCGCCATCACCTATTTTTTAGCTTCACAAATGCAGTACATGCGTTTTTCTTACACAGAAGCTAATTTACTTCCAGAAAATCATAAAGTTAACGTTGAATATAATAAATTTCTAAAACTTTTTGGTGAAGAAGGCAATCTTATCATTTTAGCAGTTGAAGATTCAACCCTGTTTACGCCAAAAAAATTCATTGACTGGAATAACTTAACAAAGGAGTTAAACCATTATCCAGAGGTAGATTTTACGGTTGGCATTGGCGATATTAAAGAACTGAAAAAAAATAAAAAAGAAGAAAAATTTGATTTTGTACCTCTTTATGAAGATGTCCCAAAAACCAAGGAAGAAATATTAAAAATCAAAACCGAACTTTTTGAAAATCTGCCATTTTACGACAATATCTTATTCAATAAAAAAACAGGAACTATTAGATCTGTTATTTATTTAAAGAAGGATATTGTAAATACAGCTGCGCGTAAAGACTTTGTTTTCAACGTATTAAATCCTGCTGTTGAGAAATTTGAAGCAGAAAACAATATTAATGTAAGAGTTTCCGGCATGCCGTACATCCGTACCATGAATGCCCAAAATATTATTGATGAAATTGGACTTTTTGTTGGTTTGGCTTTGGCAGTTACCGCATTAATTTTCTTTTTCTTTTTCCGTTCCGTAAGAGCGACCATGATAACGCTTTTGGTAGTGAGTATTTGTGTCACATGGGCATTCGGATTTATCGGTTTATTTCGTTATGAAATTACGGTTTTAATGGCGTTAATTCCGCCTTTAATTATTGTAATTGGTGTCCCAAATGCCATATTTTTAATTAACAAATACCAACAAGAAGTAAAGAAGCATGGGAACCAGGCGAAGTCCTTGCAAAGGGTTATTTCAAAAGTAGGAAATGCCACGTTAATGACAAATGTTACAACAGCTTCAGGGTTTGCAACATTTATTTTCACAAAAAGCCAACTTTTAAAAGAATTTGGGATTGTAGCTTCAATCAATATTATAGGGATATTTTTAGTTGCTTTATTCATTGTACCCATCGTGTATAGTTTTCTACCATTGCCAAAAGAAAAACACCTGAAACATTTGGAACGAAGATGGATTGATACTATTGTTAAATCGATGGAGTCTATTGTTAGAAATCACAGAATTTCAGTTTATGCAGTAACAATTGTGTTGATTATTGTCAGTATGATTGGAATTTTTATGATAAAAGTTTCAGGGAGTATCATTGAAGATATGCCAAAAGGCGAGCAATTCTATAAAGATATTGTATTTTTTGAAGAAGAATTTGGTGGTATTATGCCTTTAGAAATAATAATTGATACCAAAAAAGAAAAAGGCGTCATGAATTTGGGTACTTTGAAGCGAATGAATGAACTGGAAGAAACTATTGATGAAATTCCCCAATTGTCAAAATCAATTTCAGTTCTAAATATTGTAAAGTACTCAAAGCAAGCTTTTTACGGAGGCAATCCGAAATTTTATCAGTTACCTACCAACCAGGAAAAAAACTGGATATTGTCTTATGCCAAAAACGCAACTTCAAATACCAATTTACTAAATAGTTATGTTGATTCTACAGGCAGATATGCAAGAATAACAACATTTATGAAGGATATTGGGACGGATAAAATGGAAATTATTGAAGAGCGAGTGCAACAAAAAATTGACAAAGAGTTTCCCAAAGAAAATTATCAAGTTTCTATGACAGGTAAAGCATTGGTGTTTTTAAAAGGAACCAACTATTTAATCAATAATTTGGTGATTTCACTTACGCTGGCCATTTTTCTGATTGCCATTTTTATGGCGTTTTTGTTTCGCTCCTTCAAAATGATATTAATATCTTTAATTCCAAATATGTTCCCCCTATTAATAACCGCAGGTTTAATGGGCTATTTAGGAATTCCAATAAAACCATCAACAATTTTGGTGTTTAGTATTGCCTTTGGTATTTCGGTTGATGATACCATTCACTTTTTGGCAAAATATCGCCAAGAATTAAAAGCAAACAATTGGAGAATTAAACAATCTGTGTACAATGCCCTACGCGAAACCGGCGTAAGTATGTTTTATACTTCTATCGTTTTATTTTTTGGATTTTTAGTCTTTACCGCGTCAAGTTTTGGTGGCACTATTGCTTTAGGAGGTTTGGTATCTATAACACTATTATTTGCTATGGCTTCAAACTTACTTTTATTGCCTTCCCTATTGCTTTCATTAGAAAAAACAATTGCAAACAAGGACGATTTTAAAGAACCTGCACTTTCTATTCTTGATCCTGATGATGAAACTGGAGATAAATAGTTGTAAATAGTTGAAAGTTGAAAGTTCTGAATTTTTTAATTGTTCATTATTAATTGTTAATTGTCAATTATCAATTGATAACGTATCTTTGCAAGGCTAAAATATTAGAAATATGACAAGAAGCAATGTGGCTGAACTTTTAAATTCAACCAATTTTTTACAAGAAGTAAACCTTAAAGGTTGGGTTAGAACATTTAGGGCAAATCGTTTTATTGCATTAAATGATGGGTCAACAATTAATACAATTCAATGTATTGTTGATTTTGAGAATACTGATGAACGCATTTTAAAACGCATTACAACAGGTGCTGCAATTTCAATAAAAGGAATATTAATAGAAAGCCTTGGAAAGGGGCAACAAGTTGAAATTCAGGTTTCCAAAATTGAAATTTTAGGCGACTCTAACCCTGAAGAATATCCTATTCAACCCAAAAAACATAGTTTAGAATTTTTACGTGAAAATGCGCATTTACGAATAAGAACAAATACGTTTAGTGCCGTAATGCGTGTACGTTCGGCATTGTCTTTTGCTGTGCATAAATATTTTGTCAAAAATGGATTTTACAATTTTCATGCACCGATAATTACAGGTTCTGATGCTGAAGGCGCTGGAGAAATGTTTAACGTTACGACGCTTGATGCCAATAATCCGCCAAGAAATGAAGCAGGAAAAATTGATTATTCTAAAGATTTCTTCGGAAAATTAACGAATTTAACAGTGTCAGGTCAATTAGAAGCTGAAACCTATGCCATGGCATTGGGAAAGGTATATACTTTCGGTCCAACTTTTAGGGCAGAAAACTCGAATACAACACGTCATTTGGCCGAATTTTGGATGATTGAGCCGGAAGTTGCTTTTAATAATTTAGATGATAATATGGACTTAGCAGAAGATTTTATTAAATCGGTTATTTCCTATGTTCTAAAAAACTGCAAGGACGATTTGGCATTTTTAAATGACAGGTTAGCCGATGAAGAAAAATCGAAACCGGCTTTGGAACGCAGTGAAATGCCACTTATAGAAAAACTGAAGTTCATTGTTGAAAATAATTTTATACGTGTAAGTTATACCGACGCAATTGATATTTTAAAAAATTCAACTCCAAACAAAAAGAAAAAATTTCAGTATTTAATTAATGAATGGGGCACCGATCTTCAAAGCGAACACGAACGTTTTTTGGTTGAAAAACACTTTAAATGCCCAGTAATTTTATTTGATTATCCGGCAAAAATAAAGGCATTTTATATGCGTTTAAATGATGATGGAAAAACCGTTAGAGCCATGGATGTTTTATTTCCGGGAATTGGCGAAATTGTTGGTGGTAGCCAGCGAGAAGAACGTTTGGATGTTTTGCAACAAAAAATGCTGGAGCTAGGAATTGACGAGAAAGAATTATGGTGGTATTTGGATACCAGAAAATTTGGAACAGCTGTCCATAGCGGATTCGGACTTGGATTTGAACGATTGGTTCAATTTACAACAGGAATGGGCAATATTCGAGATGTTATTCCATATCCAAGAACTCCGCAAAACGCGGAATTTTAATTAATTATTGCCAAAAAAAATATCATGCAATTAATGCTGTGTTTTTTTGTATTTTTATAAAAAGCTATCCTAATTTATGCTTAAACAGGGTTTACAATTCAAATTATCGCAAAAGCTGTCTCCACAGCAAATTCAACTCATGAAGTTGATTCAATTGCCGACGCAAGAATTTGAACAACGCCTAAAACAAGAATTAGAGGAAAATCCGGCTTTAGAAATCGAGGATGAAAATACTGATGATTATGAAAACTCACAGTTAAGCGACTCTTATGATGAGTATGACGATTCCGGGAATGAAAGCATAAACACTGAAGATATTAATATAGATGAATATTTAAGTGACGATGAAATTCCAAACTATAAAACACAAGCCAATAACTATTCGTCAGATGATGAAGAAAAGGATATTCCTTTTGCTTCCGGTCCTTCATTTACGCAACATCTAAAAAATCAAATGAATACTTACCGTTTAACGGAAGAAGAGGAAATTATTACTGATTTTTTGATTGGAAGCATTGACGACAGCGGTTATATCAGGCGAGATTTGGTCGATATTTTAGATGATTTGGCCTTTACAGAAAATATCTTTACGACCGAAATAGAATTGGAACGATTGCTGAAAATTGTACACCAATTAGATCCAGCCGGAGTTGGAGCTCGCGATTTAAGAGAATGCTTAATCTTGCAATTAAAGCGAAAAGACGAAAAACCCAGCATAAACTTATCTATCGATATTTTAGAAAATGGTTTTGATCATTTTGTCAAAAAACATTATGTCAAATTATTACAAAAGTTTCATGTCTCCGAAGAAGCGTTAAAAGATGCCATAAAACAAATTGAGCGACTAAATCCTAAACCGGGAGGTTCCTTTGTTGGCAATAGTAAAGTAACGGAACAAATTGTACCCGATTTTACCATTAGGATTGTTGAAGGAGAGCTGGAACTTACACTTAATTCGAGAAATGCACCAGAACTTCATGTTTCAAATGAATATAATAATTTAATGCGTGGCTACAAGGATTCGAGTGAAAAATCGAAATCCCAAAAAGAAGCTGTTATGTTTATAAAGCATAAACTTGATGCGGCCAAATGGTTTATAGATGCCATAAAACAACGTCAGCAAACATTGCTTTTAAATATGAACGCTATAATGCAACATCAAAAAGAATATTTTTTAACAGGTGATGAGCGCAAATTAAAACCTATGATTTTAAAAGATATTGCAGATGTAATAGATATGGACGTTTCAACCGTTTCTCGTGTGGCAAGCAGCAAATATGTGTCAACACCCTACGGGACAAAATTAATTAAAGAGTTTTTCTCTGAATCTATGAAAAATGATCAAGGAGAAGATGTTTCAACAAGAGAAATAAAAAATATATTAGAAACCGTTATTAAAGAAGAGGATAAAAAGAAACCGCTAACGGATGATAAACTGGCACTTATTTTAAAAGAAAAAGGATATCCTATTGCAAGAAGAACCATTGCAAAATATAGAGAACAATTGGATATCCCAGTTGCACGTTTAAGAAAAATATTTTAGCAAAAAGCCTTAAAATGACAATAAAATTTTCAAAATTTATTTCCTATTTTTTTCATCCCATAAATTTTCCCATAATTGGCACCCTTTTATTCTTTCTTTTCATCCCGAAATTCATTTTTAAACCACAAGAATATACTATTTTAATTGTCATTTTTATTGGCACCTATATATTTCCTTTGTTGTTGCTTGCTCTTTTAAAACGTTTTGGGATGATAAACAGTTACCATATGATTACTATTGAAGAGCGGAAATTCCCCACATTGCTATTTATTTCCATCTCCTTTATCATTGGAAATTGGCTATACAAATCATCAATAGTAAATCTTTTGGCTTTACTTTTTATTGGTTATGGCTTAAGTTTAATATTCACATCATTATTTTTATACTTAAAACTAAAAATAAGTTTGCATACCTTGGCAATTACCGGATTAATAGGATTTTTATTTTATTTTAGTTATTTCTATAAAATAAATTTAATACCACTTATGGCACTATTATTTGTTTTAAGTGGATTAATAGCCTCTGCCAGGTTAAGGCTTCAGGCACATACGTTAAATGAGGTTATATTGGGGTATGTGGTTGGTGTAGCTTCACAGTTTATTGTTTACATTATTTACATGATGTAAAATTTCAAACCTATATTAATATCTTTTAAATCAAGATTCTTCCCCTCAAAAATAGCATTTTTAAATAAAGGGCTTAAACCATAATAGCAGTAAATGTTCCAGGTGCTATATCCTGCCGCCAATATTACGCCATATTGAATTCTATTTAATTCTGGTATATTTTTAGTGGTTTTTAGAACGTCTGCATCCCCAAATTTAGTTTTATACCCCACTAAGTATGAGAATTTTACACCACCATAAACTCTCCAAAAACTATATTTTTGCGGCGTAGAAGTTCTCCACCTCAATTCAATCGGCATTTCTATAGCATTAATTCCCAATCTATTCGTTTTATAATCTTCGGCAAGTTCAAATACTGTTGTTTGATTGTCTCTGGATATTTTTAAATTTTGCACATAAACTTTATAGGCATATCCTGCTCCTATACCAAGTCCAACATTTCGCTGTTCATTTAGAGGAATATCTTTTATGAACCCCATAGAAAATCCGCCTGAAAACCCATTTTGCGAAATTTCAGCAGGTTTGTTATTTAAAATGGAATAGGTTAATGACAGGTATAACTGATCTTCTAAATATTTTAAATCAATTATTGAATCATTATTAACCTGAGCTTGTGGTTTCACAAAGCAAAGCAGAAAAAAAAATATTAAACAATACTTACCCATACTAACAAAGGTACTTTATAAAAATAAAAAAGGCAATCATAAAATTATGATTGCCTTTTTTATTTTTATTAGAATTATACATTCTAATAGTTACTAGAAATTCTTCGATAAATCTGTGCCTTTTGAAGTTGAAAAACTAATTTTCAAGGCATTAATATCTCTTAATTGCTCTTTAATATCTATAACTGTACCTACACTGGCTTCTTTATCAGCTTTAATAGAAGTCGTCATAAATTTAACATCTTCTTCTGGTCTTAAAGCTCTTTCAGAATAGATAAAACTTGGAACATCATTAACATCGATAATTTTATCATTTACCTGAATTTTATCTCCAGATATTCTAGCATCTTTTGATTTACCGATATAAATAGTGCTTACCAAACTTTTATGTTCTAACTTTTTCACTTCACTAGCGACAGGAAGTGCAGGCTTTTTTATTAATAAATCTGTTTCCCTCATGGTAGTAGATACCATAAAAAAGAATAATAACATAAATACAATATCAGGTAAAGATGCCGTAGAAATTCCAGGCGTTCCTTTTTTCTTTTTTTTAAATTTACTCATATTCTGATATTATTTTATCGGTTCAGGTTCAGTTATGATTTGAGGATATTTATCTTTCAAATCATCAATTTTCACTTTTAAACTTTCTGTAGGATTATCATTATAATCTTGAAGTAAAGCGTCATAGGATCTTCCATACCTTTTTACAGCCAGTTTATTCCTCAACTCGTTATATGCACCTTCAATTTCATTTTGAATTGACACATACATACCGTAAGTTGTGCCTCTATCGCTTTGTAAAGATATAACGGCCTTTGATGGATGATCCGATGAGTTTGGATCCTTATCTCCGCCGCAATAATCACATGGTTCTCCCGGTTTATCATCAATCGGAGTTCCTAATCCACCTCCGTTATCTATAAACTTTATAGCCAAACGTTTCACGTCTGTTACTTTTACATATTCGTTTTCAACTAACAACTGGTTGTTTCTATTAACAACAATATCCAAAACGTTTTTTTCTTTTACAATTACATCGGATTGCTCATCTGTTTTTTCAGGCAATTTACGTGCAATCCCAGAATCTACGTCCATAGTTGTAGTTACTAAGAAAAATATTAAAAGCAAGAACGCAATGTCTGCCATTGAACCAGCATTAATTTCTGCATTTTCTCTTCTTGCCATAATTTAATTAATTTTTTACAAGTGATTTTACAAAGTCATATAAGAAGAATACTAAACCAATAGACCCTAAAATAAAACTGTAATTAATTAAAGCACTTACCCATTTAGAAACACTTCCGGCTTCACCGCCTTTTATTATTTTTCCCATTCCGTCAGTGACAGCCTCATCAGTAGCAAAAAAGTAAGCTAACACTAATAAAACGGCCATAACGGCAACTCCCAGCAATGTTCTTTTTAACACATCTGGATGCTTGGCCATGTTCAGCAATGAAAAAATTACCGAAATCGCAGCAGTCGCAATCAATAAAAATATTGCAAATGATATAAATGGAGACAAAATGCTTGCCTGTAAATCAGCACTTTCAGTTATTGGGTCATCACCCTCCATTACAATTCTAACGAAAAAATAGAAACCTATTAATCCAATTATACCTGTAACGTAAGTTAATATTTTTGATTTTTTATCATCCATGATTATTATTTTTTAAGTCTAACCAAAAGGTCAACTAGTGAAATTGAAGCGTCTTCCATATTATTTACAATGCTATCTACCTTAGAGATAATATAATTATAAAAAACTTGGAGAATAATTGCTACAACTAAACCAAATACGGTTGTTAACAAGGCCACTTTAATACCACCGGCAACAACTGTTGGAGAAATATCTCCTGCAGCCTGAATAGAGTCAAAAGCACTAATCATTCCGATTACAGTACCCATGAAACCAAGCATTGGCGCCAAAGCAATAAATAAAGATAACCAAGAAATATTTTTTTCCAATAGTCCCATTTGAACTCCACCATAAGCCACAACTGCTTTTTCAGCTGCTTCTACACCTTCATCCATTCTGTCTAATCCTTGATAAAATATGGATGCAACAGGGCCTTTAGTATTTCTACAAACTTCTTTTGCTGCTTCTACTCCACCTGAAGATAATGCTTCATCAACATTACTAACTAATTTATTCGTGTTAGTAGTCGCCATATTAAGGTAAATAATTCTTTCAATTGCAATTGCCAACCCTAATATTAAGGTTACCAATACAATTCCCATAAAGAAAGGTCCACCTTCAATAAAACGTTGTTTTAATTCTTGATGAAATGTTTTTGATTCGGTTGCGTCAGCAACTTGTTCAGTTTTTGCGGCATCTTGTGCAATAGCTTTAGGTGCTGCTCCAAATAACAATAATCCTGTAATTGCAAGGATAGTAAATAATCTTTTCATTGTCTAAATAGTTAATTTATTAATTTCACGGGTTAAATATATAATAATTTTCACAAAACAAACAAGTCATCGAAGAGAAAGATTTTAAAGTCAATAACTTATCTAAATACCTCTACGTTTAGACATCTTTTGCGTATGGCAAGTAACAAAAAAATGTTGAGTTGTAAAAATTTTATAACAATTTTAAAATGATTTTTTTTTAGTTGTTAGTTTTTTTTTGAATCAGCAAAAAAATCGTGATTTAAGATAAAATATTAAAAAGATAATTGATAAACACCGACTTTAGTACAAAAAATTCACTCAAATGCGCTTATTTCACCTCTAAGTTGGGTTTCGAAAATTGATTTAAATTCATTTTTAGGAATATTTTCGCCCAATAAATACATAAGTTTTGCCAAAGCAGATTCCGTAGTTATATCTCCGCCATTAATAATTCCAACTTTTTTTAACGCAATACTGGTTTCATATTGCCCCATAATTACATTTCCTCCTATGCATTGGGTTACATTTATTATATGAATTCCTTTATCAATTGTTTCTTTCATTAAATTAATGAACCATTTATCAGTGGGTGCATTCCCTGAACCAAATGTTTCTAAAATTACCCCTTTTAATCCTTCAATATTCAAAATACTGCTCACAACTTTTTCAGTGATTCCGGGAAAAATTTTTAATATCACAATATTATTGTCTAATCTCTTTCTGACCTTAAATGATTTAAGTTCCTTTGGTTTGTAAATTAATTGTTTATAAAATTTTAAATGAACCCCGCTTTCTCCCAATGCAGGAAAATTAGGCGAAGTGAATGCTTCAAAATGTTCTGCATTAATTTTTGTGGTTCTGTTTGCCCGATATAATTTGTATTCAAAATATAAACAGACTTCCGAAATGATTGGCGCTCCATCTTCTTGAGAAGCAGCAATTTCAATAGAAGTAATTAAATTTTCCTTGGCGTCGGTTCTTAAATCGCCTATGGGCAATTGTGAACCCGTAAAAATGACGGGCTTTGAGAGATTTTCAAACATAAAACTTATTGCAGAAGCCGTATAAGACATGGTGTCTGAACCGTGCAATATTACAAATCCATCAAATTGCTCATAATTTTTTTCAATTATTTCTGCAATGAAAACCCAATTATCCGGATTCATGTTTGAGGAATCAATAGGCTCGTCGAGTGAAATGCTCTTTATGGCGCAATTCAATTGGTTAAGTTCCGGAATATGCTTTAAAAGTTTATCAAAATTGAATGTTTTTAAAGCTCCTGTTTTATAATCTTTAACCATACCTATGGTTCCGCCAGTATAAATTAAGAGGATATTAGGGATTTTTGCCATTTTGTCTGTTCCTGAATTTTGGAATAATTTATGATGTAAATTTACCAAAAAAAAACACATTAATTAAAAAGAAACCTATGGGATTTTATATTATTATTGGCTTGGTATCATTAATTAGCTGGTTGGTGAGCCAAAAGTTGAAAAAGAAATTTAAGTATTACTCCACTTTACAATTAGAAAATGGTTTAAGCGGAAGGGAAATTGCCGAAAAAATGCTACATGACAATGGTATTTATGATGTAAAAATTATATCAACACCCGGTCAATTAACTGATCATTACAATCCGTTAACAAAAACCGTAAATTTAAGCGAATCGGTTTATGAACAACGGAATGCAGCCTCTGCTTGCGTAGCCGCTCATGAAGTTGGGCATGCCGTTCAACATGCGCAAGCCTACCAATGGCTGCAAATGCGTTCGTCTTTAGTGCCGGCAGTAAATATTTCTTCAAAATTTTCACAATGGCTGGTTATTGGAGGTTTAATTTTGGGTGCAGTTTCAGGCAATACAGGTATTGGTTTTACCATTGCAATTATTGGACTTGCCATGATGGCGCTTGCAACCTTATTTAGCTTTATCACTTTGCCAGTCGAATATGACGCCAGCAATAGGGCTTTGGCTTGGCTAAAAACGAATAATATGCTCACCAACAGAGAGCAAGATGGCGCTAAAGATGCTTTAAAATGGGCAGCAAGGACATACTTGGTGGCGGCAATAGGATCATTGGCGATGTTGCTTTATTGGGGCTTGACTATTTTTGGATCCCGAGATTAAGAAAGATTGAAATACTATAAAAAAGGCCGTTTTAAACGGCTTTTTTTATAGTTTAATTTGACGGTCAATTTGTTGGTCGAGCGAAATAAACGTTTCTGTTCTTGCAACACCTTCAATAGATTGAATTTCCTGATTGAGCAAATTCATTAGATGCTCATTGTCTTTACATATAATTTTTATGAAGATGGCGTAATTCCCAGTTGTATAATGACTTTCAATAACTTCAGGAATCTCTTTTAATCGAATAAGAGCCGCGGAATATTTACTGGCAGAATCCAGAAAAATTCCAACAAAGGCCAACGTTTTGTATCCCAATACTTTCGGATTGATCATAAATTTTGAGCCTATAATTAACCCGGCCGCTTCTAATTTTCGCAACCTTTGATGAATTGCAGCGCCAGATATTCCAATTTCACGGGCAATACTTAAAATTGGCGTTCGGGCATCCTCCATTAAATGTTTTAAAATAATTTTATCAATCCCGTCGAAGTGTAATTCTTTTTCTTTCATTTTATAAAAATATGAAAGTAAATTTAAAAAAATAAAGGATATGAAAAATCATATCCTTTATTTTTATTTCAATTTTAAATTTTATTTATCTTCCTCCCGTTGAATTTCAAAATCTTCCATAAATTTTGTAGTGTAATTACCGGCTATATAATCAGGATGATCCATTAATTGCCTGTGAAAAGGAATGGTGGTTTTTATTCCTTCAATCACAAATTCGTCCAAGGCTCTTTTCATTTTACTGATTGCCTCTTCACGTGTTTGTGCCGTTGTGATTAATTTTGCAATCATAGAATCATAATTTGGCGGTATTGTATAACCAGCATAAACATGAGTGTCTACTCTAATCCCATGGCCTCCAGGAATATGTAATGTTGTAATTTTACCCGGTGAAGGCCTAAAATCTTTATAGGGATCTTCCGCATTTATTCGGCATTCAATAGAGTGCAATTTAGGAAAATAGTTTTTACCTGAAATAGGAATTCCGGCAGCTACTTTAATTTGTTCATAAATTAAATCATAATCCATTACCTGCTCCGTTATTGGATGTTCCACCTGAATACGGGTGTTCATTTCCATAAAGTAGAAATTTTTATGTTTATCCACCAAAAATTCAATGGTACCGGCTCCTTCATAAGAGATATATTCTGCAGCTTTCACGGCAGCTTCACCCATTTTTTTTCTTAATTGCGTCGTCATAAAAGGCGAAGGTGCTTCTTCCGTAAGTTTTTGGTGACGGCGTTGAATAGAACAATCTCTTTCCGATAAATGACATGCTTTTCCGAAGGAATCTCCAATAATTTGAATTTCAATATGGCGAGGTTCTTCAATCAATTTCTCCATATACATGCCGTCATTTCCAAAACAGGCAAACGCTTCTTGCCTGGCTGCATCCCAAGCATTTTTAAGGTCGCTTTTATTATAAACAGCTCTCATTCCTTTTCCTCCACCTCCTGCAGTTGCTTTTAGCATTACGGGATATTTCATTTCATCTGCCAACTTTTCAGCATCTTCATATAATTCCAATATACCTTCTGAGCCTGGAATAATTGGTACCCCTGCCGCTTTCATAGTAGCACGGGCTGAGGCCTTATCACCCATTTTGCTAATCATATCTGAAGTTGCTCCAATAAATTTTATACCATGTTCTTCACATAATTTTGAAAATTTAGCATTTTCAGACAAAAAACCATAACCGGGATGAATGGCATCGGCATTTGTTATTTCGGCGGCGGCCAATATAGCCGACATTTTTAAATAAGATTCATTGCTTGGAGGCGGTCCAATGCACACCGCTTCATCGGCAAAACGAACATGTAAACTTTCTGAATCGGCAGTTGAATATACAGCCACCGTTTTAACTCCTATTTCTCGGCAGGTGCGAATAACTCTTAAAGCTATTTCACCTCTGTTTGCAATTAATATTTTTTTAAACATACTGTTTTCAATTATTATAACCAACAATCCATTTCAAATAAATTTTGAAACTTATATGATGAAAATTGGAATTAAAATTATATAGGCTCAACTAAAAATATTGGTTGTCCATACTCAACCGGAGTTCCGTCTTCCACTAATATTTTTACTATTTTCCCTGAAACTTCAGATTCAATTTCATTAAATAATTTCATTGCCTCAACCATACATACAATTGTATTTGGGGTTACAATATCTCCAACTTCAACAAAAACAGGTTTATCCGGTGACGGTCTTCTGTAAAATGTACCAATTATCGGTGAAGTAATTTCTATGTATTGATTTTCTTTTCCCGAAACAGAATCTTCATTTGTAGATTCTCCAGAAGGCGTAACCGGCAATGCTTGTAATGCTCCCTGCAACTGAGGAATCCCTTGAGGTGACTGTTGAACAATTGTTGTTTCTGTTTTTTCAACTCCAGTTTTTATGGTGATTTTAATATCTTCCATTTCTAACTTAACTTCACTTGCGCCAGATTTGGCTACAAATTTTATCAGATTTTGAATATCTTTTAAATCCATACTCATTTGGTTTTAATTGTTAATTGATTAAGAATTGTATGCCCATTTAAAGTAAATTGATCCCCAAGTGAAACCACCTCCAAATGCTGCGAAAATTATATTATCTCCTTTTTTAAGTTGTTGCTCATAATCGGCCAAAAGCAATGGCAATGTTGCCGATGTTGTGTTACCATAATTTTGAATGTTCATCATTACTTTTGAACTGTCTAATTCAATTCTGTTTGCCGTTGCCTCAATAATACGTTTGTTTGCCTGATGGGCGGCAAGCCAATTGATGTCGTCTTTTGTTAAATTATTGCGTTCCAAAATTTTAACCGTTGCGTCTGCCATATTGAAAACTGCATTTTTAAAAACAGTTTTGCCGTCCTGAAAAACAAAATTTTCCTTATTGTCTATAGCTTCTTTTGTCATTGGATACATTGAACCGCCAGCTTTTACTTGTAAAAACGCTCTTCCTGTACCATCGCTTCTCAAATATTCGTCCTGCAATCCTAAACCTTCTTCATTTGGTTCAAATAAAACTGCTCCGGCTCCATCACCAAATATAATACAAGTCGCCCTGTCTGTATAATCAATCATGGAAGAACATTTGTCGGCTCCAATAAGCAAAACCTTTTTGTATTTTCCAGATTCAATATATCTTGCAGCAACAGTCATTCCATATAAAAAACTTGAACAAGCCGCTTCCAAATCAAAACCAAAAGCATTTGTTGCACCAATTTCGGTAGCAACATAAACAGCCGTTGCTGCTGCCTGCATATCTGGTGTGGCTGTTGCCACTATAACCAATTCAATTTCTTTTGGATCTAATTTTTTCTTATCCAGCAACTGTTGGGCTGCTTTAATTGCCATAAAAGAAGTTCCTTTACCCTCTCCTTTTAAAATTCTTCGTTCTTTAATTCCGGTTCTGGCCATAATCCATTCATCATGAGTATCCACCATTTTTTCTAACATTTCATTTGTTAGAATATCCTCAGGAACATATTTTCCAACTGCAGTTATCACCGCGGTAATTTTCGCCATATTTTGCTTTCTTTTAATCAAAACAGCGTTTCAAAGAAATGAAATTTATTTCGATTTTTTAGTGTTTTTTATCAATTTTGATTGATTTTAACCTAAAAAGTAAAAAAAAACTCTCAAAATGAGAGTTTTTTAAATTTTTACATGAAAATGATTAAGCTTGAACTACTTCTGCTGAATCAATTACTATTTGACCTCTGTAATACAATTTTCCTTCATGCCAGTGAGCTCTGTGATATAAATGAGCTTCACCTGTTGTTGGGTCAATAGCCACTTGTGGAACTACTGCTTTGTAATGAGTTCTTCTTTTGTCTCTTCTTGTTTTTGATATCTTTCTTTTAGGATGTGCCATTGCTCTTATTTTTTTCTATTTGTATATTTCTTAATTTATTCCACCTCGGATCGTTTTCCTTGGTTTTATTCTCTTCTTGTTCTTCTTCTTCTTTTATTTCAAGTTCTTTTAACTTCTCTAAAACTTCCGAGTGAAGTGATCCGTCAATTACTCCTGGATGGACTCTTTTTAATGGCACCGACAACACAATTGCTTCATAAATGTATTGGGCAACATTAATTTTATTTTCAGAAAACGGTATGATTAATAGCTCTTCGTTTTCATCATTAAATTCGTCTCCAAATTTCACAACTAAATGAATGTCAGTTTCTATTGGTTGATGAAATAACTCTGTGGTTACATCACAAGCTACCTCAACCCAGCCAGAAAAAGCAAAATCCAATTCAAAAATTGTCGTATTTTTTAAAAATGACAATTCCACTTTTACGTTTGAATCGTAAAACTCATCATAATTAAAAAAATCAAAGAACTTCTTGTCAATTGTATATTCAAATTGATGAATTCCCTCTTTTAAACCAATAAAAGAAATGTCAAACTCCTTTAAATCTTTCATTTCAAACTTCAATTTGAGCGTGCAAAGATATAAAATTATAAATATATCTAAAATATATTTCGAATATTTATCTATTTTCTTTTGATTGGGTACTTTTTAAAGCGTTTTCTGTCAATCTCTTATATTCTCTCCTTGTTTTAAAAATTTGAATTCCGCTAAAAACCGCTTCTTTAAACGAGTTAATATTTGCCTCATCTTTCCCTGCTAAATCATAGGCTGTGCCGTGATCTGGCGAGGTTCTTACTTTATCCAAACCTGCTGTAAAGTTGACTCCTTCTCCAAATGATAATGCTTTAAATGGCGCCAAACCCTGGTCATGATACATGGCTAAAATAGCATCAAAATTTTTATAATTTTCTGAACCAAAAAAGCCATCAGCAGCATATGGTCCATAAACTAATTTCCCTTCATTTTGAATTTCAGCAATTGTTGGACGTATCATGTCATCATCTTCATTTCCTATAACGCCATGATCACCACAGTGCGGATTTAATCCCAATATGGCAATTTTAGGTTTTGAGATGGCAAAATCCTCTACCAAAGTTTTGTATAATATGGCTACTTTTTTCTTAATTAATTCAGGGTTTATTGATGCTGCAACTTTTGAAACAGGAATATGGCCTGTAATTAATCCTATTCTTAAACTTTCAGACATTAAAATCATTAAACTTTCGCCTTTCAATTTTGATTCCAAATATTCTGTATGACCTGGAAATTTAAAATCTTCCGACTGAATGTTCTCTTTATTAATAGGGGCGGTTACCAGCAAATCGATTTCTCCTTTGGCCAATGCATTTGTAGCTGCTTCCAACGATTCAAATGCGTGTTTTCCTGATTCTGCCGTTGGTTTTCCTAAATTTACTTCAATATCGTCTTTCCACAAATTTAATACATTGAACCGACCTTGTATAGCCGCGTCAACTTGCCTTATCCCATTAAAAAGCAAATTAATATCCATATTTTTTTTATAGGCTGTAATCAATTTGGCTGAACCAAAAAGAACCGGCGTACAAAAATCGAACATCCGTTTATCCAAAAAGGTTTTCAAAATAATTTCTATTCCAATACCATTAAAATCTCCTATAGAAATTCCCAATACTATTTTTTCAGATTTGTCCATTAATCAGGTTTATTATACTTAATTTTGAATCATCAAAAGTAGTCAATTAAATTGAAAAAAATATGTTTACCGGTATAATAGAAAGTGTAGGTATTGTTAAAAACCTAAAGAAGGAAGGAGAAAATCTTCATATTACTATTGAAAGTAATTTTACTCCCGAATTAAAAATAGATCAAAGTATTGCGCACAACGGCGTTTGTTTGACCATTGTAAATCTTAAAGGCAAGGAATATAAGGTTACCGCCATAAAAGAGACCCTTGATAAATCCAATTTGAAATATATTGCGGTTGGTGATAAAATAAATTTGGAACGCGCTATGATTCTTGGTGCCAGATTGGACGGACATATTGTTCAAGGACATGTTGACCAAACTGCAGTTTGTACAAATGTTATTGAAGAAAATGGCAGTTGGGTATTTAGTTTTGAATACGACAATACTTATAACAACATTACCATTGAAAAAGGTTCCATAACCATAAATGGGGTGAGTTTAACTGTGGTAAATTCCAAAAAAAACAGTTTTTCGGTGGCGATTATTCCTTATACCTATGAATTTACCAATTTTCACACATTCAAAACAGGAACAGTGGTTAATTTAGAATTTGATGTTATTGGAAAGTATGTAGCGAGGTTGCTGGAAAAGTAATTATTTTTTTCTTTTCAATTCATATATTCCATAAGCCACTCCAGAAACTAATAACAACGATAATCCGCCGTCTATTGGCAAACCAGGAGGAGGAGGAGGAGGACCCGCAGCAGCATTCTTAGGAGGATAAGGTGGCTTCTTAGAATATGCCACAACACTTATGAGCATAAAACAGAAACTCAACAAAAATATGTTAATCCTTTTTTTTTTCATTGTGGGGTTGAATATGATACATACTTAAAAAATTTAATTGAATAAAACGATTATTTTAACAATTGGTGTGTTTTTAACGCGTCGTTTTAAATCTTATTGTGAATCTAAAAAAAACCAGAATTGTTCACTTTAATTTATTAATGGCCAGCGCTTAATTTTGACTCCTAATTTATACCTAAAAGTAATTTTATTTTAACAAAAATCACATTGCTTTTAGTATCATCTCTCAAGGCAAATCAATTCTTGCGGCAAATATAAATTTATTAATTACATACCTAATAAAAATTAAAATAAATAAACAAATCGCCTCCTTTTTAACACAAATGGTTTTATGATAGCAGAAAAATTGATTTTCACTTTATTTCTGATTGAAAGCATCTCATTCTAAAACATTTCTTATTTAAGTTATCACTCAAATTATATTTTTTATTGGCAGCTAAAATAAAAACCCGCCTTATCTCTAAAGCGGGTTTTTAAAATTATGCTATTTAACTGATATTAAAAATACCAAATGTGTTTTTTAAGCAGTCGGTATCATTAGCACTATTGGCTCAATGGTATTAACAGCTCCAACACTTACTGTTATTGGTGTTGACACATAATCATCATACGCTTCCTGATTCATTATTTTTAATATGTAATCTCCGGAAGCAAGTCCTTGAATTAAAAAATCACCATCAGCAATTGTTCTGCTTTCTGTTACATAAACATCAGGCTCACCAGCAACTGCATTAGCTGTATAAACCCCAACTGTTAAATTCTCTAAAGCGGGAAAAGTACTCAAACCATCGACTAAAACTTCACCCGATACATTGCCAGCAATAGACCCTGAATTCACTTCAGCATTTACCCTTATTACAGGTTTCAAATTGTACATGCCAGAAGTTCCTGCCATTACAACCGATTTTTGAACATCCCAGTCAAGTATAAATGAATAAGTATAACCTGGCTCCAAGATGGTATTCATCTTTAATTTTAAACCAGACTGCATGGCACTTGGCGTGTTAAGGGGCATCATTTCTCCTTGACCTTCAACTTCCCCTTCTATTTTAAGCGTATTGCCGTCTCCTAAAACAAGTCTTATTTGTTTTAACATCCCTGAAGGAATAATTTGATCTGTCAATAAAAGGCTATTCCCAGCAATAAGTGTCGTTAAGTCAACATTAATAGGATAATCTTCCGGCTCTCCAAAACTCATCCAACCTTCTTCGCTGTCTCCACTGTTATACTGAATATCTACAATATTAACATTCACTTCTAAATAATTTCCAGGTGCATCAACTAACTTTAATTGAACTCTCGCAGTGTTGTTGCTGTCATCAGTATTGTCACAACTTTGAAATCCCAGCATTACAACCATTGCTCCAATGGCTGCAACATAAATTCTTTTTAACATCATCTCTTTTAATTTTTAATTAAAAATTTATTCTTAATACAAAGATGGACTCTTCTTAAGAGAAAACTGTTACACAATTTTATCATAGAGTTATATAATTCACACATCAGATTCACCTTAAAATTAATTTAATAGTTTATTCCTTTTGTGTACAAATAACTACCATCTATGTTATATAACAAACCATTCAGCAAAAACTCTGCCAATAAATAAAGAAATGTTTTATAATTTAATTTTTACTGTTAATGTTTTATAATCCAGTCAGGACTTGAGTCAGGATCACCAATTACCTCCATAAGTTTTGTCCCACTACCTAAAAGTAATACTCCGGCAACGTGAGGTGTTGCCATTGAAGTTCCTGAAATGGTATTATATCCACCATCTATCCAAGTAGACTTAATGCTTACTCCCGGAGCGCACCAATCAATTGGTGGATTTCCAAAATTAGAAAAACTCGCAAAGTTATTATTGCTATCTGACGCTGAAACGGTGACAATATAAGTACCATTCGCGCTGGCAGGTGAATGATTATTGGCATCATCGCTTTCATTCCCTGCAGCAAGGCAAAACATTACACCTCCGCTTGAAGCAGCCACAACAGCATCATTCAAAGCCTGTGAAAAAGAACCTCCAAGACTCATATTTGCTACATCACCAGAAGAACCATTTGCTCCAACATAATCTACTCCAGCCATGACACCTGAATAACTGCCGCTCCCTCTTCTGTCTAAAACACGTACCGCAACAACTTTGGCGCCTGCCGCTACACCAATTACGCCTTCTGAGTTATCAATTGCAGCAATAGTACCTGCAACATGAGTTCCATGTCCGTTGGCATCATTTGGATCGTTAGCATCTTTTCCTCCAAGAAAAGATCTACTTCTTAATACATCAACATTTAAATCTGGATGTGAAAAATCAATTCCGGTATCAATAATCCAAGCTGTGCCTGTGTTAGTTCCATTTACACCTCCATTAACCCTTGCAATACCCCAAGGCACTTCCTGAGGGGTGGTTGTGCTGCCACCACCACCTGCCCAAGCGGGCTTTCCGAGCATCATTAACTGATCTTGCTCAATTAATTTGATACGACTGTCTTTTTTCAGCAGTTGAAGTTGATTTTCATCAAGCTTGGCTGCAAATCCATTTATACTATATCCATAAGTTTGAATAATATTTTCTTTGGCCAACTGAATATTAGAAAACTTAGAAAAAATTTCATCAGTTAAAACGCTTTTCATCTGGCTGTATTTTAAATTGGCCTTTTTAGCGGAAGACTCTCCATTTAAAATAACAATGTACTGGCCTTCAATAGGTACTGATTTAAAATTAACAGGAGCATCCATTTCCTGAGTTACTATTTGCCCGTCATCATTTTGACATCCAATAAAAAATAATGGTATTGTTAAAACAAAAAATAAGACAATTTTTAATAAGAATTTAGTTGTTTTCATGTGTATGAATTTTTAAAATTGGTAGTCGTAAATACTAAATTACAAAAAATAAAATAATAAATGTTAATTTCTCATTGAAAATGCCAAACTTTATAATTAAGTAATATAAATAGTGACCTTAATGCCACAAAAATAAAATTTGGGCACAAAAAAAAGCCTTTCAAAAATGAAAAGCTTTCTTTTATTTTGTGGTCCCACTTGGGCTCGAACCAAGGACACCCTGATTATGAGTCAGGTACTCTAACCAGCTGAGCTATGGGACCTAAAACTGGTTTGCAATATTACCACTATTTTCGTTTATGCACAATGATTTTAATCAATTTTTAAAATTTTTTAAATCTAACCTAACCACTTGTATGTTAGCTTTTATATTGTTTTAACTGAATTAAATTTTTTCAAAATTTTGCTTAAACCATACTTTCTGGTATTCTCTTTTTAAAACCAAATAGGTTATTTCCTCAATACTCGTCGTTAAATCATCATTCTTCAGTTTGGCCAATTCACTTTCGGGAACATCAATTCTGTACAACAGGCTTAAATAATTATCATATTGATTGGTGATTAAATTATATAAAACTTCAAATAATCTTTTTTTAAGCTGAACCGGTGAATTTGTAATGTCAAAACTTAAGGCCACATTTGCCAATTGGAAATCTTTATTTAACTGCTCAATTAAGCGCTCGTATAAATTTTCAATTGCTATTGATTTTAATAACTCTAAAGATTTTTTTGCTGGTAACATTAAATGGTACGTTTCATTAAACTGATTCCGAAATTTTTAAGAATGGCTTTTTTTTCATTAGAAATCGATAATTTATCTAAAATTTCAAATGATTTATTTGTAAACCTTTCAATTTCCTGAATTGTAATTTCTGCAATGTTGTTATTATTGAAAATTTGAGTCACTTTCGCAATCTTATTGTCATTTTTGGCATTGGCATCATAAAAGTCCATCAGTTTTTCTTTATCATCAATCCCGCAAACTTCGATGGCCTTTAAATACAAAAATGTCTTTTTATTTTCGGCAATATCCCCTCCTATTTGTTTTCCAAACAGCGCTTCATCACCAAAAGTATCCAGATAATCATCCTGTAATTGGAAAGCAATTCCCAGATTTAAACCGAAATCGTAAATGAGTTCAGCTTCAGCATTGTCAACTTTCGCAATAATAGCGCCCATTTTCATGGCTGCAGCCACCAAAACCGAGGTTTTGTAAGTGATCATTTGTATATATTCAGGAATGTTGACATCCGTTCTGGATTCAAAATCAACATCCAGTTGCTGGCCTTCACAAACTTCAAGGGATGTTTTGCTGAATAATTTTAATAACTTCTTAAAAACAGGTTCTTCATAATTTTCAAAGCATTGATAAGCCATAATTAACATGGCATCTCCCGATAAAATTCCGGTATTGATATCCCATTTTTTATGAACAGTTTCATGGCCTCTTCTTATTGGTGCACTGTCCATAATATCGTCATGCACTAATGTGAAATTATGAAATATTTCTATGGCCAAAGCCGCATCGTACGCATTTTTTACATTTCCATGAAACAGGTCACAAGTCATTAAAGTTAATACCGGACGCAGGCGTTTTCCGCCTATTTCAAGTATATAATGTATAGGCTCATATAAATTGGCAGGCTCTTTTACACCAATTTTTCCGTTTAAATAACCAACGAAATTTTCTTTATAAGTTTCAATACGCTCCATTTTTGATACAAATTTGACGTAAAAATACATCATTCGAGGCTAATTAAAAAAATGCCAAAAAGATAAAATCAAATAATTTTACAAAAACTTTGGAAACTTTTTTTGTGTTTGAAGTTTCCTTTATTATATTTGCACCTCGAATTATAAATGATGAAAGAAACAATACTTAAAAAAGCTGGAGATATATTTTTAAAACTCGGATTTAAAAGTGTAACCATGGATGATATCGCTAATGAGTTAGCCATATCAAAAAAAACTATTTACAAGTATTTTAAAAACAAAGAAGAACTTGTAGATGAAACGGTATCTCTTGTCCATGAAACCATGCACAATGAAGTGTACTGTATTTGTGATAAAGGTTATAATGCCATTCAAGAAAATTTTGAGATTAAAAATATGTTTAAAAATATGTTTAAGAATTCCGATGATTCTCCTATGTACCAACTTGAAAAATACTACCCAAAAACATTTAGCAAAATTATGGCTAACGAATTTTCAATGTTTAAAGATTGTATTTCAAATAACCTCAAAAAAGGAATGGCTGAAGGCTTATATAGAAAAAATATTGATGAAGAACTTGTTACTAAATTCTACTTTTCCTTAGCAATGAGTGTCCATAATTCCAAATTACATGCCTACAATAAAAATACTTTAAACAAATTAGAAACCAGTGTTCTTGAATATCACACAAGAGCTATAGCAACAGAGAAAGGAATAAAAATTTTAGAACAACAATTAAAAATAAATATAATTTAAAAATGAAAAAAATACTAACGCTGTTTATTGGAATACTTTTTAGCATTGCCATAAATGCACAGGAAAGCACTTCATTATCACTTAAACAAGCTATAGATTTCGCATTGCAAAATAGTTACGCCTCCATAAATGCAGATAGAGATGTAGCAATTGCGAAAAAGAAAAAATGGGAAACTACAACAATTGGTTTACCACAAATTGACGCCAAAATAGATTATACTCAATGGTTAAAGGAACAACTCATATTAATTCCTGCAGCGTTTATTGGGGGTGCGCCAGGTGAATTTACAGAGGTTTCGTTTGTTACTAAACACAATATGAATGCCACAGCAACTTTAAATCAGTTGATTTTCGACGGATCTTATTTAGTGGGATTGCAATCGGCAAAAACATATTTAAAGATTTCAGAAAACGCGAAAGTAAAAACTGAACTCGGTATTAGAGAAGCGGTTATTAATGCCTACGGAAATGTGCTTGTAAGTGAAGAAAGCATTTTAATTATAGAAAAAAACCTAAAAACGTTAGAAAAAAACCTGGAAGAAACCACTCAAATTTTTCTAAATGGATTTATTGAAGAAGAAAATGTTGAACAACTAAAAATCACTTTGTCATCTGTTAAAAGTCAGCTTTCCAAAACTAAAAATTTAAACCTGATTGCCTACAAAATGTTAAACATCACTTTGGGATTAGACATCAATACTTCCATAATATTAACAGATTCGTTAACCAATCTTACCCAAGAAAATATTAATTTGGAATTGCTTTCCTCCGATTTAACTATTGAAAACCATATTGATTATAAAATTGCAAAAAACACTGAAAAAGCCAATGAACTGTTCGTGAAGCTGGAACAAAGCAAAGCATTGCCCACTTTAAAAAGTTTTGTAAACTTTGGTTATGCCGGATTTGGTCAAAGTTTTGACTTTATGAAAAAAGAACAAAAATGGTTCGATTCTTCTTTGCTTGGCGTTAGTTTAGATATTCCTATATTCAGCAGCCTTGCGCGAAGTTCAAGAACACAACAAGCCAAAATTGAACTTGAAAAAGCAAAAACAAACCTTACCGAAACTGAACAAAAATTATCGCTTTTATTAGCTTCGGCCAAAACAAATTACAATTTCAGTATTGAAGAGTATGAAACCTCCGAACAAAATTTGTCTTTGGCTGAGCGCATTGAAAAAAAACAACAAATCAAATTTTTTGAAGGAATTTCAACAAGTTTTGACCTGCTGGAAGCGCAAAGACAATTATATACGATGCAACAAAGTTATTTGCAGGCGATGCTAAATGTTATCGCCAATAAAGCAACTTTAGACAACGCACTTAACACACCAATCAACAACTAGAAAATTGAATACAATGAAAAAAATAACATTCCTTTTTATTGCTGCCATCATTACTATATCTTGTGGAGATGACGTAAAAAAATCTTCCTTAGAAGAATTAAATGCCCAAAAAACAATATTGGTTTCTAAAATAGACAGTTTAAACGCAGCATTAAAATCTGTGGAAAAAGAAATTTCCAAATTAGATTCCGATAAAAACCTTCAATCGGTAACAATTCTTCCGGTTAAAAATGATGTTTTTAAACATTTTCTGGAAGTTCAAGGCGTTGCCCAAGCCAACAAAAACATAGAAATAAGTCCGGAATTAGGCGGAACCGTAACTGCCATTTTGGTAAAAGAAGGCCAAAAAGTGGTTTCCGGCCAACTTTTAATTCAACTGGATGATTCCTCCATAAGAAACAGCATTAATGAACTGAACACGCAATTAACCTTGGCAAACACAACCTTTGAACGTCAGGAAAGGCTTTGGAAACAAAAAATTGGTTCAGAAATGCAATATCTTCAGGCAAAAGCCCAAAAAGAAGGTTTAGAAAATAATTTATCATCCTTAAGAACTCAGGCAAGAAAAATGAAAATTACTGCGCCTTTTAGTGGAACTGTTGATGAAATTTTCCCAAGATTGGGAGAACTAACCAATCCCCAAATGCCAGCCGTAAGATTGTTAAATTTGGACAATGTGTATGTGGAAGCGGATGTAACCGAGACCTATTTACCCATAATTAAACAAGGAACCGAGACTGTTGTTCATTTCACCTCCATAAATAAAGAAATAACTTCAAAAATATCACAGGTAAGTAATTATATAAATCCGGCAAACCGAAGCTTTAAAATCAGAATTAACTTAAACAATCCGGATCAAAGTATTAAACCCAATTTGTTAGCTGACATTAAAATAGTGGATTTTGAAACAAAGGGAATCATTATCCCCACATCATTAGTGCAACAGGACCAAAATGGCAATAATTACGTTTTTACCCTTGTCGCTGAAAATAATGAGCAAAAAGTGGTCAAGAATATGATTACCGTTGCCAATGAATACAATCATGAAATATATATAAGTGCCGGATTGACTAAAAATGACATCCTGATAAATGCTGGTGCTAGATTTGTAAAAGAAGGAGACATTGTTAAAATAAGTAAAGAGTAATTCTGCACCAAACCTAGAAAAGCATCTAAAATGAGTAAAGTATTAAAAGAATTCAAACTTTCAACTTGGTCAATTAACAATAAAATGACTGTGTTTGTAATTATTGGAATGATTTTTTTGGCAGGAATTTATTCTTATCAAAGTATGCCAAGAGAAGCTTTCCCTGAAATTGTTGTGCCCGAAATATTTGTATCAACCGCTTATCCCGGAAACTCTGCAATTGATATTGAGAAATTAATTACGCGTCCGTTAGAGAAAGAAATAAACGGAATTTCAGGTGTAGATGAAATTACCTCCACTTCTATTGAAGGGTTTTCATCCATAAAAGTGACATTCGATTTTAGCGTTACGCCAACCGAAGCCTTGCGAAAAGTAAAAGATAAAGTTGACGCCGCAAAATCTGATAACGATTTCCCAAAGGATTTACCCGCCGACCCCAATGTGAAAGAATTAAACTTCGCTGAATTAATGCCTATTATGAACATTAATTTATCGGGTGATTTTTCTATGGATGAACTTAAAGAATACGGGGAATATTTAGAAGATGAAATTGAAAAAGTTCCTGAAATTTCAAAAGTTGACATCCGCGGAATTCAAGACAAAGAAATGGAAATCAGCGTTGATTTATACAAAATGGAAATTTCCAAAATCAGCTTTTCTGATATTGCACAGGCCATTCAAAATGAAAATATGACTGTCTCGGGCGGCGATTTATTGGAAAATGGTTTGCGAAGAAATGTTCGTGTTTTAGGAGAATTTAAATCGGCTGATGAAATTGCAAATATTATTGTAAAACAGGAAAACGAAGAAATTGTTTACCTGCGCGATATTGCAACCGTTACCTTTAAAGAACAGGAAAAACAAAGTTATGCACGTGAATTTTCACAGCCTGTTGTTATGCTTGATGTTACCAAACGCGGCGGTGAAAATTTAATTATCGCTTCCACGCAAATTGATGAAATTATCGCCAAAGCCAAAGAAAGTTATTTTCCTTCCAATTTAAGCATTTCTAAAACCAACGACCAAACAAACGATACAAAAACCATGGTTTCTGATTTGGAAAACAGCATTATTCTGGGAATTATTTTAGTGGTAGTTGTGCTGCTTTTCTTCCTTGGAATAAGAAATGCCCTTTTTGTTGGAATTGCAATTCCATTGTCCATGTTTATGTCTTTCATCATATTGAATGCTTTGGGCGTAACCTTAAATACCATGGTGCTGTTCTCTTTGGTAATTGCATTGGGAATGCTCGTGGATAACGGGATTGTTGTCGTTGAAAATGTTTACCGTTTATTAGATGAAGGCTGCTCAAAAATTGATGCCGCTAAATATGGCGTTGGTGAAGTTGCCATGCCTATTGTTGCTTCAACGTCAACAACGCTGGCTGCCTTTTTACCGTTGGCTTTTTGGCCTGGAATGATGGGGGAATTTATGCGCTATTTACCCATTACGCTCATCATCGTTCTAACTTCCTCGTTATTTGTCGCTTTGGTGATAAACCCAATGCTGACTTCCGTTTATATGAAAATAAAAGAAGACGAAGTTAATTTTAAAAAAATAGTAATTTTCAGTGCCATTTTATTTTCCTTAGGTGTTATTTTAATTATTGCCGGATTAATTTCAGAAATAAAAGGACTAAATGCTGCCGGATTGCTATTGATGATTGCAGGGCTGCTCCGCATTATTAACACAAAATTATTATCCCCTGCAACCGACTGGTTTCAGAATAAATTACTGCCCCGTTTAGAAAATTATTATGAACGCTCTTTAAAATTTGCATTGAAAGGCAAAAGACCAAGGATCTTCTTTTTAGGAACATTCGGCTTATTGCTATTTTCAATACTGCTTTTTGGGGTATTTTCGCCAAAAGTACTTTTCTTTCCAGAAACGCCTCCAAAACAAGTTTATGTTTATCTGGAATATCCTATTGGAACAGATATAGAAATCACCAACAAACTTTCCATAGATCTTGAAAATAAAATTCAGCAGTATTTAAAAAAATATGAAGTAGATGGTAAAAACGTTTTGATTACTTCAGTAATTGGGCAAGTTGGTGAAGGAACAAGTGATCCAAATCGCGGACAAGATGGTGGAACAACACCCAACAAAGCACGAATAACCATTGATTTTGTTAAATTTATTGAACGAGGAAGCGTTGATACCCAAGATGTTTTAATTGAAATTAGAGCATTGCTGAAAGATATCCCAGGAGTAGATATTATCGTTGATCGACCATCCGACGGTCCGCCAGCCGGATCGCCAGTTAATATTGAAGTTGCCGGCGATGATTATCAACAATTATTGGCTACCGCTGAAGACATCAAACAATTTATAAAAACCAAAAATATTTTAGGCATTGAAGAATTGAAATTAGATGTTGAACAGGGAAAACCCGAATTACCTATCATCATAGACCGCCAAAAAGCACGTCGTTTAAATGTTTCAACCGGCCAAATAGGTGATGCGCTTCGAACTTCATTATATGGAAAAGAAATCTCCACTTTTAAAGACGGCGAAGATGATTACCCCATAAACATGCGTTTAGCGGACAAATATCGTTACAATAAAGAAGCCTTAATCAATCAAAAAATTACTTTTAGAAATCAAAGCTCTGGTAAAATTGTTCAGGTTCCAATTTCATCAATTGCCCACGCCGAAACTTCATCAACATTCAGTTCCGTTAAACGGAAAGATTTAGATAGGGTCATTACTATTGCATCAAACGTTCTTGAAGGTTATAATGCTACGGAAATAAATAATCAGATTAAAATGGAAATGAAAAATTATGATTTGCCAAAAAACACTTCAATTTCCTTTACCGGTGAGCAAGAAAAACAGGCTGAAGAAATGGCTTTTTTAAGCAAGTCTTTATTAATTGCGGTATTTTTTATTTTTCTGATACTTGTGGCACAATTTAACTCAACTTCAACCCCAATCATCATTTCATTAACCGTATTATTAAGTTTAATTGGCGTTTTACTTGGCTTAATTGTCTTTAGAATGGAATTCGTAATTATGATGACCATGATTGGGATTATTTCGCTTGCGGGTATTGTGGTGAACAATGCCATTGTACTTATTGATTACACCAACTTAGTGATGGTGCGAAAACGATTGGAATTGGGATTGGAAGCAGGTATTTTAACCAAAGAAGTTATTTATGAAAGTATTGTTGAAGGCGGTAAAACGCGTTTAAGACCTGTTTTGTTAACCGCAATAACAACTATTTTAGGCCTGTTGCCTTTGGCCATTGGAATAAATATTAACTTTATGACCTTGTTTACGGAGTTTGATCCGGAATTTTATATTGGCGGCGAAAACGTTGCATTTTGGGGACCTATGTCCTGGACCATTATTTTTGGTTTAACATTTTCAACTTTCTTAACGCTGATTATTGTTCCCGTAATGTATTCGTTGTTAAATAACTTAAAGTTTAAGCTGAACAGAAAACAATAATTTATTAAAAGCGATTAAAACACCCATTAAACATTCAAATTCAATTGGTATAACAGCGTTGCTTTTTTTATTTAATTTGTAGGATATGAAAAATGAAAAATCTTATACGGTAGAAGAAGCAACCAAATTGATGGAGAACTTTTGCGCCTATCAGGAACGCTGCCACAAAGAAGTGGATCAAAAACTGTACGATTTGCATATGATACCTGAAGCGAGAGAAAAAATAATGCTTCATTTGTTACAGCACAATTTTTTAAATGAAGAACGCTTTTCAAAAGCTTTTGCCAGGGGTAAATTCTCCATAAAAAACTGGGGACGAATTAAAATTGTAAATGAATTAAAATTCAGAAATATTTCATCCTATAACATAAAAACAGCTTTAAATGAAATTGATGATCAAGAATATTTTAAAACCCTTCAAAAAATTGCAGAAAAAAAATGGGTCTTGATTAAAGAACCCAATGCATTCAAAAAAAGAGGCAAACTTTTAACTTATCTTAGCTCAAAAGGCTATGAATCTGAATTCATTTATGAGGTTGCAAAAGGATTCATTTAATGGATTATTCTACTGGTTAAGTTTGCTTATAAATACGGAATCCATTTCTTTTTTTATGGCAATAACATCGGTGATATGGGTATTTGGGACGGTTACCGAAAGCACATAATGTTCAATTTTCCAGGTATTATCGGTTTTATTTAAAACTCCCGAACCTCTGCAAACCCCCATCCAAGTAGTCAAAAGTTCATCAAACCAAGCAATATTTCCACCGGCTGAAACATAAATATTTCGTTTAAGCGGCTTAAAATCCCATGCTTTACCCCGATCAAAAAATGGTTTACTGAATGCTTTAAAGTCCTTTTTGTTCCAATTTTCTTGAGCATCGGTTCCAATAAAAACACTGTTGGCCGTCATCGAATCAAAATACGATTCATAATTTGACTCTGAAGCGTTTTTATGCCAGGCATCCAACATGGTGTTTATAGTCTCTTTTTCAGAACTGACCGTTATCTTTTTTGTTTCAGATTGTTCATTTTGACAGGCGGAAAAAATCGCTAAAAAAATAATTAATAAGATTTTTTTTGTCATTGCTGTTTATTTTTTAAAAGTCTTTTTCGCTGCATATTTTCATAGCGTGGCGGAGTGATGGTTTCTTTGACTTCAACAGGGTTTTCCGTATCAACCTCTAATGCATTTTGAATAGTTTCAGCCTGATAAATAGTGTTTATTTTTGAATTGATTGCCGAATAAATTGACACTATATTGCTAACTTCCTCTTTCACTTCTTCTTTTGAAATGGAAGGAATTATAGCCATATCGGCCAATCGCAACGTTTCATTGTGCAATACATTGATTCGTGCTATGATATTCGGTTTTTGTAATTTCTCAACCCTTAAGGAATCTTTCATCAACTTAACCAATTCCGAAAGTTCCTTTGCGCTGCTTAGCGCTTCAAAAGTGGTTATGCTATAATATTTTAACAATAGTTCATCAACATCCTGATATTCTTTCCAAGTATCCAGGCCTGATTTTGCTTCCGGAATTAATGTTTCACCAATCTTATTTTCTATTCGATTTGCATCTATTTTTAAAGAATCAGATTTATCAGAAACGGCTGCCGTCTCTTTATTTCTATTGCAAGAAAAATTGAACAATAAAATCATTAATAAAAAAGGATATATATACTTCATTATAAAACTTATTAACGCCAAAAATACTAATTATTACACTATTTTATTATAAAATTAATAATTTGATAAAAAACGATTCAGAATAACCCAAAAATTTAATTTTCAGTATATTTGCATCCGTGATAAAAGGATATATAACTCTATGGATAAAAGCATATTAATTATAGGTGCATGCGGTCAGATTGGTACTGAACTGACACTAAAATTACGCAAAAATTATGGAAAAAACGCCGTAATTGCATCAGACATCAGCGAAGGAAGCGAAGAATTAATGCAGTCTGGTCCTTTTGAGTTTATAAATGCACTGGATTATAACCAAATTTCTGCCGTTATTGATAAATATGCGATTACTGAAGTGTATTTGATGGCAGCAATGCTCTCGGCAATTGGCGAAAAATTCCCGGCAAAAGCATGGGAACTCAACATGAATTCGTTATTGAACATCCTTAATTTGGCGAAAGAAGGAAAAATTAAAAAAATATTTTGGCCAAGTTCAATCGCTGTATTCGGGCCAACAACGCCAAAGGAAAATACACCTCAAAAAACAGTGATGGAACCAACCACCGTTTACGGAATAAGTAAACTGGCCGGAGAACGCTGGTGTGAATATTATTATGATAAATACGGCGTAGATGTAAGAAGCATGCGTTATCCGGGAATCATAAGCTGGAAAACAAGTCCGGGAGGAGGAACAACCGATTATGCCATAGAAATTTACCATAAAGCGCTGCTTGATGGCAATTACGATTCTTTTTTAAGCAAAGACACCAAATTACCGATGATGTATATGGAGGATGCGATTGACGCCACCTTAAAAATAATGGAGGCCCCTGCCGAAAACATAAAAATCAGATCTTCCTACAACTTGGCAGCTATCAGTTTTACGCCTGAAGAAATTGCCGAGGAAATTAAAAATTTCATTCCCAAATTTGCCATTTCTTACCATTCAGACTTCAGGCAAAGTATTGCCGACAGCTGGCCAAGCAGTATTGACGATTCCGAAGCCAGAAAGGATTGGGGATGGCAGCACAAATTTGATTTAGCAAAACTCTCTGACAGCATGTTAAGGAATTTGCAGGTTAAATTTGATGAGATTAAAACTCAAAAATAGCTACTAAAAAAAGCCCCGAAAATATATTTCGGGGCTTTTTTTTAAAAGTCTTTTTTTCGCAACTTTAAGTTCATTCTGAAAACCGGTAAAATTACCCACAGCATTAAAACACCCATTGAAATAAACATTCCAAAATTTGTTCCAAAAAATTTACGGAACACAGCACCTGTGTATCCAAGCAGTGCAGAAATATCAAGCTTCAACAAAATTAAAATCCGTGATAAATCAATCGGATTGAGCATTGTTGCCATCAATGAAAATTTATCCAATGGATACTCATTTAGAAGCACCAATGATATTAGAAAAATTCCATCGTAAATGACGGCCAAGAACAACCACATTAAAATGGCATAACCAAATCCCTTGATTTTATTTTCGGTTGAAAGGGCAATGTTGTAGGACAAAGCCACAAAAATAAAATTCAGAAAAGTGCCGACAACCAACAACAGGCTAAAATTAAAAATAGCGGCCGATTTAAATATTCCATACAAAACAAATGGTATTCCCAACCCCAAAAGCAAACTTAGGGTCAAAGAAATTGAAATTCCCAAATACTGTCCCATAAATATTTTTTTTCGGTTTATGGGTTGTGCCAATAACAATTCAGTAAATTCTTTTGAATCATAATAGTACATTACGCCAAAAATAGTGCCTATTAAAGGCGTTAAAACAATGATGATGTTCATTAATGTGATTACGGCTTTATCCACGTCGTTATTCAGAAATAACAACACAAAACCCAGTATCAAATAAAACATAAAGTACACATAACTCCACCGACTTCGCATTAAATCGTAAAAACTGTATTTTAATATTTTAAGCATCTTGTTTGGATATTAAATTGGCGATTGCATGTTCTAAATTGTCATTGTTCGTTTGCTTTTTCAAGGCTTCAATGGTTCCCTTAAAGTAAATTTTACCATCGAGCAAGAAAACAATTTCATCTGCAACTTCATCAACAAAACTCATAATATGCGAAGTGATTAATATGGTTTTGCCCTTCTCTTTCTCTTTCTGAATAATTTCTTTTAAACGAATGAGCGCAATTGGATCTAAACCATTTGTAGGTTCATCCAAAATAATTAGTTCACTGTCAAACATAAATGTCAGCACAATGTTTACTTTTTGCTTTGTTCCTCCCGATAAATTTCCAAGTTTTTTGTCCAAAAAGTTTTTCAACCCAAAAAGTTCAATGAGCTCGTGATCATTGGCCTCTTTTGGCCTAAGGTTTTTAACCATATTTATGAGCTCAATTACCGTTAAGTTCGCAGGAAAATTGGCTATTTGCGGTAAATAATTTAAGTTATTTCGGTATGCCCACTGCTGAAAAACACTTTTTTTATCGAAAATTATTTCGCCTTTATTTGGGATTACCATCCCAAGCAAACATTTAATTAAGGTGGTTTTTCCAGAGCCGTTAGGTCCTAGAATGGCAAATATTCCTCCTTTACTAATTTCGAGGTCTAAACCGTCCAAAACGACTAATTTTCCAAATCGTTTGTGTAAATTCTTAAATTCAATCATTTATTCTTTTCATTAGCGGGTTGATGTCCATTAAATCGTCGGGCGTAAAAACCGGCGAAACTTTTTCTGAAAAATTGACAATATCTACAAACAAACTTCTTAGTAATATCAAGGCTTCCGGTGTTTTATTCACAATGTAAGAAAAAAGTTTTACAGGCCTATAAGGCACATCACCAATGCCATTTTTATCTAAATCATATCCGGTATATTCACTCCAATAATTATTATTGAACTTATTGTCATTAATGTTAGAATTGTAAGCCAAGTCTAACGAATTGTTCATAAAGTCATTATTGATAAAAATGTTCGAATAACAGGCTCCCCTAATTTTAACAGCCCAGCCATTTCGCAAAAAAATGTTGTTTTTATAATTAATGCGGGTTGAACCTTCTGCATTGATACCAATTGTATTTTGTTCAAACAAATTATCATAAATTTCTGCATCATAAATTTCTTTTAACAGTAAACCATAGGAAGCAGATCCCCAATTAAGCCTAAATTTATTATGGTGCATGGTAATATATTTAGAAAACATAACCGCAACGCCGGCTCCGTTATTTCTAAACTCATTGTGGTGATACACATTATTGTTCGAAAACATAAAATGCAGCCCATAGCGGATATTGTTATGGCTGAAGTTTTTATATACCATACTTTTTTTTACAAATTCGAAGTAGATGCCGTCGCGGAGGCCATACATTTCATTGTTGTAAACTTTCATATCATCGCCACTCCAAATATGAATGCCGTTTCCTGAGCCGGCTTCGTTTTTGCGGTTGCTTGAGATTTTATTGTTTCTAATAATGCCTCTTTTTGATTTTTCAATTAAAATTCCAAAGTAAACATTTTCCAAAATGCAGTTTTCTATCATAAAATCAATACCCTTTATCACTTTTATTGCAGCATATTCTACGGTATAGCTAGCGCCCACATTAATAATTTTCAAGCCTTTAATCTTAAATTTATTTGTTTCAAAAATTAATATGCCTCCCACATTTTGACCGTCAATAATGGCTCCTTCTTCGCCTATTAAGGATATAGGCTTATTAATGACAATATTATGCTCTTTATAAACTCCTTTTTTAATAAGAATCTCATCGCCATCCTTTGCGACTTTGATGGCTTCTTTAATGTTTTTAATGTCACAGCTTTCGCAAACTACAATTTGTTTAGCGGTAACTGCAATAGAAATAAAAAAGAAAAATAACAGGATTTTACACTTCATTATTTATCGGAAAGTTTTTGTTTCAGTGTTTCCCAAGTGTAGATTTCCCCTGAGTGTTTTTGCTGATATTCTTCAGCAGTATTTTTTAATGAAAACGCAGAAAGATTTGCGCCCATAGGACTTTTTATTTCAGTACTTATTAAATAGGCGGCTGTTTCAGCATCTGTCATTTCTCCCGGATTCCCATAATCCGCCACCAATAATACCGCTATTTTTTCTTCACTATTTTGACCTACATAATTAACCACACACTCAATGGCGTCAAATTTGAACTGCTTGCCCTTTGCTGTAACAAATTGCGCTGCATGGGTTTTATCCACAATATTCATTTTACAAAAATCACATTGATCTTTGCCAAATTCAATGGCTTCAGGTTCCACTTTACAAGAAATTGTGAGCAACAAAACGATGGTCCCAAGAAATAGTTTGAGGAATTTAGTTTTCATTATTTTTTGATTTTAATAGTTCTCAAATATACAGTAAAAAGTTTTGAGTTTTAAGTTTTGCGTTTTGAATATTTAGAATTCAACCTCTTAGTTACCGGTTTATTAATTAATAAAATATTTGATTCAATATAAAACGAGTATAAGAACATATACCCGTTTTATCTGTTGAACAACAATAAAAATATTTATGCTTTTGTTTCTTTTTTACCGACAAAAAATGCAACCAAGGTTAACATCATTCCCGCAAACAAAAAATAAGCTCCGGTTCTTGGATAGGAATGTGCCTTAAAATTAAGAATGTCCTTTGTGCCGAAAAGAGGCGGTTGAAATCCCATCACCGAACCATCAGGGTTCGTGAATTTCATAATTGCTTTCGGATTTAAATTATGTCCATAATCGTACTCCCACAAATAGAAATCATACATCCCGGCAATCCCTAAAACACACATTAAAACAAACCAGGCCAGAAATAATTTATGGTTGCCAAAAAACCCGATAATCACACCTAAAACCGCCATGACACCTATGGCTATGGGAAATATTTTAAACTCGGGAATGGTTTCGGGAATATATTGCATCCCCACGTAGTGGTTCATTAAATTGATATTTTTGATATCAAATTCATGAGTATCCTTGAATTTATTGATGTGGATATCCATCCCTAATGGAATTGGATATTGCGGAGCTTCCAGCGTTATATTCCATAAAGGAAATACAAATAGCCCAAGTAATAGCAGAGAGCCCACTATCATTAATATTTTAGATTTTTTCATCATTTAAAAAATTATTGCTTTTATTAGATGTGCAAAATAACTGACACATTTTACACGAAACACCCTACTTCAAATTATCAAAAAATTTATAACTCTTCGATTTTAAGAATTCACGAAATAAAGATTAAAAAACTTAAGGTGAAGATTCATGTAAACAGCAAATAAATTTTTTCATTCGATTTTTATTTAAAGCGGGCAAAATTTTAAAATAATGCCCGCTTATTTAAACTATTTAAAGTTTCATTTTATAAAAGTTGTATTATTCAGCATCAACAGCATCACCATCCAAAGTATATGTTAACGGAACGTTAGATCCTTTTGGAGATACCCTGATATAACCCTGCATTTCCTGGTGCAAAGCTGAACAGAAATCTGTACAATAAAACGGCCAGACACCAACTTGCTTAGGTTCCCAAATATTGGTTTCTGTTTGACCAGGCATAATCAACAACTCAGAAGTTTGAGCGCCAATTACGGCAAATCCGTGAGGCACATCATAATCTTGCTCAAGGTTTGTTATGTGGAAAAACACTTTGTCGCCAACTTGGATACCTTCAATGTTGTCCGGAGCAAAGTGAGAACGTATCATGGTCATATACACATGAACTTCGTTTCCTTTTCTTATCACTTTAGCAGCAGCCTGAGACTTGGTAGCAAACGGGTGTTTATTTTCTTCTAATTTGTATATTTTTTTAGATTTAGGCATTATTAATTCCGCTGGGATTCCTGCGGCATAATGTGGCTCTCCAATTGTTGGGAAATCTAATAGCAACTCCATTTTCTCTCCTGTAATATCAAATAATTGCGCAGATTGGGTTACTTCAGGACCCGTTGGCAAATAACGGTCCTTTGTAATTTTGTTCATCGCCAACAAGTATTTACCGAAAGGTTTTCTTGAATTTCCTCCAGGAATCATTAAGTGACCCACAGAGTAATAAACTGGTTTTCTGTCGATAACTTCCCATGTTCCTAATTTCCATTTAACCACTTCAGAAGAAATAAAGAAGGTAGTATAGGCATTTCCTTTTCCGTCAAACTCGGTATGTAATGGTCCTAAGCCAGGTTGTTTAACTGCTCCGGCCAAAGTTGCTTCGTATTGCAAAATTGGAATGCCATAAGCATCGCCGTCAAATTTTTTCTCTTCAATCGCTTTAAGCATTTTACTGAATGAGTGGATTGTTAATTCAGCAGCCAATTTTCCGCTTCCAACAATATATTCACCTGATGGATCAACATCGCAACCATGAGGAGATTTTGGTGTTGGCATAAAATAGATAGCACCAGGAACGTCACTTGGGTTCACAATTAATACTTCTTCTTTTATCGTAGAAGTGGCAGAATGTGTTTCATCCTTATAAACATTGTGCGCATACCTGGTTGGCGCTTTTGTACCGCCTCCATTATTTACATATTCTTCAATTTTTTTCCAGTTGATGGCAGCAATAAAATCCTTGTCATTTTGAGAGGCATTTACCTCTAACAATGAATTTGCTTCTTCTGTATTATAAGTTGTAAAGAAAAACCAACCATGTGAATCACCTCTTCCAGGGTGTGATAAATCATAGTTAAAACCAGGCATCATTAATTGGAACTTAATATCCATACCGCCATCTTTAGGATCAACTTTAATAAAAGTTAAAGCTCCTTTAAAGTTTCCTTTATACTCTTTAATAGGCATATCTCTTTGAGGAAAAGGAATACTAAAACGTGTTCCTGCCACAACATATTCTGTATTTTCGGTAACAAAAGAGGAACTGTGGTTACCTGCTGAGTTAGGAATTTCAATAATTTCAGTAGTTTCAAAAGTTGTTAAATCAATTTTTGCAATACGAGGTGTATTGTTACCATTGATAAATACCCAACGTCCATCCAATTCACCTGCGGTTTGAGAAATATCAGGGTGATGTGAATCATCCCATGGAATAAATCCGTGAGAAGTATTAAGCATTGGTTTTGTTTCTTCATTAAATCCGTAAGCTTTTTCAGCATCTACCGAAAAAACAGGAATTACTTTAAATAAACGTCCTGACGGAAGTCCATAAACAGCCAATTGGCCACTGAATCCTCCTGATACAAAAGCATAGAACTCATCATATTCACCTGGAGCCACGTACACTTTTTCGGCAGCATTACTGGATAAAGCGCCATTTTTCTTTGAGTCTCCTTTTCCACAACTTCCCAGTACCATTGAAAGTACCGTAATTGCAAGTAAAGATTTAAAAATTGTTTTCATATTATAGTATTTTATTGTTTGGTATTCATCTTATTCATCCGTTGCAGATGTTTTTGTTCTAAAGTATTCTAATATTTTTCTCGCTTCTTCTTCTGTTAAACTTTGATTGGCCATTGGAGCGATATATTCAGCAAGCAATTTTTTAGCTATTGGATTTTCAACAACCATTACTTCCGGGTTAAGAATCATATTCATAATCCACTCTGGTGTACGTCTTTCAGTTACCCCAACCATAGCCGGCCCAATAAGTCTTTTGCTGATTTTATGACAGGCAGCACATTTTGCTGCAAAAATAGCTTTTCCTTCATCGGCCATATTTTGGTCAATATCACCAAGTTCAATGCTGGTTATTGGTCCAATACCTTTATCTTTCATAGGGTCGGTTTCCTCAACCACTGCTTTTTGTTCTTCAACAGGCGCTGAAACTTTTTCCTCCTTTTTGCCATCACCTCCACAGCTTGTGATTACTGCTGCTACAAGTGCTAATACTACTACTTTTAAGTTCATCTATAAAATTTATTTCAGTTAGGGTTATATAAAACAGCCTCTTTTAAAGTTTTCAATAAGAAATCCTGGCTATTCAATTTTTTTTGTTCGTTTTTTTTTCAAAATTATTCGGTAGGCACCAATACATTGTCGATTACATGAATCCAGCCATTGCTCACATTTACAGTTTTTAATATTTTAGTTCCGCCAACATAAACGCCATCTTCTTTATCTTCAACAAGTAAATATTTACCAGAAGCCATATATAATTTGCGGCCCTTTTTAGCTTCCTTTTTAAGTTGTTCAATAGGATAATTCGCCGGAGCCACATGATTGACTAGAATAAAAGCCAGTTTTTCCTTATTTTCAGGTTTTAATAATGTTTCCACAGTTCCTTCGGGAAGCTTATCAAAAGCTGCATTTACAGGAGCAAAGATTGTTAATGGGCCAACATTTACAACAGCATCTTCAACACCCGCGGCTTCAATAGCTACTACCAATGTTTTGAAGTCATCTAATGATTTTGCCACTTGTAATGCGTTTGCCGCCGAAACATCGTCGGAAACAGCTGATTGCCCTTTCCCTTCTGAAGCAGTTTCTGTTTTTGTTTCAGTTACTTCTTGTTTTTTTTCTCCGCCATTGCACGAAACAATGAATAGTGCAAATACTGCTAAAAGTGAGGTGGTTAAATTGATTTTTTTCATAATTTATGGTTAATGTTAATAAATACTCAGCAAATGTAATGTTCCAAAATTAGCTAAATTATGACTAATATCATAATTTAGCGAATAAAAGATATTTTTATCTTTATATATTGCAACCAATGTTACCTTTGTTACCAAAATAAAATTCTAAGTTTGCCTTTTGAGATTTAAAAAATGCTAAATGCCGTAAGAAAAAATCTAAAAACGCGACAAGAATGACAATAAATTTAATAAAAAAATGGATAACTTTCTAATAAAAAACAGTTTAAATAAAACAATTTCCTATTTGTCCTATAGAAGCTTCATAAAAAAATTAATTTCTGAAGGAAAATCAACCGGAATTAAACAAACTGATGAACATCTGAATTTCAGTAGATTGAATGATACAAGAATGGACCGCCTAGATAAAACGTTGAAAATATCGGATGAAACTCAAAACTCCCTGGACAATCTGAACAAGGGTTTTACTTTTTTAGTTATTACCGAAGGCTGGTGCGGCGATGCTGCCCAAATTTTACCTGTCATCAATAAAGTTGCAGAAGCATCGGACAAAATTGATTTCAAAATTGTTCTGCGCGATGAAAATGAGGCTTTGATGAACCAGTATTTAACAAACGGCAGCAAATCCATTCCTAAAGTCCTTATTTTAGATCAGGAAAATAATGTGTTGGATTCCTGGGGGCCCAGACCTACTATTGCGTCAAAGATGGTGGTGGATTATAAATCCAAAAACGGAAGTTTGGATGAAGATTTTAAAAAGAATCTGCAAATTTGGTACAATAAAGATAAAGGCAACAATACGCAGGAGGAACTCTTAAGCTTATTGAAAGCTTCTTAACTTTTTTAATTAATAATTATTGGTGAACTGTTTTCGGTTATGTTTAACTGTTAATTGTTAATTCAATTGCTTTTAATCCCAGCATACAGTTATCGGTTTATTTTGAATACCTTTGCGGCCTAAATACAATCCATGATTACAGATTTTAACAGCATCCCCGAAACCGCAAAAATTTGGGTATTTCCGGCAAGCAGAAAATTTTATCTACAGGAACTTCCAGAAATAATCACCAAAATTGAACAATTTTTAACGGACTGGGAAAATGAGAATCAGCCTATTTCAGCGGCATTTGTTATAAAATACGACCGTTTTATTATTGTTACCGCCAACGATACAGAACAAAGCCTGAGTTTGGAAGCCCAGGATAAATTGGCAAGCTTTATTCAATCACTTGAAAACAGCTACGAGCTTATTTTAATGGACAGGATTAATGTGTGTTACAAACAAGGAGAATTCGTACAGTATAAAGCACTTCCCGAGTTCAAAAAAATGATTAAGGACAAAGGTGTTTCACAAAACACGATGGTATTTAATTCCATGATTAACCTTAAAGAAGAATTGGAATTTGGCTGGGAAATTAATATTATGGACAGCTGGCTGGGGAGATTTGTGAAATAGCAAACCCAATAAATAACAAAACTGTTTTTTTAACCGCAATGAGCGCAAAGCTTTACGCAAAGTTCGCGAGAATAAAAAACACATAAATGAACAAATTATTGGCTAATTGGCTAATAATGTCATTGGCTAATTATTTTTTCAGCTTAAATAGGCATCAATATACGCTAAAGGTTCTGTAGCGCTTTCTACACTGAATTCACCGATTTTTGTACGTCTTAGTGCCGACAAATGTCCGCCTGAATTTAACGCTTTGCCAAAATCATATGCTAAAGACCGGATATAAGTTCCTTTGCTACATACCACCCGAAACTGAATTTTCGGCAAATCGATATTGGTAACCTCAAAGGTTTCAATGGATATTTTCCGCGATTTTATTTCGGCCGTTTTTCCTTCACGCGCCAGGTTATACAAACGTACTCCTTCCATTTTTATAGCAGAAAACATTGGTGGAATCTGACTAATTTCCCCAATAAATTGCCCGGTAGTTTTATAAATTAAGTCATCAGTAATATGATCAACAGGAAAAAACTCATCAACTTCAGTTTCCAAATCATAGCTTGGAGTTGTTGCCCCTAAGGTTATTTCACCCGTATATTCTTTAATTTGCCCCTGATATTCATCAATTTTCTTTGTGAAGCTTCCTGTACAAATAATTAACAACCCGGTCGCTAAAGGATCTAACGTGCCTGCATGGCCCACCTTTATTTTTTTGAGGTCAAATTTTTGGCGAATATGCCAACGCAATTTGTTGACGACCTGAAAGGAAGTCCAGTTTAAAGGTTTGTCTATCAACAAAACCTGTCCGCTTTTAAAATCTTCAACAGTTAACATTATACAACAGTTAATGGCATGACAAAATAATGAATCAGCAATAAAGCAAGGCCCAAACCAATCCGGTAATAACCAAACAATTTAAATCCGTTTTTACTTAAATAGTCTATAAAAAATTTGATGGCAAGCAACGCTACAATAAATGAAATCACATTTCCCAGCAGCAAATAATTAATTTGGTCATTGCTTAAAACAAATCCGTTATTGTAATAATCGAACAGTTTTTTTGAAGTTGCGCCAAACATGGTTGGCACCGCAAGAAAAAATGAAAATTCGGCCGCTGTTCTTCTGTTTAATTTTTGGGTCATCCCTCCTATAATTGAGGCGCCGCTTCTGGAAGTTCCAGGAATCATCGCCAAACATTGAAAAAACCCAATTTTTAGTGCAGTGGCATACCCAATCTCCGTATGAATATAGGGTTCGTTTGGATCAATAATTTCATTCGTTTTAAACCAATCATCAACTTTTATTAAAATAATTCCGCCCAAAATTAAGGTAACCGCAACAATTATAGGACTTTCCAGCCAACCATCTATATAATTATTAAGAAGCAATCCGAAGAAAACAGCAGGCAAAAACGCCACAAATAGTTTTAAATAAAAATCGACACTTTGAAAAAAACGTTTCCAATATAAAGCCAACACAGCCAAAATACCACCCAACTGAATAACGATGGTAAATAATTTGGTGAAATCGTCGCCGGCAATGCCAAAAAAGGATGAAGCGATAATTAAATGGCCAGTTGATGAAACCGGTAAATATTCAGTAATTCCTTCAATTATGGCTAAAATAATAACTTCAATTAAATTCATTCTTATTTTTTAGGTTTCGTCATTATGGCATAAATTTCAATGCCCAAACCAATTATTACCAATGTTGGTGCTAAACGAATTCTTCTAAAATTATAAATATCTGCATTAAAAATTTCGGGATTGTCGCTTCCGCCTCCCGCCATTAAAACAAATCCGAGCCCAATAAAAGCAATACCGATTAACATGATCACATAATTCCTTTTTCCGAAAAGGAATTCGCTTTTAACTTCTTCGTTTTTTTTCTTCATTATGAAGGTTTTATAGTTTTTAAAGTTTGAATAAAATCAACTTGAATTTAATTTTGGTTTTAAACAGTGTTCAACACCCCTTTATTATCAATAATAAAGTTCGTCGCTTCTCAGGTTTAAAAATCGTTGGGTCGCAAAAAATGTACTTAACCAGGTAATTAGAATACCCAAACCAATAATGCCAAAAAACACCATGGCCAACATGTTAATATCACTAAACAGCTCCAATTCCGGAATATTTTTGTTTAAATAGGAAATAAAAACAACCAGACCCACAATAGAAACCAACGCGCCAATAATGCCTAATTTTACGCTTTGCCAAATAAACGGATTTCTTATAAAACCTTTCGTAGCACCCACCATTTGCATTGTTTTGATGGTGAATCGCTTTGAATATACCGAAAGTCGAATAGAACCATTAATTAAAACAACCGCAATTAAGGTAAACAGCGCGCTAAACAGCAGCATCCAAAAACTTAAACGATTGATGTTTTTCGATAGCAATTCAATCAGTGGTTTGTCGTAAGTAACTTCCGAAACAATGCTTCTAAGCACCAAATTTTTTTCTATGCCAGCCATAATTTCGGGCGTTACAAATTCTGATTTCAACAAAATATCAATGGCGTTTTTTAGCGGATTTTCACCCAAGAATTCTAAAAAGTTTTCACCAATGTCTTCGCTGTATATTTTCGCGGCTTCCTCTTTTGAAATATACGTGACCGTTTTCGCATATTCCTCCCTTTTTAATTCGGCCCGCAATGTTTCCACATCACTGTCATTGGCATTGTCATTTAAAAATACGGTAATGGCCACTTTTTCTTTAAAATGTTTCGTTATGCTATTGGTTTTTAGCACAATAAGCCCTAGAAGACCCACTAAAAATAACACCAAAGCAATGCTTACGATGACAGAAAGATAAGAAGAACGCAATCTTCTTTTTTGATATTTATCGAACGAATTATTCAAAAGAAACTGATTTTAAAGCGCCTGCAATATACAATTTTGTTGTTAGTTTTTGGTTGTTGGTTGTTGGTTTTTTTACTGTATACTGATGACTTAAAATTTGTCTTGCGGTCGTGCTGTCGTGCTGTCGTTTATTGTGGTCATTGACTTAGTTACCATGAGATTACTTCGTCGCAATCGCTCATAGTAATGACCATTTTTTAGGCGGGGTGTTATAGCGACTATAACACTACTATATCACTATGTATGGAGTATCCTCCCTTTACCCTCCCTTTTGCCTACCTGCAGACCACGTTTTGACTGGTCATTTGACCCGTCCTAAAATAACTATACAGTTTAATAAATAAATCCTGCTTTAGCTATACAAATATAATTTATGCTTATCTTTAAACTAAATATTAACCGACAAACATTCAACTAACGATTTGCTACAACCGAAAAATTTATTAATTTTAAATATAAATCGATTATCATTAAAGTATATTCACACAATAAATACATACAACTATGAGTGATTCAAACGAAAGCAAATGTCCTTTTCATAACGGACAAGCAATACAAAAACAAATTACCAATAAAGATTGGTGGCCTAATCGACTAAATTTAAACATCCTGCGTCTCCACTCTTCTTTATCTAATCCAATGGGAGATGAATTTAATTATGCTGAAGCATTCAAAAGTTTAGACTTAAAAGCAATAAAAAAAGACATTAACAAACTAATGGTCGATTCACAGGGATGGTGGCCAGCAGATTATGGCCATTATGGTCCCTTATTCATTCGTATGGCCTGGCATAGTGCAGGAACCTATCGCATTTCAGATGGCCGTGGTGGCGCATCAACAGGCAATCAACGTTTTGCCCCTTTAAACAGCTGGCCAGATAATGTGAACCTTGATAAGGCTCGCAGGTTACTTTGGCCTATTAAACAAAAGTATGGTAAAAAAATATCTTGGGCAGATTTAATGATTCTTACAGGGAACTGTGCTTTAGAATCAATGGGATTTAAAACATTTGGATTTGGAGGTGGACGTGAGGATATTTGGGAACCAGAGCAAGATATTTATTGGGGAGCAGAAACTGAATGGCTAGGAGATAAGCGTTACACAGGTGAGAGAGTTCTAGAAAATCCTTTAGCAGCAGTTCAGATGGGGTTAATTTATGTAAACCCTGAAGGCCCTAATGGAGAACCTAATGTAATTGCTTCAGGTAAAGACATTCGTGAAACCTTTGCTCGTATGGCAATGAATGATGAAGAGACCGTTGCTCTTGTTGCAGGAGGCCATACCTTTGGTAAATGCCACGGTGCTGGTGACACTTCACACGTAGGCAGGGAACCGGAAGCTGCTTGCATTGAAGAGCAAGGACTTGGATGGATAAGTAGTTTTGGAACAGGTAAAGGTGTAGATACTATTAGCAGTGGCATTGAAGGTGCATGGACTCCCACTCCAATAAAATGGGATAACAGTTATTTTGAAACCTTATTTGGTTATGAGTGGAATTTAGTAAAAAGTCCAGCTGGAGCTTGGCAATGGGTTCCAACTGATCCTAAAGCAGCTACTGCCGTTCCAGATGCACACGATTCATCAAAACGACACGCTCCTATAATGACTACAGCTGACCTTGCGTTAAGAATGGATCCTATTTATGAACCAATCTCAAGACGTTTTTATGAAAACCCTACTGAGTTTGCTGATGCATTTTCAAGAGCTTGGTTCAAATTAACTCACCGTGATATGGGACCTATTTCTCGTTATTTAGGCTCAGAAGTTCCTCACGAAAAATTAATTTGGCAAGACCCAATTCCAACAATTACACACGAATTAATTAACGATAAAAACATCGCTACATTAAAAGATAAGATTTTATCTTCTGGATTAACTACCTCTCAATTAGTTTCTACGGCCTGGGCTTCAGCATCTACATTTCGTGGTTCAGATAAACGTGGTGGTGCAAACGGTGCTCGTATTCGTTTTGCTCCTCAAAATAACTGGGAAGTGAATAATCCTGCTCAATTAAAAACCGTTTTGGCAAAATTAGAAGCTATTCAAAAAGAATTTAATGACGCTCTATCAGGAAACAAGGCAGTTTCTATGGCGGACTTAATCGTTCTGGGTGGAGCTGCAGCTATCGAAAAAGCTGCAAAAGATGCCGGTAAAACTATTGCCGTTCCATTTACACCAGGTAGAGCAGATGCGAAATTTGAACAAACAGATGTAGCATCATTCGCAGCTCTTGAACCAAAATCAGATGGATTCCGTAATTATAAAAATGCAACCTATACAGCAATAACAGAAGAAATGTTAGTTGATAAAGCTCAGCTTTTAACGCTAACCGCTCCTGAAATGACTGTACTTATTGGGGGTATGCGGGCATTGAACACTAACTTTGATGGCTCTAAATACGGAGTGTTTACAGAGCGTCCAGAAACACTAACAAATGATTTTTTTATAAACTTACTTGATATAGGTACAACTTGGAAAGCAACCTCTGAAGCTGGGGAAGCATTTGAAGGTTTAAATCGTACAACAGGTAAGCAAAAGTGGATTGCCACACGTGCCGATTTAATCTTCGGTTCTAACTCGGAGTTACGTGCTTTAGCAGAAGTATATGGATGTAAGGATTCACAAGAGAAGTTTTTACAAGACTTTGTAAAAGCTTGGACAAAAGTAATGAATCTTGACCGCTTTGATTTGGTTTGATATGTTGATACTTAAAATATCGTAATTGATTAAGAATTAAGCACGAAACGCTAACACATGTGATGGTGCTGGGCTTCATGGGATATGCGAGGTTTTTGGCTCGTAAATAAGTCGGCGTAAACTGACAGGAAATCCCTTCGTAATCCAGCACGACACCATGCCACAAACCCTTGTGTGTAATTAAAAGACACATCGCTCTATTAAATTAATTACGATTATCTTCTGAACCCCATTTATCCAAACTTCTTAAAATATTTTCCAGAGATTTTCCTTTATCGCTTAGTTTATATTCAACCTTAGGAGGAACAACGGGAAAAACTTTTCTAAAAATAAGATTGTCTTTCTCCAATTCCCTTACAGTTTGGGTAAACATTTTATTAGAAATTCCCGGGATTTTCTTCTGTAATATTCCAGAACGCAAAGCACCCTCCAATAAATGAAATAATATTAGAGGCTTCCATTTTGTACCAATTAAATTCATTGTATAATTAAGAGGACAATAATTATTTTTATTCAAAATTTAATATTTAAATTATTCATATCCATTATTTTACTCGTTTTAGTAACTATACTACTTTTTGGTTAGTTATTGTTATTAAGACAAATATAACCTAATTTTGCAATCTAAAAATATAACCAATGACAACTATTAAAAATTATCCAAAATCATTTTCTCATATTGGAATTACAGTTCCAAATATAAATGAAGCTGTAAAATTCTATTCAGAAGTCATGGGTTGGTACATTATTATGGAACCCTCAAAAGTCAAAAAAGAAAAGGAAACTGCCATTGGTCAAATGTGTATTGACGTTTTTGGAGAAGACTGGGAAGAATTTGAAATTGCACATTTAGCAACTTCAGACGGAATTGGAATTGAATTATTTTCCTTTCCGAACGGCGTTAAAGAAGCTCCTGAATTTAACCCATTCAATACCGGTCTTTTTCATTTTTGCGTGCAAGACCCAAATATTGAGGAACTCATTGATAAAATTTTGTCTTATGGAGGAAAGCAAAGAATGCCAATTAGAGCATATTACCCAAACGACAAACCATTTAAAATGTGCTACGTAGAAGATCCTTTCGGGATTATTTTTGAAATATACACGCATAGTTATGAGTTGACTTATTCTTCTGGAGCTTATTCAAAATAATATGGCGCCTCTAGGGAAGAATGCGTATAAAAATTGCTAAGTTTTACAACAAAATGAAGCAAATAATAAATAAAAGGCAACTGTTAATTTGCAACCGCTACCCTATTTCCTGGCACAGCTCAATTAAAACACCATTGGTAGATTTTGGGTGTAAAAAAACCACCAATTTATTGTCGGCTCCTTTTTTTGGCGTTTCGTTTAAAACAATAAATCCTTCTTTTTTTAAACGCCTCACTTCACTTAAAATATCGTCTACGGCAAAAGCAATATGGTGAACGCCTTCCCCTTTTTTGTCAATAAACTTAGCAATAGGGCTGTTTTCATTTGTGCCTTCCAGCAATTCAATTTTGTTTGAACCCACTTGAAAAAAAGAAGTTTTCACGCCTTCACTTTCCACTTCCTCCACTTTATAATGCGCTTTTCCAAAAATTGCCGCAAACAATACATTCGATTTATCCAGGTCTTTTACGGCAATGCCAATGTGTTCTATTTTTTTCATAAATTAAGTAGAATTGAAATAAGTATCCCCTCAAAGTTACTGAAATTTAAACGCATAAAATCTGTAAAATTTGTATTTCGAATAAAAATTTTTACCACTTAATTTCAAAACAATCAAAAACAAAAACAAAATTTATGTATATTTAATACCTATTTTTGCACTATGGAAACAAACAGACAAAAAAAAATTGCAGGTGTTTTACAAAAAGACTTGGCCGATGTTTTACAACACGCTGCACAGGATGGAATGAAAGGTATCATTATATCTGTATCTAAAGTTCTTGTAACCAGCGATTTATCGAACGCTAAAGTTTATATCAGTGTTTTTCCTCAAGCAAAAAGAGACCTCATTCTTGAAGGTCTTAAAGAAAATACGGCAACCATTCGCTATGAAATGGCAAAACGAACCCGGGAACAGTTAAGAAGAATGCCCGAACTATTTTTTTATATGGATGACAGTTTGGATTATATTGAAGATATTGACAATGCTTTAAAAGGCAAACAGGAAAATCCAATTACAAATCCTGATATTTTAAACAAACGTCAAAAGCGATAATTTGAACTTTTCCTTATATATAGCCAAGCGATATTTATTTTCTAAAAGCAGCAACAATACCATAAATATTATCACCATTATCGCCGCTGTAGGCGTAATCATTGGAACTTTGGCTCTGTTTATTGTGCTTTCAGGATTTTCCGGATTGCGAACTTTCAGCATTGGTTTTTTAAACACTTCAGATCCTGATATTAAAATTACCTCCATAAAAGGAAAATCGTTAGACTTCAATACAAAAATTGAAAACCTCATTAACAAACAAGCCGGCATCGCATCCTATTCAAAAGTCATTGAAGAACGCGCTTTTTTCGATTTTAATGAAAAAACACACATTGCCTATATAAAAGGCGTTGATCTAAACTACACAAAAGTAAACCGCATGGACACCACTGTTTACTCGGGATCCTGGCTAAACGAAAATATGCCGTCAGGAGCAGTGGTTGGCAATGGAATTTCGAACCTGTTGTCTATTGGTGTTTATGATTTTTTGGAACCTTTAAAAATTTATGTTCCGAAACCTGGAAGCGGCTATATCACCAATCCCGCAAACGCTTTTACTAAAATTAATGCACAACCTATTGGGGTTTTTGCTTTAACGGATGAGATCGATAAAAAATACGTGTTTATTTCTTTGGAATTGGCTCAGGAGTTGCTGAATTACAATCCGACCCAAATTTCGGCAATTGAGTTAAAAGTTGAAAACGGCGATGAACGTGCAGAAATTATTGATCAGTTAACAACTGGTTTGGGACCCGAATTTAGTATTGAAACCCGGGAGCAGTTAAATGCCGTGTTTTATAAAATGCTGAATACAGAGAATTTGGCTTCCTACTTAATATTTACGCTTATTTTAATTATCGCATTGTTCAATGTGATCGGTGCCATTATTATGATGATTTTAGACAAAAGAGACAATCTTAAAACATTGTACAATTTGGGAGCAACCATCAAAGAGATTAAACGCATTTTTATTTTTCAAGGATTTTTACTGACGCTTTTTGGACTCTCGGTTGGATTAACGGCCGGTATTGTGCTGGTTTTGCTTCAGAAAAAATATAAATTGTTTATGATTACGCAACATTTGGCTTATCCGGTTGAATTTACCTTTTTAAATGTCGTAACAGTACTTGTGACCATTCTTGTTTTAGGCTTGCTGGCTTCAAAAATTGCCAGCAGCAGAATTTCTTTAAAATTAGTCGAATAAACGATTGAAATGTTTAATTCCTGAAGAAAATAAAAATTGCTGAGGACTTCTTTTTTATCAGGAAAATTTCTGTAAAACCTCCTCAAAAACATCATAAACATCTTGCGCAGCGTCTGAAGTTACCATTTTCATTCGGTACTCTTTAAAGTCAGGGATGCCTTTAAAATAATTGGTATAATGACGGCGTGTTTCCATAACACCCACAATTTCAACACCTTTCCATTCAATTTCCATTTGTAAATGTCGGCGAGCCATTTCAACTCGATCGGCAATAGTGATGGTAGGTAAATGTTCTCCTGTTTCAAAAAAGTGTTTCACCTGTTTAAAAAACCATGGATTTCCAATACTTGCCCTGCCAATCATAGCGCCATCCAGTCCAAATTTATCACGCATTTCCATAGCACGTTCGGGTGAATTTACATCGCCATTTCCAAAAATAGGAATGTGCATTCTCGGGTTATTCTTTACTGCTGCAATGTGACTCCAGTCTGCTGCACCTTTATACATTTGAGCCCGTGTACGACCATGAATTGAAATTGCTTTACAACCCACATCCTGCAAGCGTTCCGCCACTTCAACAATTTTTATGGAATTTTCGTCCCAGCCCAAACGCGTTTTAACTGTGATAGGCAAATTGGTGTGTTTTACCATGGCCTCAGTCAAACGCACCATCAAATCGATATCTTTTAAAATACCGGCTCCGGCACCTTTGCAAACCACTTTTTTAACGGGGCATCCAAAATTGATGTCGATAATATCCGGATTCGATTGTTCAACAATCTCCACTGTTCTTAGCATAGATTCTAAATTTGCGCCAAATATTTGGATACCAACCGGACGTTCTTTTTCATAAATGTCCAGTTTTTTCCTGCTTTTTGCCGCATCGCGTATCAATCCTTCCGAAGAAATAAACTCGGTATAAACCACATCAGCACCCTGTTCCTTGCACAAAGCTCTAAACGGCGGGTCGCTTACGTCTTCCATCGGCGCCAGCAACAAAGGAAAATCGCACAATTCTATGTCTCCTATCTTTATCAAATCAAAAATTTAAGTGTGCAAAAATACACAATTTTAATTATTTCAATATTTATTCATAAAATTGTATTTTTGAATTCATTAAAACAACACCCATGAAATTAAGATTATCATTTCTAATTTTAGCAACACTCTTTTTAGGTTGTAAATCTTCCCAGCATAAAACTGCATACGACGGAAAATCGGGTGCCACAAAAATTGTAAATACACTTCATTATCCGCAGGAAAAACATTTAAAAAATATAAAACAACTCACTTTTGGCGGCGATAATGCCGAGGCGTACTGGAGTTTCGACAGCAATAAACTAGTGTTTCAGGTAAATAATATTTGGGGATTGGAATGTGATCAAATTTTTACAATGGGCATTAATGATGATTTAAGCAAAGGACAAAAACCGCAACTTATAAGTACCGGAACCGGGCGTACAACGTGCAGTTACTTTTTGCCTGGAGATGCTACTATTATTTATTCTTCCACACATTTAGCTTCAAAAGAGTGTCCTCCTGTTCCAAAAAAAGAGGATTACGGAAACAAATACATTTGGCCCGTATATAAAGGGTACGACATTTTTGTAGCTGACACCAAAGGAAATCAATTAAAACAATTAACTTTTGAAGAAGGTTATGATGCTGAACCTACCGTTTCTCCAAAAGGTGATAAAATTGTATTCACCTCAACAAGAACAGGCGATTTGGAATTGTTTACGATGAATATTGACGGAACAAACGTAAAACAAGTCACTTTTGAATTGGGTTATGATGGCGGTGCCTTCTTTTCACCTGACGGCACAAAGTTAATATTCCGTTCTTCCCGCCCAAAAACAGAAGAAGAGATCAAAGAATATAAAGACTTATTGGCTGAAGGATTGGTGCAACCAACAAATATGGAATTATATACCTGTAATGTTGACGGCAGTAATTTAACCAAAATCACCAATTTAGGAAGCGCAAACTGGGCGCCGTTTTTCCACCCTTCAGGAAATAAAGTTATTTTCTCTTCCAACCATAAAACCAAACACAGTTTTAATTTATTTATGATTAATGTTGATGGAACCGGTCTGGAACAAATTACTTTTGATACTGTTTTTGATGCCTTCCCTATGTTCTCTCCCGATGGAAAAAAAATCGTTTTTTCTTCCAACAGAAATAATAATGGAACGCACGATACTAATTTATTTATTGCCGATTGGGTTGAATAGCAAACATTTAAACATGTCGTATTTTTAACCCTTATTTAGTTATCTTTGCGCAACTAAAAGTAGAAAGGAATACGAAGTATGAAAAACATTCGAAATTTTTGCATCATCGCACATATTGACCACGGTAAAAGTACGCTTGCCGATAGATTATTGGACGTAACAGGAACAGTTACGTCAAGAGAAAAGAAAGAGCAGTTGTTGGACAGTATGGATTTGGAGCGCGAACGCGGAATTACCATAAAAAGTCACGCCATTCAAATGGAATATATGTATGAAGGCGAAAATTATATCTTAAATTTAATCGACACTCCAGGCCATGTAGATTTCTCTTATGAAGTTTCCAGATCAATTGCCGCCTGCGAAGGCGCTTTGCTCATTGTTGATGCCGCCCAAAGCATCCAGGCACAAACGATTTCCAATTTATATTTGGCTTTGGAACATGATTTAGAAATCATTCCAATTTTAAACAAAGTTGATTTGCCAAGTGCCAATCCGGAAGAAGTTACCGATGATATTGTTGCATTACTGGGTTGTAAACCTGAAGAAGTTATTCACGCGAGCGGAAAAACAGGTTTTGGGGTAGAAGATATTTTAAAAGCGATTATTGAAAAAATTCCTGCACCTAAAGGAGATGTAAACGCACCTTTACAAGCATTAATTTTCGACTCGGTTTACAATTCATACCGAGGCGTAGAAACTTATTTCAGGGTTTTTAACGGGGAAATTAAAAAAGGGCAGCGCATTAAATTCATGGCAACCAAAAATGAATATAATGCCGATGAGGTTGGTACTTTAAAATTAACGCAAGTTGCAAAACAAAGTGTAAAAGCAGGTGATGTAGGTTATTTAATTACGGGCGTTAAAACTGCCGTTGAAATTAAAGTTGGAGACACCATAACCGACGCCGTAAATCCAACCCAAAATAGAATAGATGGTTTTGAAGATGTAAAACCAATGGTCTTTGCAGGTATTTATCCTGTAGATACCGATGAATATGAAGAGCTTCGTTCTTCTATGGAAAAATTGCAGTTGAACGATGCTTCTTTAGTATTCGTTCCCGAAAGTTCCGCCGCATTAGGTTTTGGTTTTCGATGTGGTTTCTTAGGAATGCTGCATTTGGAAATTATTCAGGAAAGATTGGAACGTGAATTTGATATGACGGTAATTACCACCGTTCCAAACGTATCGTACCACGCTTTCAGCAATAAACATCCCGATGTTCCTATTTTAGTGAACAACCCAACCGATTTGCCTGAACCTTCAAAATTAAATCGGGTTGAAGAACCTTATATTAAGGCGAGCATCATCACCAAATCCGATTTCATTGGTCAGGTAATGAGTTTGTGTATTGAAAAACGTGGGCAAATCACCAATCAGACTTATTTAACACCCGAGCGTGTTGAACTTACTTTTGAAATGCCTTTGGCTGAAATAGTTTTCGATTTTTACGACCGATTAAAAACCGTTTCTAAAGGATATGCCTCCTTTGATTATCATCCTATTGGCTTGAGAACTTCAAAATTGGTCAGGCTTGATGTTTTATTGAACGGTTCTGTTGTAGATGCCCTTTCCTCTTTAATTCATGCAGACAATGCCTACCACATTGGTAAAAAAATGTGTGAAAAACTGCGTCAGTTAATTCCTCGCCAACAATTTGACATTCCGATTCAGGCGGCGATTGGCGCTAAAATTATTTCGCGTGAAACCGTAAAAGCACTTAGAAAAGATGTTACCGCAAAATGTTATGGAGGTGATATTTCACGTAAACGTAAACTTTTGGAGAAACAAAAGAAAGGTAAAAAACGAATGCGACAAATAGGAAATGTTGAAATTCCACAAGAAGCCTTTATGGCAGTATTAAAATTGAACGATTAAAAACCGATAAACATACAAACTAAAAAAAGCACCGTAAACGGTGCTTTTTTTATGACTTTTAGCGGAATTATTCTCCGTGCATCCAATCTTTTTTTGCTATTAATTGATCTTCAGTTTCTACATGCTCTTCATCTAGAATACAACAATCTACCGGACAAACTGAGGCACATTGCGGTTCGTCATGAAAACCTTTACACTCTGTACATTTATCAGTTACAATAAAATAAAATTCATCAGATATTGGTTCGTTTCGTTTATCAGCTTCAACTTCTTTACCGTTTGGTAAAGTTATCATTCCTTTCAATGAGGTTCCATCTGAATACGACCAATCTCCATCCGGTTCGTAAATTGCATTATTTGGACATTCTGAAATACATGCATCACAATTAATACATTCATCTGTTATTCTTATAGCCATGATTACTAATTTTTATTATTATATTATTATATTAATTCACAAAAATATATAAAATTTATGCAACTCTAAGTGATAAAAGTCATTTCCATTTCAAAAAAGTAAATATACCTTTGAGCCCTTATGTTGAACTTACAATAATTTTCAATAAATTTAAACAAAATTTTTTAATTTACATTAATTATGATTACAACAAAAACAATTCTTCAACCCGAGATACTGGAAGCAGTAGTAGTGAGGTTTGTTGGGGATTCAGGAGACGGAATGCAGCTTACAGGAACCCAGTTTACTGATACCTCCGCCATGTTTGGTAATGATATAGCAACTTTTCCAAATTATCCTTCTGAAATTAGAGCTCCTCAAGGAAGTTTATATGGTGTTTCAGGATTCCAAGTTCATATTGGGAGCGTTGAAGTTAGCACTCCGGGCGATAATGTAGATTTATTGGTGGCGATGAACCCTGCCGGTTTAAAAACCAACTTATATGCCGTAAAACCGGGTCACACCATTATTGTGGACACGGATTCATTTACAAAGAAAAATTTAGATAAAGCGTTATACGAAACCAATCCATTGGAAGATGGAAGTTTGGAAAACTATCGTGTTATTCAAGTTGACATGACTTCTATGACAAAAGAAGCCCTAAAAGATGTTGAAGGATTAGACAACAAATCCATTACACGAAGCAAGAATATGTTTTCTTTAGGAATGGTTTATTGGATGTACAACCGTTCATTAGAGCATTCGATTGATTTTTTCAATAAAAAATTTAAAACAAAACCGCATTTGATTGAGGCAAATACAAAAGTGCTTAATGCCGGTTATTATTTTGCAGAAACTTTAGAACTTATCCCTAATGCCTATACCATTTCTCCCGCTAAAATGGTGCCGGGAACCTATAGAATTATTATGGGGAATGCCGCTACCGCCTGGGGATTATTGGCTGCTGCAGAAAAATCCGGTTTAGAGTTATTTTTAGGATCTTATCCTATAACTCCTGCTACCGATATTTTACATGAATTGGTAAAACACAAACATTTTGGTGTAAAAGCTTTTCAGGCAGAAGATGAAATAGCTGGTGTTACCTCGGCCATTGGCGCTTCATTCGCCGGTGATTTAGCCGTTACAACAACGTCAGGACCAGGATTGGCTTTAAAAGGTGAAGCAATAGGCTTGGCGATGATGGTTGAATTACCATTGGTTATTATTAATGTACAACGTGGTGGACCTTCAACCGGTTTGCCTACAAAAACGGAGCAATCAGATTTATTACAGGCAATGTACGGAAGAAACGGTGAAAGTCCGGTGATTGTTATTGCCGCCAGTACTCCTGCCAACTGCTTTAATTTTGCTTATGAAGCAGCGCGACTTGCTTTGGAACATATGACTCCGGTAATATTACTAACAGACGGCTATATTGCAAATGGTTCGGCACCTTGGAAAATTAGATCAGTTGCTGAAATGCCTGCAATTAAAAATCACAAGATTACGGAAGTTAAAGAAAACTGGCATCCTTATGACAGAGATGAAAAAACTTTGGCACGTAACTGGGCAGTTCCCGGAACGCCTGGATTAGAACACAGAATTGGTGGTTTAGAAAAAGACCGTGTAACAGGTAATATTTCTTATGAACCGTTAAACCATGAAGAGATGACTTTCATTAGAGCCGAAAAAATCAGACTGGTTGAAAATAACATACCTGAATTAAAAACCGAATTTGCAGATTCAGGGGATTTATTAGTGATTGGATGGGGAGGAACTTATGGCTCTTTACATTCTGCCGTAAAACAAATAAATGATGAAGGCTATAAAAAAATTGGGTTTGCGCATTTCAATTATATAAATCCAATGCCAAAAAATACGGAAGAAATTTTATCTAAATTCAAAAAAATTATTGTTTGCGAATTAAATAGTGGTCAGTTTGCCGGTATTCTAAAGATTAATTTCAGCAAATTTGAATTTTCTCAACATAACAAAATTCAAGGATTGCCATTTTCTAACGACGAACTAATTCAACAATTTAAACTATTAGTATAATTATGGAAACTACAACAGCTGTAAAAAAATATACATTCAAAGATTTTACAAGTGACCAAGAAGTTAGGTGGTGTCCCGGTTGCGATGATTACGTGATTTTGCGATCCATGCAAAAAGCCCTTCCTGAAATGGGGGTTAATAAAGAAGACGTCGTATTTATTTCAGGTATTGGATGCTCCTCTCGTTTTCCGTATTATATGAACACCTACGGAATGCATACCATTCATGGTAGAGCACCCGGAATTGCTTCTGGCGTAAAATTGGCCAATCCTAACTTAAGTGTCTGGATTATGACCGGTGATGGCGATTCAATGGCTATTGGCGGAAACCATTTTATTCATTTATTAAGAAGAAACATCGACTTAAATATGGTGTTGTTCAACAATGAAATTTATGGTTTAACCAAAGGACAATTTTCTCCAACTTCCCTTATAGGTCAAAAAACCAAATCATCTCCATACGGAAACACACAACCTCCTTTTTCTCCAGGAGAACTTGCATTAGGTGCTAATGCTCGTTACTTTGCCAGAATTGGTGGTAACAATCCTAAAGATATGACGCAGATTTTTATTGATGCCCATAAATTTAAAGGAACTTCATTAATTGAAGTGCTTCAAAATTGTGTAATTTTCAATGACGGGTGTTTTACCGATGTAACTGATAAAGATGTAAAAGAAGAAAAACAAATTTTTCTTGAGCATGGTAAACCAATGATCTTTGGTAAAAACAAAGACAAGGGACTCATTTTAAACAAGTTGAAATTAGAAGTGGTAACCATTGGAGAAAACGGTATAACGCGAGAAGATATTTTAGTTCATAATGCCAAAGAAGAAGATAAAACGCTTCATCAAATGCTTGTAAGATTAGCGTATCCTATGGCAACAGGGGTTATCAGAAGGTTTACTGATGTTACCCTTGAAGAAAGAGAAGATGCGCTGACAGCTCAAGTTAAAGCAAATTCAAAATTCAAGAAAACAGACGACCTCTTCTTTTCAGGAGAAACATACGAGGTAAAATAGTCGTAATAAATAACAAAAATAGCTGATTAATGTCAGCTATTTTTTTTTTAAAAACCATAATTTTGTCCACGAATTAAAAAGTATATAAAAAATGGGTTCAGAAGCCATCATTGTATTTTTACTGGCAGCTATTGTATTGGTTGCCGGAGCAAATTTTTTATCAGATTTAATATCACCAAAATCTGATAATCCTCAAAAAAGAGAACCTTACGAATGCGGGGTACCAACTATTGGTCCAACCTGGATTCAATTTAAAGTGGGGTATTATCTTTTTGCCATTCTTTTCTTGATTTTTGATGTCGAAGTAGCATTTTTAGTGCCTTGGGCTGTAGTTTATAAAGAAGTAGGCACTGTTGCTTTGGTAGAAATAATTGTATTCCTTTTCATATTAGGATTGGGTTTGTTATATGCATATAAAAAACGAGCTTTACAATGGGAGTAGATAAAAAACGATATTTAAGTCAGCTTGAAGAAGAAGGGATGAAACAAGTTGTTCCTGCTGATTTTCCGGGAAAAATAATTCCGGGAGGCAATGGCGGAAACATTGTGGTAACCACATTAGACAGCGTCATCAATTGGGGACGCGCAAATTCACTATGGTCATTGTATTTTGGCACAAGTTGTTGCGCCATAGAAATGATGCAAACAGGTGCTGCCCGCCACGATTATTCAAGATTTGGTTTTGAGGTTGCAAGAGCTTCAGCACGTCAGGCAGATTTAATTATTATTGCCGGTACCATTGTTAACAAAATGGGGCCTGTATTAAGACGATTATATGATCAAATGGCGGAACCTAAATATGTAATTGCTATGGGTGCCTGCGCTATTTCAGGAGGTCCATTTTACTACAATACCTATTCTGTAATTAAAGGCGCTGACCATGTGATTCCAGTTGATGTATATGTTCCTGGATGCCCACCAAGACCGGAAGCTTTATTGGAAGGAATGATTATGCTTCAACAAAAAATTAAAACTGAAAACATGGCCAAAAAGGTGAATCCTATTGATGGTTTTGATGAAGGAAAATAATTTGTATTAAATCATAAAAGACCATGACAAACGAAGATTTACAAAATATAATTACAGGTTTGGGAACCGATTTGGAATTTACGACCGAAGCGTCTGAATTTCTAAATGTGATTGTTCCCAAAGAACAACTTCACTCTATTTGCAGCCAGTTAAAATCGCATCCCGAATTAAAATTTGATTATGCATTTTGCATAACAGGTATGGATTGGGTTCCGGCATTGGGTGTTATTTACCATTTAGAATCAACGGAATTAAAACATCAAGTTGTTGTTAAAGTTATGGTTGATGACCGGGAAAATCCAACCCTGGATTCCGTTCACGACATTTGGCAAACAGCAGACTTTCATGAATTGGAAATATTCGATTTTTTCGGCATAAAATTCAACAATCATCCAAAATTAAGACGCCTTTTTTTAACGCCTGAGTGGGAAGGTTTTCCTTTGAGAAAAGATTATGTAGATGAAGCAAATATGATTATTAAATAGCCTTATAAATGACTGATCAAGAAGTACAAAATAAAATAAAAACTGAAGAGTATTTTATTAACATGGGGCCTCAACACCCGGCAGCTCATGGGGTGTTACGATTAATTTTAACCATTGACGGCGAGCTTATAAAAAATGTAGAACCAGATTTAGGTTACATTCATCGTTCTATTGAAAAAATGTGCGAACGCGACAGTTACCAGCAAATTGTTCATTTAACAGACAGAATGGATTATTTGTCTTCACACATCAATAATGAAGCAGTATGTTTGGCCGTGGAAAAAGGGCTTGAAATAGAAGTTTCTGACAGGGTTAAAGTAATAAGGACCATTATAGCTGAGTTAACTCGTATTGCATCTCACTGCTTATGGTGGGGCGTAATGGGGATGGATTTAGGTGCGTTAACCACTTATTTCTATGCTTTCAGGGATCGTGAAATGATCAATGATATTTTTGAAGAAACCTGTGGTGCCCGTTTAACAATGAATTACAATGCTCCCGGCGGATTGATGTTCGATATTCACCCGAATTTTGTAAAACGCACTAAAGATTTTATCACACATTTTAAAACCAAGATTCCAGAATACAATCTTTTATTAACCGACAACGTGATTTTTCAGAAAAGAACAAAAGGTGTTGGTATTATTACCAAAGAAGACGCAATTTCTTTTGGGGTTTCAGGACCGGTTGCCAGAGGCTCAGGCTTTTCAAATGACGTGCGTAAACACCATCCTTACAGCGCTTATGACCGTGTTGATTTCAAGGAAATTTTATTTACGGAAGGCGATACCTTTGCCCGTTATCAAGTTAGAATGATGGAATTATGGGAATCCGTTTCAATTATTGAACAATTGATTGATAACATTCCAGAAGGTGAAACGAAAGCTGCCACAAAAGCAGTCATCAAATTGCCAAAAGGTGAATTTTATCAACGTGTTGAAACAGCAAGAGGTGAACTTGGCGTTTATATAAACAGTACCGGAAACAAAAACCCATATCGCGTAAAATTCCGCTCACCAGGATTTTCTAATTTATCTATTTTAAATCACATCTCAAAAGACGTATTAATAGCCGATTTAGTGGCAACAATGGCTTCATTTGATTTTGTAATTCCAGATATAGACCGTTAATCATAGACCATGAATTTTTTACAAATGAATATTCCATTGAACATTACAAAAACAATCTCAGATTGGATTTTTTCAATAATGCCTGAAACTGCAGCAAATTATACTATTATGGTTGTAATTGCCGTTGCTTATTTGGCATTATTCGCTGTAGCAGGTTTGTATTTAGTGCTTTTAGAACGTAAAGTTGCCGCTTGGTTTCAATTGCGTATAGGGCCAAACAGAGTTGGACCCTGGGGGCTTTTACAAACAATGGCTGATGCTTTAAAATTGGTTTCTAAAGAATTGACAAGCACCATCAAAATTGACAAATTTTTATACAATCTAGCGCCTTATTTTGTGATTGTTGCGGCATTAATGGCTATGGCCGTTTTTCCGTTTTCAAAACAATTTCAGGCATTCGACATTAATATTGGTGTGTTTTTCTTAATTGCCATTTCCTCTATTGGCGTTATCGGAATTCTTTTGGCCGGTTGGTCGAGCAATAATAAATTTGCTTTAATTGGAGCCATGAGAAGTGGCTTGCAAACCATAAGTTATGAATTATCGGTAGGACTTTCTATTTTAACTATGGTATTGTTAACGGGAACTTTACAACTTTCAGAAATAATAGAAGTGCAACGCACCGGAGGGTGGCTTATTTTACAAGGCCATATTCCTTCTATCATTGCTTTTATGATTTTTATGGTTGCAGGTACCGCCGAAACCAACAGAGCGCCATTTGATTTGGTTGAAGCTGAATCGGAATTGGGAGCCGGTTTTCATACGGAATACTCAGGAATGAAATTCGCCTATTTTTTCCTGGCTGAATTTATAAACATGTTTATAATTTCATCCACTGCTGTTGTTTTATTTTTTGGAGGTTGGTTATCGCCTTTCGGAATTACAGAAAATATTACCTGGTTTCCTGAAGTATTTTGGTTTTTAATTAAAGTTTTAGGTCTCATCTTTTTAATGATGTGGTTTAGATGGACTTTCCCGAGATTAAGGGTCGACCAATTATTAACCCTTGAATGGAAATATTTATTGCCTTTAAATTTGATGAATTTAATGCTGATGGCAATAATAATATGGCTGAATTGGACAATTTAATAAATGAAATGCTACTAAAATGAGTTATTTTTCAGATATATATAAAGGAATAAAAACCTTACTTACAGGAATGTCGGTTACAGGAGGTTACTTTATTCGCGCACGAAAAGGTGTTATTACACAACAATACCCCGACAACCGAGAAACACTTAAAATGTTTGATCGTTTCAGAGGTGAAGTGGTGATGCCGCACAATGCCGACAATCGTCACTATTGCACTGGTTGCCAGGCTTGCGAAATTGCATGTCCAAATGGTTCCATAGAAATTATTTGGGACAGGGTTGTTGTCCCGGAAACAGGTAAAAAGAAGAAAGAAATAGACAAACATATTTACCATTTAGCCATGTGTACGATGTGTGGTTTATGTATTGAAGCTTGTCCTACCGACGCCATTGTATGGGCTCAGAATTTTGAAAATTCAGTGTATGACAGAAGTAAATTAACTAAAATTTTAAACCAACCAGGTTCATCTGTTTTAGACGGAATAGAAGATTAATATTATGGAAACAATTATATTTTATATACTCGCTGCGGTCATCATTTTATTTTCAGTTGCCTCAGTAACCAGCAGAAAGATTTTAAGGGCAGTTATTTATTTGCTGTTTGTCTTAATAGGCATCTCCGGACTTTACTTTTTAATTGATTACAACTTTTTAGCCGCCATTCAACTTACGGTTTATGGAGGCGGAATTATTGTATTGTTCATTTTTGCCGTGTTGCTTATTCATCATGTTGAGCTGGAATTGGAAAAAACACCTTTAAAGAAAAAAATCATTGCAGGACTTTTAAGCGCATCAGGTTTAGCGGTTACGCTTTGGGCAATATCCACCTATCCATTTCCGGAAACTTATCCCGCATATTCCTCTATAGAAGTTGCTGATATCGGCAGAATTTTATTGAGTGTTGAAGATGGCGGATTTATATTGCCATTTGAAGTAATAAGTGTGCTGTTGGTAGCCGTTATGATTGGTGCTATCATCGTTGCAAAAGGAAGTCGATTGTCGGAAGACCGAAGTCAGAAGACCGAAGTAAAAAATTGACATAAAAAATGGAAATAGGATTTAAATTCGAGAAATTAATTATATGGCAAAAAGCTATGGATTTTGGAGAGGACATTGATGCCTTAGCTAAAATTTTTCCGACCAATGAGCTGTACAATTTATCTTCACAAATAAAAAGAGCTGCAGATTCAATTGCTTTAAATATTTCTGAAGGCGCTATTGGGCAAACAAATCCAGAATTTAAAAAATTTATGGGATATTCGATTCGTTCTTTGGCTGAGGTTGTCACATGCCTGCATAAAGCTTCAAAAAGAAAATACATTTCCGAAATTGAATTTAATGAACAATATGAAAACGCTTTCAACTTAATGAATATGATGGTCGCATTTAAAAAGAAAATACAATGAAAAAACTTCCGACTTCGGACTTCGGTCTTCTGACTATTAAAAACAACAAACTATGATTGCAGGTATTAGCATTTACGAAATTTTAACCCTAACAAGTATCTTGTTTTTTATAGGAGTTTACGGGTTTTTTACACGAGAAAACTTAATAACGGTATTAATGTCGGTTGAATTAATTTTAAACGCCTCTGCCGTAAATTTTGTTCTTATCAACACTTATTTGTATCCGGATTTGCTTCAGGGTGCTGTGTTTTCGGTTTTTATTATTGCATTGGCTGCTGCTGAAACAGCGTTGGCCATTGCCATTATAATTAATTTGTATAAACTCATTTCATCCGTTGAAGTGAAGGATACAGAAATCATGAAATATTAAAAGGTTTTAGTTAAAAATTAAACAGACAAAAAATTTAAATTATAAAAAATGGATTTTAGTTATACCATATTAATTCCTCTGATTCCCTTAGCGCTGTTCCTTGTTTTAGGATTATTCAGCAAAAAAATACCGGCCTCAATTTCGGGTTGGTTAGGGTCATTAGGTTTAGGAACATCATTTGTTTTATCATTATATACCGCCTACCATTATTTTTTAAACGGAAAATTAGAAGGTGTTTATCAAACTTTTATTTATAAAACTACTTGGCTTCAGTTTACAGATAAGCTACATATAGATTTAGGTGTACTGATTGATCCTATCTCTGTTATGATGATGGTTGTTGTGACTACCGTTTCTTTTATGGTTCACATATACAGCAGAGGTTATATGCATGGGGATGATGGTTATACACGTTTTTTCGCTTACCTGGCCTTATTCAGCTTTTCAATGCTCGGATTGGTTTTGGCAACCAACTTATTTCAAATGTATATTTTTTGGGAATTGGTTGGGGCTTCCTCCTTTTTATTGATAGGTTATTATTACACCAAACCTTCAGCAGTAGCTGCAGCCAAAAAAGCTTTTATTGTAACGCGTTTTGCAGATTTAGGTTTCTTACTAGGCATACTTTTGATCAGTTATTATACAGGCACTTTTGATTTTCAAGACCTGACAAGTGAAGAAGGGATGTTGATAACCGGTTGGGGGGCTTCTGCTTCCTTTATGGGATTATCCGTATTTACCTGGGGATTGATATTAATTTATATGGGTGGTGTTGGTAAATCGGCCATGCTTCCTTTTCATATTTGGCTGCCAGATGCCATGGAAGGTCCAACTCCTGTTTCTGCCTTAATTCACGCAGCAACAATGGTTGTTGCAGGGGTATATTTAGTAGCTCGATTATTTCCTGCCTACTATTTTGTGGAAGACGGATTTGCCTTACAGGTTGTCGCTTATGTTGGCGCTCTTTCTTCTTTGGTAGCTGCTTTAATTGCAGTTACACAGACAGATATAAAAAGAGTCTTGGCTTTTTCAACTATGTCTCAAATTGGTTATATGATGTTGGCATTGGGCGTTTCCAAATACGAAGGACATGAAGGATTGGGCTATATGGCCTCTATGTTCCATTTGTTTACACACGCTATGTTTAAAGCATTGTTATTCTTAGGTGCCGGTTCTGTAATTCACGCAGTTCACAGCAATTATATGAAAGACATGGGTAGTTTAAGAAAATATATGCCAATTACACATATTACTTTTTTAATTGCGTCGCTTTCTATTGCCGGTTTCCCAGGATTTTCAGGGTTTTTCAGTAAAGATGAAATATTAGTTGCGGCTTTTGAAAGCAATAAACTCATTTATTTCAGCAGTGTTTTGGTAGCAGGCTTAACCGCATTTTATATGTTTAGATTGTATTTTGGAATTTTTTGGGGTGAAGACAAACAATACAAACACGCTCCACATGAGTCTCCGTTAACAATGACCATACCGCTTATCTTTTTAGCTTTTATGAGTATTTTCGCTGGTTACATTCCATTTAGTCAATTTGTAACAGCGGACCTTACGCCATTTACAGCTCATTTAGATTTGCCTTTAGCGGCGATAGCTTCAACAGTTGGGATTATAGGAATACTTTTAGCGTATGTTTTCTATAAAAAACCAAATAATTTACCGGAAAAATTCGCAAATGCTTTTGGCCTGGTTTACAAATGGATCTACAACAAACTTTATTTTGACGAATTATACATCTTCATCACAAAGAAAATACTTTTTGGAATTGTGGCTTTTTCAGCATCCTGGTTCGATAAAAAAGTTGTTGACAGCTCCATGATTGGCATTGGAAATGTTACTGTTTCCATTTCAAATAAAATTAAAGGAATGCAGTCAGGTAAATTGCAAGATTATGCGATGGCCTTTGTTGGTGGAAGCGTTGTTCTTGCTATGATTGTTTTTTATATATTGATAAATTAATATAATACAATGGATATTTTATCACTTTTTGTAATAGTACCGCTTTTAATTGTTTTGGCTTTAACTTTTTTTGGAAAAGACTTAAAACAGGCAAGACTTATATCGGTAATAGGAATGGGAATTCAATTTGCCATGTCCATAAACTTAATTTTTGCTTACCTAAAAGAGCGTGCCGTAAATACTGGTATTATGGTTTTTACCAAAGATGTTGTTTGGTATGAGACTTTTAATATTCATTATAGTATTGGCGTCGATTCCATTTCGGTGGTTATGATTGCCTTAACTGCTATTGTGTTATTGGCCGGTATCTTTATTTCCTGGAAAATAGACGATTTACCCAAAGAATTTTTTATCTCTCTGATTGCCCTGTCATCAGGTGTTTTTGGATTCTTTATTTCTACGGATTTGTTCACCATGTTCGTGTTTTATGAAATAGCCGTAATACCAATGTATTTGTTAATAGGTATATGGGGCTCGGGGCCAAAAGAGGATTCTGCAATGAAATTAACTTTAATGTTAATGGGTGCTTCAGCACTTCTGTCTGTTGGTATTTTAGGGATTTATTTTAATTCCAATGCCGATGGAGGTGCTTTAACTTTTAATATATTTGAAATAGCCCAGGTCAATATACCTGAAGCCGCACAAAACATATTTTTTCCATTGACATTTATAGGTTTTGCGGTAATCGGAGCCTTATTTCCATTTCATACCTGGTCGCCTTCAGGTCACGCTTCTGCACCAACCGCAGTTTCTATGCTACATGCAGGTGTGTTGATGAAATTAGGTGGTTACGGGGTGTTTAGAATTGCCATGTACTTATTGCCTGTCGGCGCTTTGAACTGGTCCGATTTTTTCTTGGTATTGTCCGCTTTCGGGGTAATCTACGGAGCATTTGCTGCCATTATGCAAAAAGATTTAAAATATGTGAATGCTTACGCATCTGTAAGTCATTTGTCGCTCGTTTTGTTTGCTTTATTAATGTTTAACAGGACCGCTTGGACAGGTGCTATTATCCAGTCCTTATCGCACGGATTGTTAACAGCCATGTTCTTTGCTTTAATAGGCATGGTTTATGGAAGAACACATACCAGAGAAATTTCAAAACTTGGCGGTATTATGAAAACATTGCCTTTTATTGGCGCCATTTATGTAATAACCGGTTTGGCTTATTTAGGTTTGCCTGGATTTAGTGGATTTGTAGCTGAAATGACCATATTTGTCGGAGCTTTTCAACACCCGGATTTATTTCATAGAATATTAACCATTGTTGTTGTTTCTTCCATTGTGGTAACAGCCGTTTATATTTTAAGAATGGTAGGCAAAATTATGATGGGACCATTGTCAAATGAAGACTATAAAGATTTGCCTAAAGCAACCTGGTTTGAAAAAACCGGATTGATATTATTGCTGATACCTGTTATTATGATTGGTGTTTTGCCATTAGGTTTAAGTGAAATGTTAAAAGAAAGTATCCAACCATTTTTGGAAAGGTTATTATAAAAATTAAATAAAATGAACTTAGAAAGTTTTCTATTAATGCGCTCGGAAATAGGATTATTGGCAATTTTATTATTGTTGATTATATTCGAAATTTTTTCTAACAAAAAACAAAAAGCAGCTGTAATCCCATTTGCACTAATTTTATTGGCTGTCAATACCATCCTTGGGTTTTTACCTTTAGCATCGGGTGAATTATTTGGCGGAATGTTTAGGACAAATGCGCTTTTATATTTCTTTAAAACAACCTTAAGTTTGGGTGTTTTAATCTTATTGTTACAATCGGCCGACTGGCTTAAAGAAAAAGTAGTTGACGAAAATAAAGCGCCAGAATTTTTTATGTTGATCATTTCATCCTTGCTTGGGACTTATTTTATGATTTCTGCAGGTGATTTTTTAATGTTTTTCATTGGTCTTGAATTAACAACGCTTCCTATTGCCGCTTTAGTTGCCTATGATACTTATAAAAGAATATCAGCTGAAGGTGCTGTTAAATATATTTTATCATCGGCATTAGCCTCTGGCGCTTCATTATTTGGCATTTCATTATTATATGCAACCACGGGAACTATTTATTTTGATGCGATGGCTGAAATTTTAACAAGCTCTAATTTAGCAATTCTAGGTTTTGTGTTTTTCTTTTCAGGATTGGCATTTAAAATATCTTTGGCGCCATTTCATTTTTGGACAGCAGATGTGTATGAAGGTGCACCCATTAATGTTACTGCCTACTTATCAGTAATTTCAAAAGGAGCGGCGGTTCTTATTTTAACGATTCTTTTATTTACGGTATTTAAATCTTTAATGCCTGTTTGGAATATCATAATTTATATCGTTATTATTGCCACCATGTTTATTGGTAACCTGTTTGCGATAAGACAACAAAATTTAAAACGTTTCATGGCCTATTCATCTATTGCACAGGCTGGTTTTATCTTATTGGGCTTAATGTCTGTTGACCAATTGGGAACAGCAACCATCGTTTATTTTATCGCGGTTTATATTTTCTCAAATTTAGGTGCATTTGGCGTAATCCAGGCAGTTTCTTCCGCTTCGAATAAAGAAAACATCAACGATTATGAAGGCTTTTACAGAACCAATCCGAAATTAAGTTTGTTAATGATGCTGGCGTTGTTTTCATTGGCAGGTATACCGCCATTGGCTGGTTTCTTTGGTAAATTCTTTTTATATACCGCAGCTGCAAGTAAAGGGTATTACATACTCGTATTTATTGCAGTGGTGAACGCCACTATTTCCTTATACTATTATTTATTGGTAGTTAGAGCGATGTTTTTAAGAAAAAACGAACAAGCCATTCCTTATTTTAAAAGTCCGGTTTATATGCGTTTAGGATTAATCTTAGCCGCAATCGGTATTTTAGTGGCGGGTGTATACAGCCCAATTTATGACTATATATTTTCAATCAGTAATACTTTTTTAAATTAATACACTATGGGACTTGGAGGAAATCATTTATTTGGAAGCATTGGAGAAACAAGAGTTACTTTTGTTGAAAAAGGTGTGGATGAAAACCGTAGGGATTTTTTAAAAAATCTGTTGGAAGTAAACGGCTTTGAAGTCGTGATTGGTGAAGACAAAATAAAAACAGAAGGAGATCCGCAAATGTACACGGTTGCTGTCACGGATATGACTTTTAACCCTACTGTTTCGGTTTTTGAACGGCATTTAAAAACCCCTGACGGAAGAATCGTATCCCAAGATTATTGGAATCAAAAAACCGAAGAAACCAATCCGCATTACTGGAAATATTGTAACTAATTTTAGATAATTGTAAAATTTCTTCTGCAATAAAATCAAATAAAACAACATCTATTATTTGTTGTGTTTCATTTGGGAATTGCCACTAAATTTTCTGTTTCTTAATTATTGCATGCTATTCAATCAAAAATTCAGCTATTTTATTTTTACAGTGATGGCAATATGCTGGTGGCCTATTAACTTTAATTTTTTATAAATAACAACGGTTGTCAAAAATCCTGACAAAAAAATATTTAACTTTTAAACTAAGGTTTTACCAATATACATTAAAACGCTTCCCTTTTCTATTTTGAAGGATTTATTTAGGGAAGAAATAATATGAATAAAACCGCTGTTGTCCTTTAAAAATAACGGAATCGAATGTAATTCATCGTTTATTTCTTTTAAGAGGCTGGTATAATGCTCGTGTGAATTAACGGTGACTTCGTTCACAAACGGAAAATCACGAACTATTTCACTTAAGTTAATATAATCATCTTTATGCGTAAATAAATATGCCTCCGGTTTTTGATTTCCTTGAGTAATTTCATCAGTTGAAGCAATTCTAAAAGCACCATTTTCTCCAAAAATATTTGAAAATTTGTCTATCGCATACTCATTTAAGAATGAACTTCCTGTTACAGCGAGTAAAAATCCGATATCATTTAATTCAACATCATCCAACAATTCATCAGAATAAACATTGCCTTCCATAGCTTCTAAGCCAAGCAATTTTGCCCTTTCAATATTTTCTACATTGTTGTCAATTAAAACAACCCTTCTACCGTTTTTCTTTAAATAATCGGCTATTAAACGCGCAAAGTCTGAAGCACCAATCATAATAATTCCATCAGAAGACTTTAAAAATACGCCAACTATTTTGGCGAATAAGCGGGCTGTGGTGGCATTTAACAATACAGTGCCCAGAACAATCATAAACACCAATGGGGTAATATATTCTGCCCCTGGTTCACCTAGCATTGCAAGCCTAAGCCCGAATAATGAAGCAATACCGGCCGCCACAATTCCTCTTGGGCCAACCCAACTGATAAATAATTTTTCATTAAAATTTAAACCGGAATGTGTTGTACTCATAAAAACTGCCAAAGGTCTTAATACAAAAACTACAATTCCAAACAACAGTACTGTTTCCCATCTATACAGCAACATCATATCTTCAATATTAATATTGGCTGACAATAAGATAAACAATATTGAAATTAATAAAATACTCAGAGATTCTTTAAAATGAAGTATTTCCTTTAGTCTATCAGTTTTCATATTTCCAAGCATCATTCCCATAATAACTACCGACAACAATCCCGATTCATGGGCAAATAAATCGGAAATTACAAATACTGCAAGTACCAATGCTAAAGAGGCAACGTTTAGTAAATAAAAAGGTATTACCTTTTTTTTAATTGAATAATACAGCGCATAAGCGGAACTAGATCCAACAGAAAATCCTACGACTATAATTTTTCCAAATTCAACTAAAGCCTCTACAGTATAGTTGTATCCTTCACCAACTCTTATAAATTCAAAAATCAATACGGCGACAAGCGCTCCTATGGGATCAATTAATATTCCTTCCCATTTTAATACTGCTGAGACATCCTTTTTCAGGGGAATATTTCTCAATATTGGAGCGATAACAGTTGGACCGGTCACAATTATTAAAGCAGAAAACAAAAAAGAAATTTGCCAATTCAAATCAAAAATAAAATGGGCGGCAATACCACCGCCAAAAAAAGTAACTGCGGAACCCAGCGTAATCAATTTAAGTATGGCTGGCCCAACATTTAACACTTCTTCTCTTTTTAATGTTAACCCGCCTTCAAAAAGAATAATACCGATTGCTAATGAAACAAAATTATATAGACGCTCCCCGGGGAATAAGCCCTCTGTACCGTTCCAAACGGGCTCCAGCCATTTTGTGCCGTCATTAGAAATTAAGGTAGAAACCGGACCTACAAATAATCCGATTAAAATTAAGGGTAGAATAGCGGGAATTTTCAATTTCCATGCAAACCATTGAGATAAAATCCCTAAAACTATAATCCCAGCAAATTCTAGCATATTTTCATCATATTTTTTTAAATTGCTTCAGTTTAAAATTTCAACAACACTGCAATATAATTATAATTTACCAAATATTAAATGGCTTTTCAGACAACATAGAATTATAGTATTTTATTTGACCGGTAACTTCCTCGCCTAGCAAATTTGGTTTTGTGAATTTTGTGTTTTCGTTGGGGAGTTCCATTTCGGCGATTAACAATCCGTTATTTTCGCCAAAAATTCATCAACTTCAAAATACAACTTGTCATTTGCAGGAATAATGCACCTTATTTTTTCTATAATTGCTGGTTCACAAAGCAGCAATAAATTTTCGGCTTCCTATAAGGGAATTTCCTTTTCCCATTCAAAACGGGTAGTTCCTGAAGCATTACTTATTCCTTTTATAGTGATAAAACCTTGATGTTTTTAATTCTAAATCGACAATATCTGGAAATTTAACCCCTAAGGAACGTAAGTCTTCCCATAGAAAAAAAACGAAGAAACGAATATGAGATACTGAAAAAAGCAAAATAATTTTAGTAATTGCAACATTTCTTAATTTATAGCTCCGATTTATAAACCGAGCCTCGACTTAAGATGTATAAAATATTATATGTTTTAGATCAACATATTCACTTTTCACAAACTTAATTTTTTCTTTAATTATACAGTAAAAAGTCTTGTGAAAACACGGATTACAAATCTGCCCAATGGGATTAAAGTTAATATAAAATTGAAAAGCGCAATGGAAAACCCCACAATTTGTCAATATTAAAGGAAATAAGTGTTTACTTTATTACAATTAAAAAAACTATTTTTGATAAATTAATGATAATCAACTTACGGTGTTAGGAATGAATATTATAGTGAGTATAAAAAAAAATAAACACAACATTTAATGTAAAATATTTACAAAAATCTTTTGGGCTTGCTATTTTGGTACTTCAACTTTTTGGATGCTCATCCAATAACAATGTTACTGAATTGGGAGAACAAATAGAATATACAACTTTTAATATATGTTTAAACTTCGATGACTTTTATGGGTGGGTTGATGCTTTCCAAAACTTGAATGGTGTTATTAATTACACTACAAAGGATGGTGTATTAAATATTTTTACAAGAGCTAATACTTGGGATAGACCAAAAATAAGGACAGTAGAAACTTACACTAACGGAAAATATTCTTGGCGGGTTTTTATTCCCGAAATGGGCACTGGAGATATGGCAAGTATTGGCGCATTTCTCTATTTTAATGATTCACATGAATTAGACTTTGAAATTGGTTATGGAAAAGCACTTGTTCGCCAAAAACTAAATGCTAAAGTTGACGACTTAATTTTATATACAAATTCACAAGGGAATCCAAATAAATCTGAGTTTATTAAAATAAGAAGAAATCAATGGTATACTTTATAAATTGAACTAATCATTGTAAATAATAAATACCAAGCAGTTTGGTATATTAACAATACTGAATTATACAGATTAAATCTTGAGTATGGCAAATCAATTCCTTTTTATATTTTTTGCAGTGCAGAAAATTTAACCTTTATTGGCGATCATATACCAACTCAAAACAATAATGCCTTGTTTGATTATGTGGAATTTAAGAGGTAAAAAAAATTATTTTCATAAATTTAAACACTTAGTCTTTGGCTAAAATCATAATTTTTTTTGTGTATATTTATTCCTTTTATCAAATAAGTTATCTTTTTAACAAAAACGATTTTAACTATGGACAATAAAATTGACGAACAATTCTCCTTTAAAAAAAGAATAGAGAGTTTTGGCTATGCATTTAAAGGATTCGTTTGGTTATTTCGTTTTGAACACAATTCCAGAATTCATCTTTTTTCTTTAATTATTGCGGTAATAGCAGGATTTTTCTTTCAAATTTCAAATGAAGAATGGTCAATGCTGTTTATTGTTTCCGGATTTGTTTTTTCTGCGGAAGCCTTTAATTCTTCCATTGAGTTTTTAGCGGATGAAGTTTCACTTGAAAAACGCGATAGAATTGGAAAATCAAAAGATCTTGCCGCTACCGGTGTGCTTATCGCCGCTTTTGCAGCAGCAATTGTAGGTTTAATCATATTTCTCCCAAAAGTAATCTATCTTTTAAATTAATATAACTATGAAAAACAAAATTCAGTCAATAATCTTATTCTTATATCTTTGGTTGTGCATTGGTTTCCCTTTGGGATTATGGGTATTATTGGCCGGACCTTCAAAATGGCTTGCTGAATACGCGCGCTCAACGGAAATGGAAATGTCTAAAGAAAATATAATTGGGAAAATTATTATCATTCTTTATGTTATTGTTGCTTTTTTACTGGCACTTCTACTCCATTGGTTGATAAAAAGATCAAAAAGCAAGGCTGTAAAATGGTTTATACCAGGAATATTAACACTGATTTTGCTCACTTCAGTATATATTTTTAGTTTCAATCCTCAATGGCTAATCAGCTATTCAGGAGGAGATCCCATACAAAATATAGAAAATCACCAACAAAAAAACAAAGACCAGCTAGCATTTGTTTATGGTGCCTATCCTAATGAAGAAATGATAAAATCCCTTAAGGAACAGGGGTACGACGGTATCATTTCATTGTTGCATGAAATGGTCATTCCGGCGGAACCCGCTTTGATGAAAGACGAAAATGAAATTGCTGTAAAATATGGCATCAAGTTAATTAATATGCCTATGATGCCATGGATTTCAGGAAATGAAAAAACGCTGCAAGCTGCTAAGGAATTTATTGAAAATGAGAAAGGGCTTTATTATGTGCATTGTTATCTTGGGCGCGACAGGATCAATATTTTTAAATCGGCCGCTAAAAAATATGGGGTTAAAACCAGCTTAGATAAAAATATAACTACCCGCACAATGGAAGACCAACCTAACTGGGAAAGAGGCGATTATTTTAAGTTAGAAGAAGGCATTTATTTAACGCCCTACCCAACCGATGATGAGTTCACGATGTTTGTTCTTAACGACTATTTTAAAACAGTCATTTCACTACTTGATAATAATGTGGTAGATAACCAACCTTGGATTGCAAAAGAAGAAAAAATTTTTACGGATTACCCTATGAATTATGTTCATTATCCGCTTGCTTCAACTTTTAATCAAAAGGATTTGGATGCCTTAAAAGCTTTAATTAATTCAAAGGAAAAACCAATTCTTTTACATGGATTCCTGACAACTGACCCGATTTCAAAATTTATTGTTGCTCATTATTAAGTAAGTTTAACTGGATAAGAATTCTTGACTATTATACATTTTATATTATAATTTCGCCAACCATTTACTAAATGGCATTGCAGCCAAACTGGCATTGTAGTATTTTAATTGCCCTGTTACTTCCTTGCCCAGCCAGCTTGGTTTGGTAAATTCTGTATTTTCATTGGGAAGTTCAATTTCGGAAATAATCAGTCCTTTGTTCTCTCCAAAAAATTCATCAACTTCAAAATACAGGTTGTCATTGGCGGGGATAATATGCCTTATTTTTTCAATGATTTTTGGTTCACAAAGCAACAATAAATTTTCAGCTTCATTAACGGGAATTTCCATTTCCCACTCAAAACGGGTTGTTCCGGAGGCATTACTTATTCCTTTTATGGTTATAAAGCCTTGATGATCGCGTATTCTAACGCGCACCGTTCTTTCGGGCACTGTCGATAAATAGCCTTGTGCAATTTTATAGCTTTTTACAGCTTGTTTTTTAAAATCACCTGTCACCAAAAATTTTCGTTCTATTTCCTTGGTCATTTTATACTTATCTGAATTTCAGTTCCCAATTGAGTCCGATGGAATAAATCCAAAAGTAATTTCCCGGGTTGAAACTAATTTCCTGATGCGTAACGCCCAACAACGTTCCCCAAGCATTTTGTTTGTTTGCAGACGTAAAATAATAGCCCAAATTAAATTTTTGGGACTGTAAATCTATGATGGTCTCTTCATTTCCTCCCAAACTAAATCTTTCAAATTCAGGAGAAAAACCCATTCCTATTGAAACACTAAAATAATTGTCGGCATCACTTCTATATTTTCTGTAATTTAATACGCCCGATTTGCTGGTTCCGGAATCTCTGGGCGTTAAATAAGGTCGAAAATTCCAATAACTGTTTCCAGTGTACCAACCAACAGAACCTGTATAAATAGTTGTTGTTGATTCATATTTTAAGGCTCTGAAACCCAAAGAAACCTCAAAACTTTTTGGCAACGACTTATACAATTCTGCGCCATATCTTACATCCGGATAAAGGTAAGAGTTTGAAAATCCAAGATTTACATACGCATAAAGTCCTTTTGTTATTTTTGGATACATATCTACTTCAAATTGAAGGCCATTATCATTAAACCTCCTGCTGAAATTCATCTTTCCAATAATACTTCCGTATTTCGTTTTTCGACTATAATTAAACGAATAATACTGCATTGGGTCAAAAGTTTCTGAATAGATATCTACTGATGATTTAATACCGATGGCGTTATAGCTCAGCGTATTTGTCAACTTCTTTTTGTAATCTATCGCTTTTTGGTCCTTCGGATTTTGGTCCAAAACAAGCTGTAATGTTTGTAATGCCTCTTCAGGATTATTTGATTTTTCCTGTGCAGATGCTTTCAAATATAGTATTTCCCCATCCGAAGGAAAATATTTTAAGCCATCATTTGCCATTTCCAATGCGACAAATGGTGCTTCTGCCCATAACTCATTATTTATGGCGGCAATCCAATCAGTTTTTCTTTGTTTGTCTTTTTCTAAAATATAGGAAAACTCAGCTCTTGCTTTTTTGTATGCTCCATCCCAAGAGTACGTACTTGCCAAAAATGAGCGAATGTCATGATAATCGGGGTATTTGGTTAAAATAAACAATAAGGAATCCTGCGCTTGTTTACGTTGTTCATTAAACGCCAGTTCGCGCGCTTTTTCAAATGCTTTATCAGGATCACTGGTAAAAACCTTTTGCTGAGCATAAATTTGAAAAACTGATAAAAACACTAATAATGATAAAAATTTAGATTTTGATAACATCATTCTCAAGATTATTAATAGGTTCTGTAATTTTGATTCTCTGGATGTATTATCAATATACTACCCATTCGTTTATTTGTTCTTTCCATATTATTCATTTATCAAAAAACTTTAGGGAGTTTAAAAATCATATCCGTATTTTCTAATTTATTTTTAAATGCTTAGCCTCCTATTTATATTTACTTTTTTAATTAAATTAATCACTTATATTTTCAATTTCAGTAAGACCCTTTCTCTTCATTTCTCCCCATTTTGCATCTTTATTAAAAAAATAATCAAAATTTCCTTTGATTGCTGCGTATAATACAAATGGATGAATGATAAAAGGTTCTAATAAAATTGTTGTAATTAACTTAAGACCAGTTCCTTTCTTTTTATATTGATGGTATGTTTTTTCTTCAGAAATAATTGCAACTAAAGAAAAAACAACCGTAAATAAATAAGCGGCGAGGAAAAATACAAATGCATAATCCCACCTTAATTCTTTAAAGGCTATAAGAATGCATAAATAAATAATCCCAATAACTTCTATGATTGGGGCCATTCTTTCAAATATAAACCAATATGGAAAACTAAGAAGCCCTAAAGATTTGTATTTAGGATTCATTCCTATTTTTTTATGTTTCCTTAGCACTTCAATCGTTCCTCTAGCCCATCTGTTTCGTTGGGAAATAAATATTTTATAATTATCGGGAGCTTCTGTCCAGCATAAAGGATCTGGAATATATGCTACTCTGTAGTTTCGTTTTTCTTCTTCCATATACCTTCTCATTCTTACAATAATTTCCATATCTTCTCCTACGCTACTGGTATCGTAACCTCCTACTTCAATGGCGATTTTTTTATCAAACATTCCAAAAGCACCAGAAATTACCATCAAACCGTTCAACCTGCTCCAAGCCATTCTCCCTAATAAAAACGATCTAATATATTCAAGAATTTGCGATCTTTCAAGCATTGATTTTGGCATATTTACATCTAATAATTTACCTCCTTTAATGGTACAGCCATTGGCAATTCTTAAAACTCCACCTGTGGCAATTACAGTTGTTTCTGTTAATTCTAAAAAGGGTTTTATCATTTTTTGTAGTGCGTCTTCAAGCAATAAACAATCTACATCTATACACGCAATGTATTTATTTGTACTTATATTTATTCCAAAATTTAAAGCATCTGCTTTCCCTCCATTTACTTTGTCTACAACTATGAGTTTTTCAAATGCTGGGTTTTTAGATTTATAAACTCCTCCTCGTACTGGTTTTGTTGGAATTTGCTGATTTATTAGGTAATTTACTTTCACTAAATTGTAAGCTTCAATCAATTTTTCCAGACTATCATCTGTACTTCCATCATTTACTATAATCACATCATAATTTGCGTAATAATTGGAGAGCAATGAGCGTACATTTTCAATAATATTTAAACTTTCATTATAAGCTGGTGCAATAATAGAAATTGAAGGAGAAATATTTGAGGATAATATTTCTTTGTAATTAACAAATTTATTTTTTTTCTTATATTCAACAGTTTCAACTATAGAAATTATTGCTAACAAAATATAAAAAGTTATTATTACGACAGTGTAGACAATAAATAAATAATGGAATATTAGTAATATACTATCAATGGCACTCATAATTAATTATTTTCTATAAATTTAACTATTTTTACAAACTCAGATTCTGATGGAACTAGTTCTAAACTCTTAAATGTATTGATGTTACAATTTTTTAATATTTTCAATGCTGAAAATTTAATTTCAAAATTTTCATGATGAATATGTTCAAGTATAAAAGGTTCATCATTTACATCTGCCAAATTCTCTAAAAGTTTAAAAAAAACAATTTTCTCATCAATACTGCTTTTGCTAAAGTTGTTTTTTAAAATTTCTTTGGCATCAACAACATATAAATGACTTAATACAGGAATTAACTCAAGTCTTACTTTTTCACTTTTATGATTTAACAAATCTAGAAGCACTTCACTCATTTCAAACTGATTGTATATTTTGGCTAGTTTCAACGCAAAAATTACAACATACTCATTTTTTGACTTCAACCATAAAGTAATGTCTGGTATTTGTTGGTTTTCAAACTTCTGCAATTCTTCCAGCAGTTGAATTTGATCCCACTCTGATAAAGAGGTTTCTAAATCATTTAAGAAATTAAGTCCTTCAAAACTAAATAAACTTACTAAATATAATTGTACTTCTTTACGAACTTCTTTTCTTGGATGATTTGAGAATTTTACAATTTTGGAATGCGCTTCTTTTACCTGAAATAATGTGAGTTCTCTAATTCCACTGGCAATAGCATACCAATCTCTACTATTTAATTTTGCTTCAGCATAGCTTTTAAGATTTGTTTGATTGTAGAGGTTTTGGATAGATTCTTCCATTTCACCAGATATTTCATTCTTTAATTTCAATAAAACCGAAACAAAAATTTTTCTTTTAAATGAATCTAATATACCCGTTTTCATTTTACTGATGATTGCAAATTGTTCTTTACTAATCATCTCTTCTTCATTTCCTGAATATAAATAGGCTATAAGATTTGACTCATATTCATTTTCAAATTTTGATATATTTTTTTCGTTTTTTCTAAGATGACTTCTAAGTGTTTTTAAATAAAGAATTAAAACTATAGCGGTTACAAATAAAACACAACTCAATAACCATACTACTTGAATTATGATTGGTTCTTCATTAAAATATTCTATTAAATACAAAAATTTATTCATTATTTGAGGTTCTCATGTTATTTTAACGCAACAATCTTTTTACGCGAATCACCAATTCATTTGGACTAAAAGGTTTTCCCATAAAATCGCTAGCGCCTAAATCAAATGCTTTAAGCACCATTTCTTCCTGGCCGGCTGCTGAAAAAACGATGATGGGCGTTTGCAGGTTCAACTTGTTTCTCACATGACTTATTACTTCTAACCCACTAATAAAAGGCATCATAATGTCGGTCAAAATTAACTCTGGGTCATGTTGTTCTATCAACGCAACGGCTTCCTTTCCGTCAGCTGCGATTAAAAGCTTATAGCCTTCTTTTTCCAACCTGAACTTCAGCAATAATGAAAGCGTAGAATTATCTTCCGCTAAAACGATTTTTTTAGCATCACTCATTTTTTAATAATTTTAATTCAATTAATAATTCATCTTTAACAAATTTATATATCTCTTTGAAGGAATTAAGAAGTTCTCCAACATCCTCCAATTGTTTCTCTTCCCTAAATTTTTGCGCCAACAAATGTATTACTGGTCCCATTTCTGAAATTCCAAACATGGTAATGCTCGGTTTAATTTTATGGGTTGCCTCATATAATACCTTCCAATTTTTATTTTTATATTCTATATTCACTACTTCAAAAAACTCTTCAAGATCTTTTAGAAATGATTCAATCAACAAAATTAATATGGAGCTTTCATGTTGCGTTTCTTCATATAAAAAATTAAGATCTATATGTTTTTTTTCTGTTGTTGTTTCAGTATCGCCAATATTAACATCGGCATATTTTAAATTCCGTTCTTTGGAAGGTTTACCGTACTTTTCCAATATGGCATAGAATTCTTTTGGCTTAAAAGGTTTGAAAATATAGTCATCCATCCCCGAATTTTTTGCCCGTTTAATGTCTGCATTAGTTGCGTAGGCCGTCATGGCAATTACAGGAATTCCTGCGGCTTTTTTTGATATGTCATTTTTTATAATTTTGGTGGCCTCATAGCCATCCATCACAGGCATTTGAATGTCCATTAAAATGAGGTCATATATTTTTTGTTGTGCTTTTTTCACCCCTTCAATACCATTGTTTGCAATATCAACTTTGCATTTCCAACGTTCTAACCTTGTTTTTGCCAGCAACTGGTTTGTTTTATTGTCTTCCACCAATAAAATAGAAAGCTCTAAAGGTTCTTCCATGAAAATATCTTTTCCTTTTTCCTCTAAATTGATATTTTCCAAGTCTTTTTTTAAGGGCAACGTTATTTTAAAAACGCTTCCTTCACCGAATTTACTCTCAACTTTTATCACGCCATTTAGCAACACAACCAATTTTTTAACAATGGTAAGTCCTAAACCCGTACCCCCGTAAATTCTTGAAGTATCACTCTTTGCCTGTGAAAATGCGCCAAAAACCGTATTTATTTTATTGGAAAGGATGCCAATACCCGTATCCCTAACTTCAAAATAAATTTCTGAAGTGTCGGCTGTTTCATTAAGTTGTTTTACGTTAATATGTACGGAACCCTTATTGGTAAACTTAACTGCATTGCCAATTAAGTTCAGCAGAATCTGTTCTAATCGGGTAGGATCACCAATAACCTGAATTGGCGTATTTGGTTCAATTTTAAGGTCTAGAGAAATTCCTTTCTCATCGGACTTTAATTTCATTAATTTTAAAATGTTGTTGAAAGACTTGTGCAGGTCGAAAGGAATTTCCTCAATTTTAAGTTTATCGGATTCCAACTTTGAAAGATCGAGCACATTGTTTATAAGGGAAAGTAAGATTTCACCCGAATTTCGCATGGTTTCCAAATGCGATCTTTGTTCCTCAGTGATTTGAGATTCCAGCAATAAGTCTGTAAATCCAATGACCGCATTTAGCGGCGTTCTAATTTCGTGGCTCATATTCGCCAAAAATTCATTCTTAACTTTTAGGGATTGCTCGGCCAATTCCTTTGCTTTTTTTAATTCAATTTCCGTCGCTATTCTTTGGGTAATATCCGTGCCAATTGAAATGTAGGTTCCGTTATCTCCTTTTGACAATTGCCACTCAATCCATTTATAATCGCCATTCGCCGTCTTAATTTTCCTTTTAGAAATATCGATAAAATCCTTTTTGTTTAAAAAAACGTAGTTATAGATGGCTTCTTTTACCTGAAGGGCTTCTTGCCGATTTTCATAGGTTAGTTTCCACCATTTACCCCCCATAACCTCATCTGCCCGATAACCCAACATTTTTTCTACAGAAGGAGATGCGTAAATTATATTCCCTTCTGTGTCACTTACCATTAACATAGAATCCACACTATTTAAAATAGTTTCGGATTGTATTTTTATTTTTTCGGTTTTTTTCCATTCCGTAATATCAACACCCACTGAAACAAAGATATTATTAACTCCAAATGAGTCACGCCACTCAATCCATTTTAAACTACCATCTTTACATAGCAGTTTTCTGTCATATGGCTTAGGATTTACCTTTGTTTTTCCAGAAACTATTTCGAAAATTCTGTTTTTAGAAAACTGTCCTTCTTCTTTTGAAAAAAAAGTCAAATCCCACCATCGTTCTCCCAACAGACTATCGACTTTATAGCCAATAATATTCTCAGCTGCCGGAGAAACATAGGTAACCTGTCCATTTTCATCACAAGAAATAATTATTAAATTAACCTTATTTAATAATAATTCAGAAAATGTTAATTTTTCAAATTCAGTACTTTTTTTCAATATACTATTATATTTAAAAATGTATTTATTCTTTTATCCCTGTTTTTATTTCTGGTAGAACAGAAGTGTTCCCGTTTTTGTAAATATAATTAAATAATCGAATGAATTCCGAATTTTGCGATTTCTATTTTGAAGTTTTTTAACAAGTACTTTACGTTATCATTTCTTAACAAAATGAGGATAAAAACACAACCGCCAAATAAAATTTCAGCAGGGTTTTTTACTCAGGAAATACGAAAAAATTCAGTCAGTTTTCGAAATAAAAACAACCATCCTAAATGAGAAAAGGAACAAATAAAATGTTAAAAATCAGACAGTTTAAATGCCAAACATCAGAATTCCCAAAATCACAGAAGCTACACCAACGGTTATTCCCATAAAACCAAAAATACCGGAAGCCTTTTTATTTTGTCTTTCAACTTTCAAAACCTCTTCTTTTAAAAGTGCCGTTTTTAATTTTTCACTATATTGAGTTTTTACGCCGTAATATATTCCATCGCCAAGCTCAATAGATTCATAAATATACTCATCACCATTCACCATAGTCACTTTCACAAATCCTTTTTCTTCAGTTTTAGCAGCCTGCTCTAAACTGGTGGGGCTTTTATAAGCTTTACAACTTTGAAACAGCATTAACACGAACAATAGCCCAAAAAAATTTCGAAAATTTTTATTGAATGATTTTTGAAGAATGATCATTTTTGAATGAAAGTTTAAAGTTTGGTAAATTTTTCACAATTTACATTTAATTCCATAAAAAACAAACTGTCGGCCCATACCAAACTCCACTGTTATATTTTGTCAAAAAAAATAATTGCCTTTTTATAGATTTTCCACTTTTCTTTTAAAAAAAAATACAATATCACACTTCATATAAGCACTATTTAAGGGGTAAAACATATTAAATTGGCTGATGAAATAATTTAAATGAATTTTACACAATTTCTGAATTTTGGTCTATATTTGTTATCCAAAATGTACTTAAAAACATTTCATTATGTGAGAATTAACAGCTTTAAATATGGGTGATGTTGGCCATTACAAAAGTTATTATTATTTTTTCCTATGCTGCCTAAGCTATTAAAAATAGTTAGTATTTAATCCTATTTTAAAGTTGAATTGTATTCATAAGAAAATTATTATTCCATGAAAGAAGGTGCTTTATTGAGCTTTTTACCGCTATTGCTAATTTCTAAAATATTAAATTTAGTGCAGGGAAATTAAATTTTTAAAAGCTTTAATCACATTATTCTTCAAAATCACAGATAAAAAAATTAAAAAAAATTACCTAAAAAATGAGTAAAGTAATTAAGCCGTTGAAAGAAGGCGCATCCCATTTAAAAGTAAACGGAGTAACAACTGTTAAAAGAAACTTCCTGTTTATTTCACGCTGGGGTGAATCTTTGGATATTGCCTATGCCACCCTTTTAGAGGGAAATGACGTAAAATTATATATTGAAGAGAAATCCTGCAGAGAAATAGGCTATGGTTTTGTAACCAAAGTTTTGGATTGGAAAAAACATGTGGATTGGGCTGATGTCATTATTTTCGACTATACCGGCTATGGAAAAGTTTGCAAAGAATTGCGGGCTGCCGGCAAGGTGGTATTTGGCGGTTCAGAATATACCGATAATTTAGAGTTAGACCGTAATTTTGGGCAGGACGAACTTAAAAAACATAAAGTAAAGACCTTGCCATGGAAAGAGTTTTTGAATTTTCAGGATGCCATAAAATATGTTCAGGAAAATCCGGATGCTTATGTCATCAAACCCAGCGGAGAAACACAAGAATTTAAACAACTGCTTTTTGTAGGAAATGATGATGAAGGATTAGACGTTATGAGGGTTTTAAAAGCTTATGAAAAATCATGGGGAAATGATTTTGGCACTTTTCAACTGCAACGAAAGGTTAAAGGCGTTGAAATTTCAGTATCCGCATTTTTTAATGGCACCGCATTCATTTATCCGCTTAATGTTACTTTTGAACACAAGAAACTTTTCCCAAAAGAACTGGGGGTTTCAACCGGAGAAATGGGAAGCAGCATGTTTTGGGTGAAACATTCCCCCATATTTGAAGCGACTTTGAAGAAATTTGAGCCTACTTTGGCCAAAAGTAATTTTAGGGGGCATATTGACATTAATTGTATTGTAAACGGAAATGGTATTTACCCATTGGAATTTACATCTCGTTTTGGGTTTCCCCAAATATTTATACAACGTGCCGGTATTCTCGAACCTTTTGGAAATATGCTTTATAAAATAGCAAAAGGCGAAAGTTTTACCATTAATGTAAAAAAAGGATTTCAAATAGGCGCTTTTGTTGTGGTGCCTCCATTCCCCTATGAAGATAAAAAAACCTTCAATCTGTTTTCCAAAGATTCCGTGGTTATTTTCAAAAAGGAAATGAAAGAAGGCATTCACCCCATGCATTTAAAAAAGATTCATGAGGAATGGCTCATTACAGGCGACACAGGTATTGCATTGCTGGTTACGGGAACGGGAATAACCATGAAAGACGCCCAAAAAACGATGTACAACCGCATTGGCAATCTTATTGTGAATAACTGCTATTACAGAACCGATATTGGCGACCGCTGGCTGGAAGATTCTGACAAGCTATGGTCCTGGGGGCTTTTATAATAGTTGTTCTTTGAGCTTTCGCAACCAAAAGTTACTATGAAATATAGGATTTCAATAACCTATACCAATTCAACATTCAAATGTCATATAAAATTCAACATTTAAAAATTCAATTGGTATTAAACTAACCGCTAAGACAGCTAAAAAAATACGCAAAGACCGCAATGTGTGAATAGCAATCCTAAAGAAATTTGTGCAATACCTCGCTAGCCTTTCGTTTAAAATTGGCAGCAAATTGATTACTGCACATAGATTGCTTATTACAAAACTGATTAATTAAAAACTTTTTAAAATCATGAATATAGAATTTAGCAATGCAACCGATACTCCGGAAGCGTTTTTTAATATGTTGCCCGATGACTGGAAAGTGCATATTGTTCCCTATTGGGATAATTACAAGGATTCTGCAAAAATTTACATTCTAAAAGAAGGCCATGAAGTGGTTGCCGGCGGACTCGTTTTATCTAAAAGCCTTCCTGATATGAGTGACTTTGAGCATTCGCTTCAACATTTATTTTCTGAAGGCTATTTGTATATTGGTTTTATTTGGGTTCCCGAGCACAATAGGAATCGGCAATTGGCATCACGATGGTTGACTTTGTTGAAAAACCATGATCCAAACCAAAAATACTGGCTCACCATTGAAGAACAACCCTTGAAATATTTTTATGAAAAAAACGGGTTTAATTTAATCAAAGAAAGTAACGATGGGGATGATAAGGAATGGCTTTTTACTTATGAGCCAAAGCCCCCTAACCCCCAATAAGAAGAAAAAGGCAAGAGGCAATAGCGAAAAGCTAAAGGTAAGACCGCAAGACCGCAAGACAAAAGCGAAAAGCGAAAAAGGCTACAATTAAACGGTTAAACAACATCTTTAACCTTTTAATCTTTTAACAACGACATTATTTTTTTTCTTAATGGCATAAATGCCGTAAGCCGCACCTGCAATCAACAAGAGAGAAATACCGCCGTCTATTGGCAATCCGGGTGGCGGAGGAAT
>NZ_JBFFKM010000002.1:0-106639 GCF_041555395.1 Lutibacter sp. | reverse complement strand
TTGTTTGTAAAGTGAATTTTCAATTTCAGATTATTTGTGATTTCTTTCGGTTTTCCATTTTTATTTTTCCTGATTACTGCATAGATTTTAATTGTTCAGGATTTTTTACCACAAATTCCGTACGTCTGTTTTGTTGGTGTTATAATATTAGTTAAGGGGTAGATGTGTTTTTTAAGGCCTTATTTTAACTATAATAGCTATGTTGTACGTGTAGGTTTTAATAAAGACAGTACTTACTTAAGCTCTAAGAATTCTTACTTAGAAGATATCATATAATAGGTCATATTTCAACAGCTTGAATATCAATTTCACAGTTATTTAAAAGCCATTTTAGTAGGTCTACCGATTTTAGTACCAATGTGCAACAGCAAAAACTTGAAAACTACCTAGAGTTATATTGAAGAGATTTATAAAATTTTAAAAAATATATTCTCAATATGCGTCCGACTGGGCATACCTTAAATAAGCCCCCCGGCCGATTCCTGGGGGAAAGTTAAAATCACTATAATAATTAGCCTTCAATTATTTAAATCTAACTTTTATTGCCAATTATTGTATCTGTTGAAAATTAATTAAGCTTATCCTCTAGTATTCAAAATCCTATTTAAACCTTTAAATATTATGCAAATATTATGCAAATGGATTATTATAGCAGAGACAGGAAGGTGTAAAATAACCCCTTGAAAATCAAGAGGTTGTTTGTGATCGCAGAAGGATTTGAACCTTCGACCGCCTGCTTAGAAGATAGTAAAAACTACAAGTGATTGATTACGTGTATTTTATAAAAATTATTTACATTCCCTTATCATTACTTATTCAAATCTTTACTTCAATATTTTTCAAATTAACATTAACACAATTAAAGTTTCTGGTTTGGACGAAACTATTTTTAATATTTTAAAGTGTTGTTTTCAGTTTCTTAAATTTTAATAAACTGTTTTTATACCGAATTTTACACCGCAATTTCCCATTGAAGTATAGACTTGTTATACCCCTATTTCATTCAACTATAAATTAACCCAAGTTACCAAGCCTGTATTCATAATTAAAAAGGAGTTTTTGATTTAACAAAAGCCCCCCTTTTTAATTTAATTGGTTTCTTCAATATATAGTAATCAATTACTCATATTTTAATGCATTTACAGGATCAGAATTTGCAGCCAGATACGCTTGAGAACTTACCGTGATTAGCGCAATTAACAGTGCTAATAATGTGGCGAAAATAAATGGTAATAGTGGCATGTCAATTTGATAGGAGAAATTAGATAACCAGTTTTTCGCTAACAGATATGTTATTGGCCAGGCAAAAAGATTTGAAATTAACACCAACTTCATAAAATCTTTGGTTAACATATTCATAATTTGCCCTACTGAAGCTCCCAATACTTTGCGTATTCCAATTTCTTTAGTGCGTTGTTCCGCTGTATAAGATGCCAAGCCATATAAGCCCATTGCTGAAATTATAATGGCTAAAATAGTTAAGAAAAAAAACATAGTTCCAAAATTTTCTTGTTGCCTCAGCAAAGCTCCAAACTTTTGATCCAAGAATGTATATCTAAATGGATGTGATGGCTCCAATTTATTCCATTCCTTTTCAATAAAAGCTATAGTTTCATTCATGTCATTTGCAGCAATTTTGAAAGAAGCAAACCAAACATAATTACTAACAGATAGGACCATCGGTCTGATTGGCTGATTAAAACCTTCAATATGAAAATCCTTTACAATTCCAATAACGGTTCCATATTCCATATCTCCATTTTGATTTCCGAATCTGCCAAGACGCCTTCCTATTGCATTTTCAATGTTTAAGTTTTTTACAGCTGTTTCATTAAGAATAAAATAAGGTATAGAGTCAGACTCTTTTTCCCTATCAAATTCTCTTCCATCTAACATTTGAACATCTAAGGTCTTAAAAAATTCATAATCAACCTCCATATTCCATAATGGCAATTGTTCTTCACTTCCTTCAAAAGAAAACATATTTTGATTAGGTGTATCCCCTGGAAAATATGAAGCTCTTGAAACACTTAACACATTACTATTCTTAAGGAAAATATCATTATAATTCCTGAAATTCTCAGTCATTTTATCCGTTTGAATGGGTACTATTAATACCTGATCTCCTTTAAACCCAATATCCTTATTGTGCAAATAGGAAATTTGTTGAAAAATGATAATCATTCCAATAATTAAAATGGTTGATGCTGTAAATTGAATAATTACCAACCCTTTTCTCAATAAAGCACCTCCTTTAGTTTTAGTAAGATCACCTTTTAAAACTGCTATAGGTTGAAATGCCGACAAGAAAAATGCTGGATAGCTTCCTGCAAACAAGCCGTATAATAAAGTTACCAAAAGAGAAAATAATAGTGTCTGATTAATGTGATCATTAAAAAGAGTAAGATTTGTTTCCATAACATTATTAAATCCCGGCAAAAATAATTCCACTAAAATAAAGGCTAAGAACAGTGCTATAAAACTTTGAATAATAGATTCTATTAAAAATTGTACAATTAGCATCTTTCTTGAAGCACCTGTTACTTTACGCACACCAACTTCTTTTGCTCTTTTCCCAGATCTTGCAGTTGATAGGTTCATAAAATTGATTCCTGCTATTAATATCACCAACAATGCAATTCCAATAAACACATAGATATAGATAATATTTCCGTTTTGTTGAATTTCCCAATCTTTATGTGAATATAAATGGATATCCTTTAATGGTTGTAGTTGATACTCAAAAGAATTGCCTTGCTTTAAAAATTCCTCCACTGTAATTTTTAAATATCGTTCTACATCAGGTTCAATTTTTTTCATGAAATTCGCCTTCAATTCCACTTCAAAATCAGCAACATCTGCACCTTCTTTTAATTTTACATAAGTATGAAAATTGTTACTCATCCATACATTTTGAATTTGATTTTGAGCTATAAACATATCAAATTGAAAATGCGCATGCCCTTTTGGCTCTTTTACAATACCTTTTACTATTAAATCTCTTCGGTTATCATAATTTACAATTCCCCCCATAGGGTTCTTATCTCCAAACAATTTATGAGCTGATTCTTCTGTTAACACTACCGCATTGTCTTCATTTAAAGCTGTATTTGGATTCCCATGAATAAATTCATAATCAAATACTTTAAAAAATGTACTATCTGCAGATACGCCATGTTGAATATATACTTTCGTTTGTTCATGACGCATTAAAATTTCTTGTCTGAAAGGGCTGATTCTAGTTGCAGTTTCTACATCTGTAAATTCTGTTCTAAAAGCGTTTGCCATTGGACTGGGCGATACTGGAGCATCCATTTTTTGCCCCATCATATCCGCTTTTATTCCTGTTCTATAAATACGCTCGTAACCATCCCAATGTTTTTCATAACTGGTTTCGTCTTTTACAAACATAAACACCAGTATGCTTACAGTTAAACCCAATGCCAAGCCTAAAATATTAATAAAGGCATACACCCTGTTTTTATTTAAGCTTCTAAAAGCTACTTTTAAATAATTCTTAAACATTTTTTTGGTTTTAAATTAAACTGCTGCCTGGCTTACCTTACTTTTCTTTTCAGAAACTACTTGTCCATCTAATAAATTTATAATCCTTTGAGAATAACTTGCATCATGAGAAGAGTGTGTTACCATTACAATAGTGGTTCCAGCTTCATGTAATTCGCATAGTAGTTCCATTACTTCATTTCCATGAGAACTATCTAAATTTCCCGTTGGCTCATCAGCTAAAATTAACGGTGGTTTTGTAATTAAGGCTCTGGCAACCGCAACTCTTTGTTGCTGCCCACCTGAAAGTTGTTGCGGAAAATGCGATGCCCTATGGGCAATTCCAATTTTCTTAATTAATTCATTCACTCTTTCTTTACGTTCAGAAACACCTATTTTATTGTAAATTAAAGGCAACTCTATATTCTCGAATACCGTTAGTTCATCAATCAAATTAAAGTTTTGAAATATAAATCCTATATTTTTTTTTCGAACTTCAGAACGTCCCTTTTCGTTTAATTGACCTACTTCATTTCCAAGAAATTCATAACTGCCACTTTCAGGTTTATCAAGCATTCCTAAAATATTTAACAGCGTTGATTTTCCACAGCCTGATGGTCCCATTATAGATACAAATTCTCCTTTTTCTATTTTAAATGACACTTCGTTTAATGCCGTTGATTCTACCTCTTCAGTTCTGTATACTTTTGTGAGTTTTTCTAATTTTATCATCACTTTAATTTTTTAGTTTTTTATTTTAATTGTTTCATAATTTTTGTAATCTTCATAAGAAGAGGAAATAAATTTATCACCTGCGCTTAAACCTTCCAATACCTGATAGTAACTTGGATTTTGGCTGCCCAATTTTATAATTCGCTTATGTGCTTCTCCTTCATCATCTAAAACAAACACATATTGTCCTCCTGATGATTGGAAATAACTTCCTCTTGGTATCATCAATGATTTTTGCGCTTTTGAAAGTTCTAAACGAACCTGAACGGATTGACCAATAGTAATTGCTTTTGGAGCTTCATTAACAAATATTAATTCAACTTCAAATCTCCTATTCACTACTTCTGGCAATACCTTTTTAATTTTTAATTCTATTATATTTCCATCGAAAGAAAAACGTGCCAATTGTCCTGGTTTTACTGAACTTAAATAGTACTCATCCGCTTGACCCTTAATTTTAAAACCGGCTTGTACATCAATCTTTGCAACTGTTTGATTTCTTATATAGGATTCACCTATAACCGGATCAAATGAAGACAACATTCCTGTAACGGGAGCGCGTACTAACATTTTTTCAATATTTTCATGAATCAATTCTAAATTACGTTGCATCATAACTATAGACTGGTTAATCTGTTTAATTTGATCTTTGTTATCACGCCTGTTCTTTTCAATATTTTCATTCATAAAATCGCGTTTCTTTTGTTGATATTTGTAAGTTTCTCTCATATCAACAAAATCATTTTTGGCAATAACATCCTTTGAAAAAAGAACAGAATCTACTTTATAAGACCTCCCTACTTCAGCCAGCTTATTCTCACTATCAATAAGTGTTTCAGCAAGATTAATTTGTTCCTTATCCAATGATAATCTTAAATTTCTTAGGTTATTAATTTGCTCCATAATGGCTGTTTCCTGATTCATATATCCCAGCGTTACTGATGGATTACTTAAGCGAACTAATGGCGTTCCTTTTTCAACCATCACCCCATCTTCAATAAATATTTCTTCAACCGTTCCTCCTTCAAGCGTATTTACCAAAACCAAATTAATTGGTTCTATATCTCCATCTATTAAAATCATATCCTGAAAATTACCTTCAATAACTTCTTTCACAGAAATCTTAGATCCATCAACTTTATAAATTTTTCTATTAAATGACTTGAAACCCAAAAAAAGCAATAAAATTAATAAGACTGATCCTACGATATAATATAATTTTTTTTGACTCCATTTCTTTTTATCAATCTTTCTGTCCATTCCCATTTGTTTCATTTCAAAAATTTAAATTTATTGTTGTTAATTTTTGTTTTAGTTAATCGTTACTAGAGACAATTCTGAATAATAGTTAAAATATAAAGTGTAATTGTGATAAGTATTGTAATCATAATAGTATGTATTTTATGTTTAAAATTAAAAAGTAAATCGTCTATGACCTGACCATTGAATTCTTTTACTGTTTTTAAAGTTTAAATAAAGTGCAAGCTTTCTTTCGTCTGTTGGTGTATTAATAGCTGTTTTCATAATAGTATATTTTAATGGTTTATTTCTTTCAACTTAGTCTGTTCAATGCTTGTGCCACAAAAATAATCGATATTATAATATTGATTTTCAGATTATTACATTTTTAACCAAAAAACAGAGTGTTCATTTTCGGACGTTCCATTGTTCATAAATGAACATTTTGTACTTTAGTAAAAATTTTAAACTTTTTTTAAAATGTCAAAAACGCAAGCGAATATATTGATTATAGATGATGATGAGGATGTTTTGTTATCTGCCAAGCTCTTATTGAAAAAACAGTATACAAATATTATTACCCGTACCAATCCTAAAGAAATCAATCAGCTCCTGTCAACAGAAGCTATTGACATTGTTGTCTTAGATATGAATTACCGGATAGGTTTCAATGATGGAAAAGAAGGAATGTACTGGTTAAAGCATGTATTGGATATTAATCCGAAAATGATTGTCATTTTAATGACTGCTTATGGTGAAGTTGAATTGGCCGTTGAAGCCATTAAAAAAGGTGCCTTTGATTTTATTTTGAAACCATGGTCCAACGAAAAATTTTTAGCTACTATTCATGCTGGTCTGGAATTGAGCAAATCGAATCATAAAATTTCAATTCTAAAATCGGCCAATGAAGCCTTAGTGAAAAATATTGACCAAAAATTTGGAGCAATCATTGGAAAATCGGATGCCATGCAACAGGTCATGGAGATTATTGAAAAGGTAAGCCCTACTGATGCCTGTATCCTTATATTAGGCGAAAATGGAACGGGAAAACAACATATAGCCAGAGAAATTTATAAACAATCAAATCAAAAGAATGGGCCTTTCATTCATGTAGACCTTGGATCCCTTTCTGAAAATTTGTTTGAAAGTGAACTTTTTGGACATAAAAAAGGTGCTTTTACAGATGCAAGAGAAGACAAACCAGGAAGGTTTGAAATGGCAGAAGACGGTACTTTATTTCTTGATGAAATTGGAAATTTACCATATAATTTGCAATCTAAATTATTAACTGTGCTTCAAGACAGAAAAGTATCACGACTTGGAGAAGGCATTGAACGCCCCTTTAATGCTCGATTGTTATTTGCCACCAATGCTCCATTAAATCAATGGGTAATAGAAGGAAAATTTAGACAAGATCTTTTGTTCAGAATTAATACTGTTGAAATTGAAATCCCTCCACTCAGAAAAAGACCTGAAGACATTGCCGATTTTGTTGCTTATTACTTAAATTCCTATAAGCGAAAATACCATAAGTCACATTTAAAGATTAATGATCATGCTATTAAAGTACTCCAGTCTCATCACTGGCCTGGTAATGTTCGGGAAATTCAACATACAATTGAAAGAGGGGTAATTATGTCTGACGGTCAGGAAATAAGAGCTTCTGATTTCAACTTAACTGCTTTACCTATTACAGCTGCGAATAGCAACCCAGAATATAATGATTTCAATTTACAAAACATAGAGAAATTATTGGTTCAGAAAGCTGTGGAAAAACATGAAGGCAACATTTCCAAAGCTGCCAAAGAATTGGGACTAACCAGAGCTGCATTATACAGGCGTTTAGAAAAGTTTAACTTATAATCCAACCATTTTGATTAAGAGATTTACCATACAAGTTGCATTACGAATTTTTAGTATTCTATTATTTTGTGTATTATTTTCTTTTTTTATACTTAAAAATCTTTGGTTTAGTACTGCGGGAATTGGTGTTCTGGTTATAATTCAAGTGTTTTCTTTAATTCGATATGTCAATATTACCAATTACGCTCTCGTCAAATTTTTGGACGCTTTAAAAAACGAAGATTACTCCGTATACTTTTCCCCATCTAAAAAGGGTGATTCCTTTGTGAAGGTTTATGATGATTTTAATTTAATCATAAAAAAATTTGAAAGGAATAAAATAGAAAAAGAAGCACAGTATACCTATTTTAAATATATTTTAGAGCATGTCAATTTAGGAATTGTCTCTATCAAAAAAGAAGACTTATTTAATGAACACGCTGATGCAGAAATTCCATTTTTGAATAAGGCCGCATGTGATATTCTTAAACAGCCAGAACATAAGTACTGGCATCGATTGGCTAAAAGTGTACCTTGGCTGGTTATAGAATTAAAAAAAATAGCGAATGGCGGAAAGATTTTGGTTGATTTAGAAGATGAAGTTGAACGGAAACAGTTGTCCCTAGAAGTTATTGAAATACAATTATTGAACACCCCTTACCTTATTATTACTTTTCAAGATATAAGATCTGAAATTGAGCAGAAAGAAATTGAAGCCTGGCATAATGTAATTAAAATTTTAGCTCATGAAATGCTCAATTCCTTTACCCCGGTAAGTTCTTTAGCTTCCACCATAAAATCTCTTACAGAAAATGAACAAGGTGAAATTCTAAATTTTAATGAGTTGGAGAAAGATGATATTGAAGACATCAATACAGCCGCTTCAACTATCAAAAAACGTTCAGAGGGCCTGTTGGTTTTTGTAAAAGATTATAGAAAAATCTCTAATGTTCCAGTTCCGCAACTAACCAAGATTAACGTAAAACAATTTTTAACAAGTATAAAGTCACTTATGTCCCCAGTAATAGAAGCTGCTCAGGTTGACTTAAAGATTTCACCTATTCCGCCAAATGCATCTATTAATGCTGATAGCAAACTGATTGAACAAGTATTAATCAATCTTATCAACAACAGTATTCACGCGTTAGAAGGAAGAAAAAACCCAACAATCAAAATAAGCTGTAACATTGAATCTAATAAAACAATAATTGTTATTACCGACAATGGAATGGGTATTGAAGAAAAAATTATGAATCAGATATTTATTCCATTTTACACCACCAAAAAGAATGGTTCAGGCATCGGATTAAGTCTTTCAAAAAACATTCTAAAAAAACACGGAGGGAATTTATTGGTAAACTCAGAAGCTGGTTTATTTACTACTTTTTCACTTGTGTTTAAGAATTAAAATTTCATTTAATGATTTTTTTTCGAATGAAGAAACTCCCTGATGCCATATTCAAAAACATTTTGAAAACCTTAAAAATAAATTATGTACAGTAAATTGTAACGTTGATTGTTTTATTTCTCTCTACCTTGATTTACAGCTCTTCTTAAGAAATACCATCTCAATTAAGATGCCTTTTACGGTCTATACAGGACTTGAAGTATCCCAAAACATTTGTCAAATATTAGAAGGAAAAATATTATAAAAAAACTATAATATAAGTGTCTATAAAAATTTGAGATTTTGTGCAAATTTTGTGCAAATAAGTTTTTACAACCAAGATAGAAACGTTTAAAAACAACACAACCCACTGAAAATCAGTGGGTTGTGTTGTGATCGCAGAAGGATTCGAACCTTCGACCGCCTGCTTAGAAGGCAGGTGCTCTATCCAGCTGAGCTATGCGACCATTGGATTAATAATTAACCTGATTCTTAAATAAATAAGAATTGTTTGTCGGGGTGGCAGGATTCGAACCTGCGACCTCCTGCTCCCAAAGCAGGCGCGATAACCGGGCTACGCTACACCCCGAAAAATAAAAAAGCGGAGAGACAGGGACTCGAACCCTGGCGACAGTTACCCGTCGACAGATTAGCAATCTGCTCCGTTACCACTCCGGCACCTCTCCTAATATTTGCTTTATGAACTTATTTTTGCGAGTGCAAATGTAGCATTACAAATGCATTCACACAACATTTATTTGCTTTTTTTAATGAAAACTTGAACATATTTATTCAGGATATTCAATTCTTAAATGATAAATATTCTTTAACTTCTTCTTTAACACCTTTTTAATGGTTTCCAGCTCTTTAAAAGTAATATCCGCATTCATAAATTGCCCATCATCCATTTGTTTATTTACAATTTTTTCAACCAAATCATCAAAAGCCTTGGCTGATGGTTCTTTAATGCTTTTTGATGCGGCTTCAACAGAATCACACATCATTAAAATAGCGGTTTCTTTTGAAAACGGAATTGGACCCGGGTAATGAAAATTACTTTCAGCAAAAACATTTCCACTCATTTCTTCTTTTTTAAAAAAATAATAAACCAGCGTAGTTCCGTGATGCGTTCTTATAAAATCAATAATTCTATCAGGAATACGATTCTTTTTTGCCATTTCCACACCATTAATGATATGATCAATAATAATTTTAGCACTATCGGTTGGCGTAAGTTCATTATGCGGATTCACATTGGTTGCCTGATTTTCCGTAAAATACATAGGATTTACAATTTTACCAATATCATGATACAATGCTCCGGTGCGCACCAACATTGAGTTTGCATGAATTTCATTGGCACAAGCTTCGGCTAAATTGGCAACTTGTAAAGAATGTTGAAATGTTCCGGGAGCTTTTTCGGCCAATTCGCGCAATAATTTAGAATTGGTGTTCGACAATTCTTTTAAAGATTCATCAGAAACCAAACCAAAAAGTTTTTCAAATATATAAATTAATGGTAAAACAAATAAAGTTGCCGCCCCATTCATCGCAAAATAAGCCAGTTTTTCCAAATTTATATTTAGGGCGTTCCCTTCCTGAATCACGGAAAAAGCAAAATAGGCCACAAAATATACAACCGTAATTTGTAAGACAGAAATAAATAAATTTGCCCTTTTGTACAGCTCTGAAATGGTTAAAATGGTCACTATCCCCGCAATAATCTGTAAGAAAACAAATTCAAAACTGTTGGGTACTATAAAACCAAGCAGCAATACGGTTAACGTGTGGGCAAACAAACCCAATCTTGAATCAAAAAAAGCTTTTAACACCAGTGGCAATATAACAATGGGTGCCGCATAAATAAATTTAGCGTCATATTTAACAATAACTGTAATTAACAGGATTACCAGCACCATGTTAAAAAAGATGAATGTCACTTTGTTGTTGTTGTCAAAAATGTCCAACCTATATTTTCTTAAAAAAAGCAACAACATTAAAAATGACAACGCCACCAATAACGAATACCCTAATACAATCCAATTGGAATTAGATTTGCTCCACACTTGCGAATCAAATTCCATCTTAAGTGAGTTCAATTTTACGAGCTTTTCTCCTTCAACAATATCCCCTTTGAATACAATGCGTTCTTTTTCTGCAACCAATCCCTTTGTATAGGAAATATGACTTAAATTTTCTTCATATGCTTTTTGGGTAAAATTTTCATCAAAGATTACATTAGGCCTTAATTCGCTTGAAATAATTGATAAAACGCTTTTCTCTTCTCTCGATAAAGGCTGATTTTCAAATTTACTGTTTATAAATTCTGAAATCTGAGATGATATAAAAAGTTTGTTTGGTTGAATGTCCTTAATTTCATTTCCTCTTCTTAATGTTATTCCAACTTTGTCAATTTTTTCCTCGCTTAACGGATCCAAATAGCCATACTCATAAATATCACTTAAAATTTCATCCACTTTTTGGATAAGTTTGTTTCTATTTTGTTCAGATAATTTAGTTGTTGACAGGTATTCTAAAAACCTTTCCGAAGTATTCTTCTTAACATTCAAAACAACCTCATCATTATACTCGAAAAATTGTTTTGACGTTTCCTTAATTTGTAGCTTTTCTGCCTCAATTTCCTTGTTAGATTTTTTAATGGAAAAATCAAATGGCGCATAATAATTTTCATATTGCCAAGGTTTACCTTTTTGAAATTCATACTTAAATTGCCCACCTTTTGGGAATAAATAAACAACTAAAATTATAGTTAAAAGGTATAAGAATAGTTTATATATTAAGGAGTGGTTTACAAGTAATTTGTTTATAATTTTTTTCACTAAGTCTTTATTTGCCCTCCAAAAATAGCAATTATTATGTTAACTGCATTTATGGCCGACGTTATTTTTAAAATACAAGCCTAATTACGGAACAATTATTTTAAATTAGTCACTCAAAAGAAAAAACAGTATTTTTAATCAGCTATAACATAAAACCAAATAAACCATCCTCTAAAAACTAAAAAATTGTATAAAATTGCTTAATTTCGCAATAGAATTTTTGAATATAAACAAAATGAAAGAAGTTGTAATTGTATCTGTTGCCCGAACACCAATAGGAAGTTTATTAGGTAGTTTATCTAATATTCCAGCCCCAAAATTAGGAGAAATTGCTATCAGGGGCGCTTTAAATAAAATAAAATTAGACCCAAAACTTGTTGATGAAGTTTTTATGGGAAATGTAGTTTCAGCCGGATTAGGTCAGGCACCTGCCAGACAAGCTGCCCTTTTTGCGGGAATTCCAAATACCGTTCCTTGTACCACTGTTAATAAAGTTTGCGCTTCGGGTATGAAGGCAATTATGTTTGCTGCGCAATCCATTAAAACTGGTGACGCTGAAATTATTGTTGCAGGCGGTATGGAAAATATGAGTAAAATTCCACATTATCTGGAAGGAAGAAAATCGACTAAACTTGGCAACATTACCTTAGCTGACGGACTTTTAGTTGATGGTTTAATAAATGTTTATGACCAAAAACATATGGGAACCTGTGGTGATTTATGTGCTGATGAATATAAATTCACGAGACAAGATCAAGATAATTTTGCTATAGAATCCTATAAAAAATCTGCAGATGCTTGGGCAAAAGGAAAGTTTTCAAATGAAGTTGTTCCTGTTGAAATTCCTCAAAGAAAAGGAGATCCTATCATTTTTTCTGAAGATGAAGAGTATAAAAATGTGAATTTGGAAAAAATTCCAACCTTGCGTCCTGTGTTCAGTAAAGATGGAACCGTAACTGCCGCAAATGCTTCAACAATAAATGATGGTGCCGCAGCTTTGGTAATTATGAGTGCAGACAAAGCCAAAGAATTAAATCTTAAACCCATTGCTAAAATAATTGGTTATGCCGATGCTGCTCATGAACCAGAATGGTTCACTACAGCCCCAGCGAAGGCTATTCCAAAAGCATTGGCCAAGGCTGGTTTAAAAATAGATGACATTGATTATTTTGAGTTTAATGAAGCTTTTTCAGTGGTTGGATTGGCCAATATTAAAATTTTAGGCATAGACGCTTCAAAAGTGAATGTGAATGGAGGTGCCGTTTCTTTAGGACATCCACTTGGTATGTCTGGCGCCAGAATTGTAATCACATTAGCTTCTATACTTGAACAAAATAAGGCGAAATATGGAGCAGCAGCAATATGTAATGGTGGCGGTGGCGCAAGTGCTGTTATTATTGAACGCCTGTAAACTTATTGTATGGATTACGGAATTTGTAATTTAAGTATTGTTCCTCTTAGAATTGAACCAAGCGACAAAAGTGAAATGGTTTCACAGGTGCTGTTTGGGGAGCATTTTAAAGTGCTGGAAATTCATAAAAAATGGAGCAAAATTAGTATTGCATTTGACAATTATGAAGGATGGGTTGACACCAACCAATACCTTAAGCTTTCAGAACAAAATTTTTTCGAAATTGAACAGTCAAACATGGCTTTGGCTGGCGAATTAATTGATTTCGTAACCGATGTTAAGGAGTCTTTTTTTACCATTACCATTGGCGCATCACTGCCTTTTTATCATGAAAGCACCTTAAAGTTAGGTCTTATAAATTACCGTTATGAAGGTCAGGTTTTTTCTGAAAAGCTACCCAAGGAAGCACTGATTGAAATGTCTGTTAAATTTTTAAATGCGCCGTATTTATGGGGAGGGAAAACCCCTTTTGGGATAGATTGTTCTGGTTTTACGCAGATGGTATATAAGCTTTGCGGCTATAAATTATTGCGTGACGCAGGTCAACAGGCTACTCAGGGCGAAGTTTTAAGTTTTATTGAAGAAAGTGAGCCTGGTGATTTGGCTTTTTTTGACAATGAAGAAGGTGTTATTGTCCACGTTGGAATTATCATGAAAGATAATTATATTATTCATGCCCACGGAAAAATTAGAATTGACCGAATTGACCACAGCGGTATTTTTAATGTTGATACACAAAGGCATACACACAAGTTAAGAGTCATTAAAAAGATTATATAAAAAAAGCTTCCTGATTTTCAGAAAGCTTTCTTTTTAGAATTATTTAAAATAATTATTGTTTTAGTTCATCATAAACTGCTCTAACTTCATTAAGCTTATCAGTCATTTCCAAATTTTCATACAAACCCATTAATGTTTGCATAGTACTAATGTTTGTTTTATTAAATGAAAATGCTTTTTCGTAATAAGGCAATGCTTCTTTATAAATTTCAAATTGTTGCGCCTGTAATTTATCGTATTTTTTAAAGTCTGATAAACTTTTATTCATCTCTTCAATAATTGGTTTTGTTTTTTCAATAATTGCAGCACCAATATTATTGTAAGCATCGGCATAATCAGGTTTCAATTCAATCGCTTTTTTGAAATTTTTAATAGCTTCATCGATATTTTGTTGATCCATATTCATAACTCCAACATTATAATATAAGGTTGGTTCGGTAGGATTTAATCGAATAGCATCTTCTAAACGTTCTTTAAATTTAGCATTGTCACCAGATTTATAGTAAATATTGGCTTCGTCAATCAACAAAGAGTAACTGCTTGGAAATTCTGCTCTTCCTTTTGTAATGACCTCTAAAGCTTTTTCATTATTTCCTTTATCGGCATAATTTTGAGCTAAATTTTTGAAGATTATTTCACGTCTTGATTCTTTTTTCTCTTCTCTAGGGTTTTCAGCCAACCCTATTTTAACTTGCAAGTTCATACTTTTAGCATCGCTAAAAACAACGTCTTCTTTAGTTTCTTTGTCTGTAGCAACATAAACTGTTGTAATTCCTGTGTAATTTAAATCCAACAATTTTTCATATAACTTAATAGATTTATCATAATCTTTACCAAAATAGTAAATCAATGCTGCATTGTCCAAATAAGAAGTATCTCTTGGACTTAATGTATACACTTGTTGAAATTTTTTAGCGGCATTAAGATAATCTTTATCTTCTTTAGTTTCAATTGCTTTACTATAATCATTAGAAGCATTTTCGGCAACAGTAACAATCAATTTATTAAGCAATTCACCAATTTCATTTGTATACTTCGCTTTGCCAATTTCTTTTTCATAACTAATTAACTGATTAAATGCAGCTCCAACTTTATCAATATCAGCAAGGGGCGATGCATTTTGATAAAGTGCAATACCTTTTAAATAATAAAAATTAGCTTTTGTTTTTTCGTCGGCATTGGCAATTAAACCCTCCGCTTGGTTTATTGCTTGTATTGCTGTTGCAAAATCATTTGATTTAATGGCTTTTTCAGCGGTTTTTAGTTCGTTTTTTTGCGCGAATACTGTCATACTAATAAAAAAAGCTGACAGAATTATTAATTGTTTTCTCATTTTTTCTGATTTATTTTTTCTGATTTATTCTTGATTTAAATTATCTTCATTGTTGTTTTCAATTTCCGTGCCATTTTCAGTTTCGATGTCATTCTCATCAATAAGATCAACAACTTCTTCTTCATCTTCTTCATGCATCACTTTTGCAACTGCCGCAATGGAATCGTTGTCTTTTATATTGATAAGTTTAACTCCTTGAGTTGCCCTACCCATTACTCTCAAGTCACCTACAGCCAATCTGATTGTAATTCCGGATTTATTGATAATCATTAAATCATCATCATCTTTCACATCCTTTATTGCCACTAAACTGCCTGTTTTTTCGGTAATATTAATGGTTTTAACCCCTTTACCGCCTCGGTTTGTTATTCTATAATCCTCTAATTTTGAACGCTTACCATAACCATTTTCTGAAACCACCAAAATGTCACTATCTATGCCGTTAACAGCAATCATCCCTATAACTTCATCATTTTTATTGGCCAATGTAATTCCTCTCACACCAGAAGCATTTCTGCCCATTGGCCGTGTTTTGCTTTCCTCAAAACGAATCGCTTTACCCGATTTTAAACCTAACATAACCTGACTGTCACCTGTGGTCAATTTGGCTTCTAAAAGTTCATCGCCTTCTCTTATGGTTATAGCGTTAATACCGTTTGCTCTTGGTCTAGAATATTGTTCTAAAGATGTTTTTTTAACCTGGCCTTTTTTAGTTGCCATGATGACGTAATGGTTATTTACGTATTCTTCCATTTTTAAATCTTCCGTAACAAGAAATGCTTTAACGGTATCATCTTGTTCAATATTTATCAAATTCTGGATAGCCCTGCCTTTTGAAGTTTTCCCTCCTTCAGGAATTTCATAAACGCGCATCCAAAATACTTTTCCTTTTTGGGTGAAGAATAACATATATTGATGGTTGGTACCTATAAATAAATGTTCGAGGAAATCTTCAGTTCTTGTTGCTACGCCTTTTTGTCCGCGTCCTCCTCTATTTTGAACTTTATATTCATCCAAATTCGTACGTTTAACATAACCGGCATGGGAAATTGTTATCACTACATTTGAATTAGGAATCATATCTTCAATAGATAAATCTCCACCTGCATATTCTATTACAGATCTGCGCTCATCTCCATATTTATCTCTTATGGCTATCAATTCATTTTTAATAATTTCGTAACGTCTTTCCTCACTCGCCAAAATATCTTTTAAATCGGCTATTAATTTAATAATCTCATCATATTCAGTACGAAGTTTATTTTGTTCAAGACCCGTTAATTGGCGCAATCTCATTTCAACAATGGCTCTCGCCTGAATTTCGGACAATTCAAAACGTGCCATCAAACTTTCTCTTGCTAAATCAGCATTTGAGGAAGCCCTGATTATTTTGATAACTTCATCAATATTGTCACTCGCAATAATTAATCCTTCTAAAATATGCGCTCTGGCTTCCGCTTTTTTAAGTTCAAATTCTGTTCTGCGTACAACAACTTCGTGTCGGTGTTCAACAAAATAATGAATTAATTGTTTTAAGTTTAGTTGTTCCGGACGTCCTTTTACCAAGGCAATGTTATTTACGCTAAATGATGTTTGAAGCGCAGTGTATTTAAATAAATTATTTAAAACAATGTTTGGAATGGCATCACGTTTTAAAACGTATACGATTCGCATTCCATTTCTGTCAGATTCATCACGAATATTGGCAATTCCTTCCAGTTTTTTATCATTGACCAATTCAGCAGTTTTCTTAATCATTTCTGCTTTATTCACCTGATATGGAATTTCAGAAACGATAATACTCTCACGACCATTAACTTCTTCTATAATTGCTTTTGCGCGCATTACGATCCTTCCTCTTCCTGTTTCAAAAGCATCTTTTACGCCTTCATATCCATAAATGATACCTCCGGTTGGAAAATCTGGAGCTTTAATATATTGCATCAACCCGGAAATCTCAATATCATTGTTTTCAATATAAGCCAAAGTACCATTTATGACTTCCGTTAAATTATGAGGAGCCATATTCGTAGCCATCCCAACAGCTATACCTGAAGCGCCGTTCACCAATAAAGTTGGAATTCTTGTAGGTAAAACAGTTGGTTCATTTAAAGTATCATCAAAGTTAAGTCTGTGATCTACAGTATCCTTTTCAATATCAGCAAGCATTTCTTCCGAAATTTTTTGCATTCGTACTTCAGTATACCTCATTGCAGCAGGGCTATCTCCATCCACAGATCCAAAGTTTCCCTGACCGTCGACCATCATATAACGCATACTCCATTGTTGCGCCATACGAACCATGGCATCATAAACGGAAGTGTCACCATGAGGGTGATACTTACCTAAAACTTCCCCAACTATTCTTGCTGATTTTTTATAAGATCCTGTCGCTTTAATTCCTAATTCATGCATACCAAAAAGCACCCTTCTGTGTACGGGTTTTAATCCATCTCGCACATCAGGTAATGCTCTTGAAACTATTACTGACATTGAATAATCAATGTAAGCAGATTTCATTTCATCGTCAATATTAATTGGTATAATTTTTTCTCCGTCCGCCATAAATTTTTATTTAATTTTGTGTCAATTTTTAACAAAGCAATATACAATTTTTCACTTTTTTAAAGCCAATTTGTCGTGTTGTTTTTCTTCTTTTTATTAACAATAAGAAGTTTGCGCAAACCCGCATTAACACACTGGTTTTCAGTAGTTTTTAGGCGCTATTCAGGATAAATTAAAAAAAATATGCGAAAGTGGTTCGTTTTTTGTGCATAAAAAAGAAAAAAATCAGTTAAATTTACAATATAAACATAAGATAATGGACGATAATTTTTCACCAAAAGTTAAAGATGTAATTGCCTACAGTAAAGAAGAAGCTTTACGTTTGGGCCATGATTTTATTGGTACTGAACACCTCGTTTTAGGATTATTGCGAAAAGGAGATGGAAAAGCAATAGAAATTTTAAATTCCTTGGAAATAAACCTTGATCATTTGCGCAAAAAAATTGAAGGATTAAATCCTATAAATGCGCTAAAAGATACCGACGAAAAGAAAAGTTTACATCTGACAAAACAAGCTGAAAAAGCGTTAAAAACGACTTTTTTGGAAGCCAAATTATATCAAAGCGATTCTGTAAATACGGCACATTTGCTGTTGTGCATTTTACGCAATGAAAATGACCCAACAACAAAATTATTACAACATTTTGACGTGAGTTATGAGGATGTTAAAACCGTTTTTAAACAATTATTCTTTGACGAAGAAATAGATTTACCTAAAGCAGAAAATTCTTCCGATGACGATTTTGATACCTCTAAATCAAATCCTTTCGAACAATCTAGAGGCGAAAAAACACCACTTAAAAAAACAAAAACACCTGTTTTAGATAATTTTGGGCGTGATTTAACACGTTTGGCTGAAGAAGGAAATTTAGATCCTGTAGTTGGACGTCAAAAAGAAATTGAAAGGGTTTCTCAAATTTTAAGCCGAAGAAAAAAGAACAATCCAATTTTAATTGGCGAACCCGGAGTTGGTAAATCAGCTATTGCTGAAGGATTGGCCTTGCGCATAATTCAGCGTAAAGTTTCACGTATTTTATTTAACAAACGTGTTGTTTCTTTGGATTTGGCAAGCTTGGTTGCTGGCACAAAATATAGAGGACAGTTCGAAGAGCGTATGAAAGCTTTGGTAAATGAATTGGAAAAAAATGATGATATCATTTTGTTTATCGATGAAATTCACACCATTGTTGGCGCTGGAGGCGCAACAGGCTCTTTAGATGCTTCCAATATGCTAAAACCCGCTTTGGCTCGTGGTGAAATTCAATGTATCGGAGCTACAACTTTAGATGAATTTAGAACAAATATTGAAAAAGACGGCGCCTTGGAACGCCGATTTCAAAAGGTTATGGTTGAACCGACTTCTGTTGAAGAAACGATTCAAATTTTGCAAAATATAAAAGACAAATACGAAGACCATCATAATGTTGTTTACACTGATGAGGCAATAAAAGCTTGCGTAACGTTGACTAACAGGTATATGACAGATCGCTTTTTGCCGGACAAAGCAATTGACGCTTTAGATGAATCAGGTTCAAGAATTCACATTACAAATATTGTGGTACCAAAAGAAGTTTTACAATTGGAAGAGCAATTGGAAAAGGTCAGAGAAGACAAAACCGCAGCCGTAAACGGCCAAAAATATGAAGAAGCAGCACGCTTGCGCGATGATGAAAAACGCATTGAAAGCATGTTGGTCACTGAACAAAAAAAGTGGGAAGAAACTTCAAAATTAAATCGTGAAATCGTTACCGAAGATAATGTTGCCGAAGTGGTTTCTATGATGACGGGCATTCCTGTAAACAGGGTTGCCGAAGCAGAGAGCAAACGTTTAAACGATTTGCCAAATTTAATCAAAGGGAAAGTTATTGGGCAAGACGAAGCTGTCAGCAAAGTGGTGAAGGCCATTCAACGTAATCGTGTTGGACTTAAAGATCCAAACAAGCCAATCGGTTCATTTATATTTTTAGGACAAACCGGAGTTGGTAAAACGCAACTCGCCAAAGTTCTGGCAATGGAATTATTTGACAGTGAAGAAGCATTGGTTAGAATTGATATGAGCGAATACATGGAAAAATTTGCTGTATCTCGATTAATTGGTGCACCTCCTGGTTATGTGGGTTATGAAGAAGGCGGACAACTTACCGAAAAAATTAGACGCAAACCTTATGCCGTTGTGCTTTTTGATGAAATTGAAAAAGCACATCCCGATGTCTTTAATATGTTATTACAAATATTGGATGAAGGTCATATTACCGATAGTTTGGGAAGAAGAATTGATTTTAGAAATACCATACTTATTATGACTTCCAATATTGGTTCTCGCCAATTGAAGGATTTTGGTGCCGGTGTTGGATTTGGTACAGCCTCCAAAACTTCTCAGGCTGATTCAAATGCAAAAAGCGTTATTGAAAACGCCTTAAAAAAATCATTTGCGCCTGAATTTTTAAACAGAATTGATGATGTGGTCATATTCAATCCTTTAGAAATTGAAGATATTCACTTAATTATTGATATTGAATTAAGTAAATTATCAAAACGTATTGACGATTTAGGCTATAAATTGATTTTGACCAAAAAAGCCAAAGATTATATTGCCGAAAAAGGTTTTGACAAACAATATGGTGCCAGACCATTAAAACGTGCAATTCAAAAATATGTGGAAGATGCTTTGGCTGAAGAAATTGTGACTTCAAAATTAAAAGAAGGAGATTCAATTTTTATGGATTTGGATAAAGACAAAAACGAACTTACCATAAAAATAACAAAAGGAAAAGATAAGGTCGAATAAGACACAACCTTTGTTTTATAATATATTCTACTAAACAATAGCCGCAAAATTGAGGCTATTGTTTGGTGTTTTTTTTTCGAAATTATTCCATTAAAACAGCGAAATTAATTCCAAAAAACCAAATGAATTCAAAAATACTTTTTTCAGTAACCCTAACAATTCTATTTTTTAATTTTGCTTCGGCGCAAAACAATCCAAAAAGTGCAGACGAAATTTTAAATACTGCATTAGAACAAGCCAAAACAGAAAATAAAAATGTTATTATTATGTTTCACGCATCATGGTGTGGATGGTGTAAAAAAATGGATGCATCCATGACTGATGCTAAAACAAAAGATTTATTCGACAAAAACTATGTGATTGCGCATTTGGTCGTTTTAGAATCAGCCAGCAAAAAACATTTAGAAAACGATGGAGCTGAAGCATTATTAAATAAATATGGCGGCGAAAAACAAGGAATACCTTATTTGTTGATTTTTGATGGTGATGCAAATTTATTGGCCGATTCCAAAATGGTTGAGAATAAGTTTGTTTTAAAAACACAAGGAAATAATATTGGTTGTCCCGGAACTCCTGAAGAAATAGCTGCGTTTACCTACAAATTAAAAGAAACTTCAAATTTAAATGAGGACGAGCTGGCGATAATTTCCGAGCGATTCAAATTAAATAATCCGATTAATCAGCAGTAAACAATCCTTTTAAAAAACCCAACCCATAGCCGGTAAATTGTATTAACGTAGTTACAACACTTAAAGTGGCTACGGATATTTTTTTATTTTTAATGAAAGAATCTATAAATAGTGCCACAAAATAAATTACAAATAAATATATAGGCAACTTAAATCCCAATAGCAAAAATAACAGAGAAGCTATAAAGAATACCGTGAAAAGTATCGGAAACCAATAAGTGATTTTGGCTGTTCCCGGATATTTATGATTTAAAAATGGCCGTGCATTTCCAAAAAGAAAAGTTTGTCTAAAAAACTGCTTCAACGAAGTCCTTCTTTTATGATATACAAAGGCATTTTCAATAAATTGGGTTCGAAAATTATTTTCCCACAATCTAAAAGTTAGATCAATATCTTCTCCAATTTTCATGGTGCTAAAACCTTGGGTAACCTCAAATGCCTTTTTTGAAATTCCAAAATTAAAACTTCGAGGTTGAAATTTCCCTACTGCTTTTTTACTTCCTCTGATTCCTCCGGTAGTCAAAAAGGAAGTCATACTGTAATTTATTGCTTTTTGAACTGTTGTAAATGAATCGTGAGCAGCATCAGAACCACCATATGCATCTGTATAATTCTGGCTTAATGCCTCATCAACTTCCGATAAATAATTTGAAGGAATTATGCAATCCGAATCGAAAATGATAAAATAATTTCCTATTGCCAGTAGCATTCCGAAATTTCTGCTTGCTCCTGCCCCACTGTTTTCTTTAAAATGATATTTTATGTCTAAAAGCGCAGTGTATTTTGAAACAATTTCATCAGATTTTAAGGTAGATCCATCTTCTATAATCAGTATTTCAAAATCCTTATCAAAGCTTTGTTTCGCTAAACTCTGCAACAACTCGTCAATTTCTTGAGGTCTGTTGTAAACAGGAATGATGATAGAATAAGAAAGATTCAAAAGGTAAAGTTAAAGTTAAATGCTAATTTATAAGTTTTAAAACAAAAAAAAACACAAATTTAAAAATTTGTGCTTTTAAATATTTTTAGCTAATTATTCTTTATCCATAAAAAGCTCCATGACTTCTTGACTGATTCCCATATTGGAGAATCCACCGTCATGAAATAAATTTTGAAGGGTTACTTTTTTTGTTAAATCTGAAAATAATGAAAGCGTATAATCTGCACATTCCAAAGCTGTTGCATTTCCTAAAGGTGACATTTTTTCAGCATAATTTAAAAACCCGTCAATACCTTTAACTCCTTTACCGGCAGTGGTTAACGTTGGAGATTGGGAAATTGTATTTACACGAACTTTGTGATCTCTTCCAAAGAAATATCCAAAACTGCGGGCAATAGACTCTAAATATGCTTTATTATCGGCCATATCATTGTAATCAGGAAAAACTCTTTGTGCTGCCATATAGGTTAAAGCAACAATACTTCCCCACTCATTCATGGCATTAGATTTATACAATACGCCCATCACTTTGTGAAATGAAACCGCAGAAACATCCCATCCTATTTTTGTATATTCATAATTTTGAGTTGTATAATGATTTCCCTTGCGAACATTTACAGACATTCCAATTGAATGTAAAACGAAATCAATTTTTCCGCCTAAAATTTCCATTGACTTATCTACTAAATTTTGAATGTCTTTCACTGAAGTTGCATCGGCTGGAATTACTTGGGAACCAGTTTTTTTCGCTAGTTCATCGATGGTTCCAAAACGCATGGCAACTGGTGCATTTGTCAATACAAATGTGGCACCTTCTTCGTGTGCTCTTTCGGCAACTTTCCAGGCAATAGAGTTTTCATCTAAGGCTCCAAAAATAATTCCTTTTTTTCCTTTAAGTAAGTTGTACATATTTAGGTTATATTATTTATTCTTAATTTTATTGGCAAATATAGCAATTTCTTAATTTAATAACTGCTTTGCGTGTTCAATTGCAGTTTTTGAAATTTCTTTCCCACCTAACATTTCTGCAATTTCCTCAATTCTTTCAATTTCAGTCAGTTCCTTTAACCGTGTTACTATATTATTTTCTATATCTTCTTTGTAAACTTTATAATGCTGTTTTCCTTTCGCGGCAATTTGCGGTAAATGTGTGATGGTAATCACTTGCATATTAACACTCATTTGCTGCATAATATCTGCCATTTTTTGAGAAACATCACCAGAAACCCCAGTGTCAATTTCATCAAAAATGATGGTTGGTAATTTTAAATATTCAGAAAGAATGGCCTTAACGGACAACATAATTCTTGATAATTCTCCTCCTGAAGCAATCTTCTTTAATTCTCCAAAGTTAGCGCCTTTATTCGCGGAAATAAAGAGTTGAAGTTCATCCTTCCCGTTTTGAAAATACTGCTTTGTATGGGAAATGACCAATTTAAAACGTGTATTCTCCATTCCTAAATTTCCCAAAATATCTTCCAATTTCTGAATAAGAACTGGAATTGCTTTTTCTCTTTCCTGAAATATTGATTTTGCTAACTTGTCAATTTTTTCGGCAACACTGTTAATCTCCTTTTCCTTTTCTGAAATAGCTGCGGAAGAATTTTCAACGGCATCTACTTTAACAGAAATTTCTTCTTGTTTTTGAAGTAATTCAGCAATTGTCGTAACCGAATGTTTTTTTTGCAAATTGTAAATTAATTGCAATCTGTCATTCAGCTTTTGCAATTCCAACGGATCAAAATCTACATATTCATTGAAATTTTCAATTTCCCCCGCAATATCATCAAATTCAATTTTAACGCTCAAAACCCTATCATAAATATCTTTATATTCATTTGAATAGGATACAATTTTACTAAGATTTGTCGCAAATGAGTTTAGGAGTGCCTGCAAACCGGTTTCTTCAGCTAAGGCAAGTGCCTGAGCTTCAGATAAATTTAGTTTTATTTCCTCAATATTGTTTAATTTATCTAACGATTGTTCAATAACTTCCTGCTCATCAGACTGTAAATTTGATTTTTTTAATTCATCAAATAAATGCAAGTTGTATTCATAATTTTGAGTTGCGGTTTCCTGATTTTTTTTGAGTTCATTTAACTCTTTGGTCAATTGATTGAACAATTTCAGCCCTCTTTTATACGAATCAATTTTCGGGGCATTACCTGCAAGCGCATCAATAATCTGAAATTGAAAATTCACATCCGACAATTGCATTGTTTGATGTTGGGAATGTACATCGATTAGTTTTTCGCTTAAATCCTGTAAAACCTGTAAATTTGTTGGCGTGTCGTTAATAAAAGCCCTTGATTTTCCTGTTGGAGAAATTTCTCTTCTGATAATGGTTTCGTTTTCAAAATCAATATCATTTTCTTCAAAAAACCCTTCCAATTGATAATTTGAAATAAGAAATTTGGCTTCAATGATACATTTTTTATTGGCATCTTTCAACGTGGACGTATCAGCCCTTTTTCCTAAAACCAGTCCAAGCGCACCCAATAGAATTGATTTACCTGCACCCGTTTCTCCGGTAATCGTAGATAAATAATCTCTAAAACTAACAGATAAGCTATCTATTAATGCATAATTTTTTATGGAAAGATTTGTAAGCATTCTTGAAATTTAATGTTAAGAATTTACTTTATGTCGTTCCACTTACCAGCGTTAAGAGGTGAAATTTTTAGTAAGTCTTCTTTTAGTTTAAAAGCATCATAATTTGGTCCGTCTGAAAAAATATTAACAATTTCATCAGCTTTAGAATCCATAAACACCCTTAATAGAAATGCGTTCGGGCGCGAATCATATATCGTTTTTAAAAATCCTATGGATTCCGCAATTTTTTGTTTTGCTTGTTTCTTGTCTTTGTGCATTACATCCAATCCTTTCAAATGATAAGCATACATCGCAGAACGAAACAAATTGTAAGTTGGCGATAAAATATTGTCAACCATTATAAATCTTGTTTTGGATCCATCATTTTGATTCCAACCGACGTAGCCACTTTGTTGTGCCTGCACCACAATATTTTGTGCTTTGGTAAAAAACAAAGTACCACCATTTAAAACAAAAGTATCCGCATCTATTCCCAAAATAGTGTAAACATAAAATGAAACAACAGACACCAAATTAGATTCGAAGGTGTTTTCGTTAAATTGCAAGGGCTCAAATTCTGTATATTTAAATGAAAAATTATCATCCTTAAAATTAAAAACTGGTGTTAAATATGTTGAATTGTATACCGGACGTGATGACTGTATTTGAATATGCCCTTTAAAATCATCACCAGATTGCTCCAAAATTGTCAATGTTAAATTGCAATTAATGCGTTCTTGAGGTTCATACTTAAAATTTGTCCAACGTTTTTGGTTTACAAATTCATTTAATGAATTCTCTAATGTTTTGAATATCTGTTTGTTTGAACTTGGAATTTTATCTGCATTAACCGTTATGGTACACTGTAACTCCTGAGCGTTTAGCTGAGCCGCAACAAAAAAGACAATAAGTAGTTGAATTATTTTACGCATAAAATTTGATTCAAAATTACATTAAATATATCTTCAGCAACTTCAGCTTTAGATTTTAGACTAAATTCTGAAATTTTTTCGAATTTATCAATAATGGTAACTTTATTTGTTTCTCCCTTAAATCCAGCTCCTTTATCCTGAAGTGAATTTAGCACAATTAAATCTAAATTCTTGCTTTTTAATTTAGCAATCGCATTTTCCAGTTCATTATTTGTTTCAAGAGCGAAACCGACTAAGAATTGATGACTTTTAACTTTCCCCAATGAAGCCAATATATCCTTGGTTTTTACCAATTCAATAGTCATCGTGTCGGATGCTTTCTTTATTTTATTTTGAGCGACTTCTTTTGGTTTGTAATCTGCCACGGCAGCCGAAAGAATGGCAATATCAACAGACTCAAAATATTTATGAACTTCATGGTACATTTCCTCAGCACTCACCACATTAATTCTTTGAATTAACGAATTTGATACCGTTTCATTTGAATTTCCGGTAATTAAATAAACATTAGCACCTAAATTAGCCGCTATTTTGGCCAGTTCAAATCCCATTTTACCCGAAGAATGATTTCCTATATAACGTACCGGATCAATTGCTTCATAGGTTGGACCAGCCGTAATTAAAACATTTTTATGGTATAGCGGTAATCCTTTTATAATTTCATTTTCAATAAATGACACGATGTTTTCTGGCTCTTCCATGCGTCCTTCACCAACCAAACCGCTGGCCAGCTCACCACTTGCAGGCGGAATAAACACATTCCCGAAACTTTGTAGTTTTTCTATGCTTTGTTTTGTGGTTGGATGCTGATACATATCTAAATCCATAGCTGGCGCGAAATACACCTTGCATTTTGCCGATAAATAAGTAGCTAACAACAAATTATCGCACACGCCACTGGCCATTTTAGACAGCGTGTTTGCCGTTGCCGGTGCAATTAGCATATAATCGGCCCATAAGCCTAGATCTACGTGGCTATTCCATTGCTCGTTTTCTTCGTCCCCTTTTTCAAAAAAAGTAGAACAAACTGGATTTTTGGATAATGTTGAAAGTGTTAGCGGCGTGACAAAATCTTTGGATGCTGGTGTCATCACAACTTTTACCTGCGCGCCCAATTTCACAAAAAGTCGCACTAAATGAGCTGTTTTATAAGCAGCAATACCGGCGGTAACGCCCAATAGTATTTTTTTACCGCTTAAAATGGACATCTATTTTTGAGGTTCTTCTGGATTTCTGTAATAAATTTTAGTATCTAACCATTCTTGCACTGCAAGCGCAGTTGGCTTTGGTAATTTTTCATAAAATTTAGACACCTCAATTTGTTCCTTATTTTCAAAAACTTCATCTAAACTATCAGTATAGGTAGCAAACTCCTCTAATTTTTCAACAAGTTCGTTTTTTAAATCGATGCTAATTTGATCAGCTCGTTTTGCTATAATAGTGATTGCTTCATAAATATTGCCTGTTGGCTCTTCAATTTTATTTTTGTCGTAAGTAACAGTTGTATTCGGTGCTTTTGTGTTTTTATAATCCATTAGTTTTGAGTTTTTATGACAGTTATAGCGTTTAATTCATTATTTAAATCGGAAATTAATTTTTTTGTTTCCTCTAAATATTTTGAATTGGGAAAATTTCGTTCAAATCTCTGATGCACTTTTATGGCTTCATTAATCCTTTCTTCTTTTTTTGATACAATACTGTTAGCCCCTAAATTGTATGCCGATTTAAATTTCAGGTACACCGCTTCTTCCTTAAATGAAGTGCCTAAATAGTCCGAAAGTAAATTGTCAAAAGCAACCATAGCCGCTACATAATCTTGGGTATGATAATATTGTTTGGCAATTTCGAAAGATTTTTTCTCTAATTTATAGGTTAATTCCTTAATATTTTTATTTGCATCAGGCACTTTATCTGAGTCCGGGAACTTATAAATAAAATTTTGAAGTGCCGTTATAGCTTCTTTTGTATCTTTCTGATCTAAGCTATAGATAGGTGACGCCAAATAATAACTGTAAGCCGATAAATATGCCGCTTCTTCCGTTTTTGAACTTTTTGGATAGTTTTTTACAAATTTATCAAAATAATAAGCCGCCAAACTATATTGTTTGGTGTTAAAATGTGCTTGAGCAATCATATATTGAATACGCTCCATTTGAGGTTTCCCCTTGTAACTTGGCGTTATTTTCTCAAATAAAGGTATGGCCTTCGAGTATTTTTGTGCATCATACATTTTAACAGCCATCTGATATTGCTCTTCGCTGGTTCCTTTATTCAATGCTTTTTGGTATTCACCACAAGATGAAACACTCAAAGCGACTAACAAAATGAAAATATAAATTTTATTTTTTTGCATTTGGCAAAATTAGTTATTTATTATGGATTATTAAAATGATTTTTTACCTACTAATGAACCACAAAAATAACCTGCTTTTCGCGTAAATAGCGCCCTACAATCCTAATTGTTTGTTAATTATTAGGCTGAAGGTGCAACAGAGCTTACTACTGTAAGTTGTTTAATATCATTATCAAACAAGTATAAACCTCCTTTATCGTCGCCAATTAAATTAATTTTATCCAAAATAGTCCTTGCCTGTGCTTCTTCTTCAATTTGTTCGGCAACATACCATTGTAAAAAATTATGGGTTGCGTAGTCCTTTTCTTCCAAAGAAATATGCACCAATTCATTAATACTTTGAGAAACAAAAACTTCGTGTTTAAACAAGGTTTCGAACATTTCTTTGATAGAACCAAATTCAAGCGCAGGTGCACTTAATTCAGACACTTTTGCATGCCCACCACGTTCATTAATGTATTTAAAAAATTTAAGCATATGCAATCTTTCTTCATCAGACTGTGCATACATAAATTGAGCAACACCTTCCAACCCTTTAACTTCTGACCATGAAGCCATGGCTAAATATATTTGGGAAGACTCTGCTTCAATTCTTATTTGTTTGTTTAAAACGGATAGCATTCTTTCTGATAACATACTTTATAATTTTATTTTAAAATAAATTTGATTTGAAATTAATAATTTGCTGCAAAGTTAGTGATTTTTTGCCGTAAATCATCAGAAGCATTTACCAAAGGCAACCGCACATTTTCTGAGCAAATGTCCAAACTTTTCAACAGTGCTTTTATTCCTGCCGGATTTCCTTCTTCAAATATAAGGTCAATGCAATCCATAACTTTGTAGTGTAATGTATTTGCATTCTCAACATTACCTTTTAATCCTTGCTGAATCATTTCTGAAAAATCTTTAGGCAAACCTTGGCCGATTACCGAAATAACGCCGGCTCCGCCAGCCAAAACTATTGGCAAAGCAATCATATCGTCGCCTGAAATAACCATAAAATCTTTTGGCTTGTGCTGAATTAACCTCATCGCCTGAACAATATCGCCTGCAGCTTCTTTTACAGCCACAATATTTTTAAAATCCTGAGCCAATCTGATGATTGTTTTTGCCTCAACATTTTTAGCGGTTCTTCCTGGTACATTGTATACAATAATGGGCAAAGGACTTGCTTCTGAAATGGCTTTAAAGTGCTGATAAATGCCTTCTTGCGTTGGTTTATTGTAATAAGGAGAAACGGAAAGTATTGCAGAAAACGCTGATAAATCTGCAGTTCTAACTTCATTTACAACCGCCATAGTATTATTGCCGCCTATGCCAATGACCAAGGGAAGTCTTCCGTTATTTGCCTCAATGATTACTGCTTTCACCTGCTCTTTTTCATCAGAAGTTAATGTAGCCGGTTCACCTGTAGTTCCCAAAACAACCAAATAATTTACACCATTGTCAATTTGAAATTTAACCAAACGTTTTAGCCCTTCAAAATCTACTGATTTATCTTCGTTAAAAGGTGTAACTAAAGCGACACCGGTTCCAAACAATTCTTTCATCTGTTTAAATTTAATTTTTTAGCGGTAACAGCTGCTGTTCGCTATTAATCATTCCTTTGTATATCAAAATTTGTTTTGCTCATTTCATCGTATTATCTTTAAAATGACTAAATATTTTTTTAATTCTTCATTGAACAGGTCTCTTTCATCTGATTCACACTGAATCATTAAATCATAAAGCCGTTTATCCAAGTGCGCAAAGCCAACTTTAAATGATGCTTTACATTGCAATAGTAATAAGTTGAGGTACAAGTTATCACCTTTGCTGTAATTAATTAACAAATCGTATTGATTTGTTAAAATATTTTTTAATTTTTCAGATTCAATTTTGCCGTACCAGCCAAAATCTTTTGGCGTTATCACTTCATTTGCCTCTTGTTCGTTTCTCAATTTCTGTTGAAAAATAACCACTTTTATATCACTTTCTGATATTTTTAATATTGACATCAAAGAACTTAAAACACTCGTCCTATCGGCATTGGTATCTAAAAAAATAATTACTTTTTTTACTTCATCAATCGGACTTTTAAGCGCGTTTTTGAGTAAACTTGGCAAGTTTTTTTTAAAAAAAATTTGATTACTTTTTCGTTTTAATCCTGTAAAAATCATCTATATTTACGCTTGAGAAAACAAAATTAATTAAAATCATCAGTATATCAACAATGAAAAAATTTATTATTTCATTTATTATTTTCTTAGCCCTTTTCAGCTGTAAAAGCCAGCTTCCCCAACTGGTTAAAATAGAGGGGAAACAAACCTCTATAAATGAGATCATTGCTTCCGACAAAATCATTGAAAATACTATTAAACCTTACAGAGATAAGGTTGAAAAAGAAATGACCACCGTGATTAGCTATACGCCCATAAACTTGAACAGAACCGATGGAGATTTAGAAAGCAGCCTGGGGAATTTAATGGCAGATTTGTGTTATCAAAGAGCAAACCCGGTATTTAATTCAAGAACGGGGAAAAGCATTGATTTTGCCATGTTTAATTACGGTGGTATCAGATCAGGAATTTCAAAAGGCGACATTACCAACGAAAATGCCTTTAATTTGATGCCTTTTGAAAACAGTTTGGTGGTAGTTGAATTGACTTCAGAAAAAATAAAAGAACTTGTTGATTACCTGATTTCTCAAAATAAAGCACATCCACTTTCAAAACATATTAATTTAGTGATTACCGATAACGGCTATACCCTAAAAATAAACAATGCTGCCCTTGACACTTCCAAAACCTATTTTGTGTTAACTTCAGATTATTTGCAAAATGGCGGTGACAATATGAATTTCTTTAAGAATCCGGTAAATCTTTACAAAATTGATTACAAAGTAAGAAACGCAATTATCGATTATCTTAAAGAAACTGATACGCTTAAAGTCACTTTGGATGGAAGGTTTAGCCATGAAAATGCTCCAAAAAATTAAGCAGATGAAAAGAAGAAATTTTATACAAAGATCGACTGCAGCAACTGCCTTTTTAACACTTGGCGGATTTTCATTGCAATCATTTGCCGGCAAAAACACTAAGCACATCACTATTTTGCACACCAATGATGTTCATAGTCATATAGACCCATTTCCAATTGATGACAGCAATTTTCCCAATCTGGGCGGCGTTGCGCGTCGGGCCACTTTGGTTGAAGCTATTCGAAAAGAAAATCCGAACACCTTATTGTTTGATGCCGGAGATATTTTTCAAGGAACTCCGTACTTTAACTTTTATGGCGGTGAACTGGAATTTAAATTGATGAGTATGCTAAAATATGATGCAGCAACCATTGGAAACCACGATTTCGACAATAGCATTGACGGATTATTTGCACAATTGCCCCATGCGCAATTCGATTTTTTGTCGGCCAATTACGATTTTAAAAACACGGTGTTAAATACTCATGTAAAACCTTATAAAATTTTCGTGAAAGACGAAATTAAAATTGGCGTTTTTGGACTTGGGATTGAACTACAGGGTTTGGTTGATCCAAGAATGTATAAAGAAACCGAATATTTAAATCCTGTTGAAATTGCGCAGGATATGAGTCGAATTTTAAAAGAAGAGGAACATTGCGATTTGGTAATTTGTCTTTCTCATTTAGGATATCATTATAAAAATGAAAAAATAAGCGATTTGGCACTTGCCTCAAAAACCAAAAATATTGATTTAATCATTGGTGGTCATACCCATACTTTTTTACCAAAACCAACCGTTACAAAAAATAGCGCTGGTGAAAATGTGCTGGTGAATCAGGTTGGCTGTTATGGAATTAATTTAGGAAGAATAGATTTTTATTTCGACAGCGATAAAAATTCAGCAAGTAAAGGAAAAAGTATCATCATTTAAAATATTTAAAGAAAATGCGCATAGAAACCGATCTAAAATTAGGCTTTACAGATGTAATGATTCGCCCAAAACGTTCAACGTTAAGCTCCAGATCTCTGGTTACCTTAGAAAGAGAATTTACTTTTTTGCATAGCAAATATAAATGGAGCGGTATTCCAATAATGGCCGCAAATATGGATACTGTCGGCACGTTTGAAATGGCAACAGCATTGGCAAATCAAAAACTATTTACGGCCATTCATAAACATTATTCTTTGCCAAAATGGAAAGAATTTATGCAATCAGCCAGTGATGATTTAACAGATTTTATTGCGGTAAGTTCAGGTATAGGATCCGCTGATTCAAAAAAACTGGCGGCAATATTTAACCAACATCCTCAGCTAAAATTTATTTGCATTGATGTTGCGAATGGCTATTCTGAACATTTTGTGAATTTTGTCAAAAAAACACGGGAACAATATCCTGATAAAATAATCATGGCAGGCAATGTAGTCACAGGAGAAATGGTTGAAGAACTGTTATTGGCAGGAGCTGACATGATTAAAGTTGGTATTGGACCTGGTTCTGTATGCACCACCCGCGTTAAAACAGGTGTTGGTTATCCGCAATTATCGGCAATTATTGAATGCGCCGATGCTGCTCATGGATTGGGCGGACAAATAGTGTCCGATGGAGGTTGTAAAATTCCTGGCGATGTTGCAAAAGCGTTTGGAGGCGGAGCTGATTTCGTTATGTTAGGAGGCATGTTTGCAGGACATACTGAAAGTGGCGGAAAAATAATTGAAATTAATGGTGAAAAATTCAAACAATTTTATGGAATGAGTTCTGAAACTGCCATGAACAAACATGTAGGCGGCATAGCAGATTACAGGGCCTCTGAAGGTAAGACTGTTGAAATCCCTTATCGTGGAGCTGTTGAAAATACTGTTCAGGATATTTTGGGCGGATTACGCTCTACCTGCACCTATGTTGGCGCAAGCAGGTTAAAGGAACTTACAAAAAGAACCACTTTTATACGTGTTCAGGAACAACATAATGAAGTGTTTTCGAAATAATTCTTAACTATTTCTCGAATTAAAAGCAGTATGTTTTCACTAAAAAATTAGTGTTGATTGCTGCTTTTTTCAGTTTCTGAAATCATGGAACGATAAATAAAATATTGTGCCAACACATATGTTGCCATAACAATAACTTCCAGAGAATGAGCTGGATTCTGAAATTTATTGATTGCCAAAAGTGAATCAGATACCATAAATACAATTGCACCAATTAGCATCCAAATTGACTTATTGGATTTAGTTTCTAAATAACTAATCAGCGAAATAATACCAAATGTTGCTATCGTTAATCCATAAATTATTACAGGCCATAACATTTCATGAAGTGAATCTTTTAATGTAAAAATCAATAAACTAAACACTGATAGAAATGGAAGTGTTGAAAAAATAATTTTTAAAAAATTGACTTCTTTAATTCTAGAAATAACAATTTTTATAAATAAAACATGTGCAATTAAAAATGAAACCAATCCGGCAATAAAAAATAGCTCTCCTGAAAACATCAAAAAAACATCTCCAAAAAAACAAAGTTCTAAGGCCATTACATACCACTTCAGTCTTTTTGGTAAAGAAAATACATATAAAAACAAGAGTGATAATATAATTAATGGTTTAAAAATATAGACGAGTATTTGTATTGAAAAAATAATTCCAATAATATCTAAAATTGATGCCAGCACAAATACAAAAAGGGTAATTTTAATTTTATTCATTACAAATTGATTAATTCCAAGAGGGCAAGATACAATTTTTGCTTAATTTATTTAATAACGGATTTATTCCATCAATCAAGCTTCGCTGCATTATTTTAGAATCATCTTTATGGCATTGCAAACAAGTCAACAAAAATTAATTAAACTTCTTAGAGTACAAAGAGTAACTTTTAACAAGTTTTTAGATTTTTATTAATCATTAAAATAAGTGAACCTGATAAATATCAATAACTCACTTGTTAGCCTTATGTATATTTGACTTATACGCCTGCGCCATTCTAAAATATAGATTATGAATATAGATAAAACTTTTTTGCGAGAAAAATTAGATGATTATTATTCTGAAATTTTTGAAGAAGAACTTTTAGATGAAATTATTGATTCAGGTAATTATAGAAATCTTGAAAGTGGTGAAACACTAATTGACATAGGTGATAAAATGACTCATGTACCATTGATATTAAGTGGGGCTGTGAAAATTATTCGCGAAGATAAAAATGGTGATGAATTAGCTTTATACTTTCTGGAAAGAGGAGATACCTGCGCCATTTCTTTTGTAAATTGCATTAACAGCAGTAAAAGCATATTCAAAGGAATTGCAGAAAAAGAAACCGAAGGTATATTTGTGCCCGTTTCTAAAATTGATGAGTGGTTGATAAAATACAAATCCTGGCGTCATTTTATTATTGACAGTTACCACATGCGTTTAATTGAAATGGTGGAATCCATTGACAGTTTGGCATTTATGAAATTAGATGATAGGTTGCACAAGTATTTAACTGATAAAGTTAAAATAATGCAAAGCAATACTTTAATTATTACCCACCAAGAAATTGCCTCTGACATAAACACCTCCCGTGTGGTTGTTTCACGCTTGCTTAAAATTCTTGAAAACGAAGGAAAAGTAATCATTCGCCGCAATAGAATTATTATAGAAAATATTTAAAATCAAACTAACATTTTTAAATAATCTGTTTCAGAAATAATTGGAATACCTAGACCTTCTGCTTTTGTACGTTTGCTTGGTCCCATATTGTCACCCGCTACCACATAATCAGTTTTTTTAGAAATTGAACTTGCTACTTTGCCCCCATTGTCTTCAATGGATTTTTTCAGATCGTTTCTTTCAAAATGGGTGAATACTCCCGATACAACAAAAGTTTTTCCTTGTAAAATAGCAGTTTTACCTACTTGTGATTCTTCAGTAACTTCCAATTGAACTCCGTAATCTTTTAATCGGTCAATTAACTCAATATTAATAGGATTATTTGAAAAATTAATGATGCTTTTGGCAATGATATCGCCAATCTCATCAACAGAAATTAATTCTTCAAAAGAAGCTTTCAATAAATTATCAATGGATTTAAAATGCCTTACCAATTTCTTAGCCACAGTTTCTCCCACAAAACGTATTCCCAAGGCAAACAATACTTTTTCAAAAGGCACTTCTTTAGATTTCTCTATACCTGCAATGATATTTTGTGCAGATTTTTGAGCCATTCGTTCCAAAGGAATAATTTGTTCTTCCCTTAATTCATATAAATCAGTATAATTACGAACCAAACCTTCTTTAAATAACAGCTGAATTGTCTCTGCTCCCAACCCATCAATATCCATCGCTTTTCTGCTTATAAAATGCTGAATTCTGGCTGTAATTTGGGTTGGGCAGCCATATTCATTCGGACAAAAATGTTTGGCATCGCCTTCTGCCCTAACCAGCTCCATATTACAATCCGGACAATGGGTAATGTATTTTGTTGGTTCAGAATTTTTTGGTCTTTTACTTAAATCAACACCTATAATCTTAGGGATAATTTCTCCGCCTTTTTCCACAAAAACAGTATCACCAATTCTAATATCCAGTTTTTCAATTTGATCTGCATTGTGCAAAGAAGCTCTTTTAACTACAGTTCCGGCCAATTGAACCGGTTCTAAATTCGCAACCGGTGTTATTGCGCCTGTTCTACCAACCTGATAGGTTATTTCTTTTAAAACAGTGCTTGCCTGCTCCGATTTAAATTTATAGGCAATTGCCCAGCGTGGTGATTTTGCGGTATATCCCAATTCATCTTGTTGGGCTAAACTGTTCACTTTTATTACTACGCCGTCAGTTTCATAGGGAAGATCGAAACGCATTGTATCCCAATGGTCAATAAAAGAAAACACTTCATCTATAGTTGAACATACCTTGAGGGTAGTTGGAATTTTAAAACCCAACTTCTTGGCCATTTCCAAAGATTCAAAATGTGTTTTATTCAGGTTTTTAGCTGCAACTACCTGATAAAGTAAACAATCTAACGGACGCCTGGCAACTTCAGCACTATCCTGTAATTTCAAACTTCCACTTGCCGTATTTCTTGGGTTGCTAAAGGGTTCTAAACCAATGTCAACTCTGTCTTCATTCATTTTAATAAATCCGTCTAAAGGGATAATTATTTCTCCCCTTATTTCAAATTCACTAATAAAATTTTCTTTTAAGACAAGTGGAATTGAACGTATGGTTTTAATATTGGCAGTTACATCATCACCCTGATAACCATCACCTCTGGTGACAGCCCTTTGTAAAACACCATTATTGTAACTTAAATTAATGGAAGCACCATCATATTTCAATTCACATACAAATTCAACTTCCGCAGAACCTAAAATTTTTTCAATTCTTTTCTCCCAATCCAAAATATCTTCTTTTGAATAGGAATTGTCCAAGGAATACATTCTGTTTTTATGGGTAACCGTTTTGAAACTTTTTATTATTTCGCCCCCCACTCTTTTAGTTGGTGAATTTGGATCGAAAAATTCCGGATACTCACTTTCCAACTTTTCCAATTCCTTCAGTTTTAAATCGAAATCGAAATCGGAAATGGTTGGTTTGTCCAGCACGTAATAATTGTAATTGTGCTGATTTAATTCTGCTCTGAGTTGCTTTATTTTAAGTTTAATATTTTCGGACATATTTATTAAATTCTTTGCTAAAATAATCATATTTTATTTCAATATAAAGTTGTTTGCATTAAGTTTTTTCATTAACTTTAGTAATGACAGTAAAATTTTTCCTAGTAACTAATGTTACACTTCAGTATGACATTTATCATAAACCTACCTATTAGACTGTTGTAAATTTACACCGTGATTAAAAAGATTAAAAAATGACACAAATAATTAAATATTTAAACTACTAATTATGAAAAACTTACTTATATTAGGTGCTGGTACTTCAGGTACAATGATGGCGAATCATTTAACACACAAATTAAATAAAAATGAGTGGAATATTACGATCGTTGATCAATTTAAAACCCATTATTACCAACCTGGATTTCTATTTCTTCCTTTTGATATTTATACAGAGGAACAGGTAAAAAAAGTTGGCAAAAAATTTATTCCTAAGGGGGTAAACTACATTCAAAAAAAAATAGAGCAAATACTTCCTAAAGAAAATAAGGTAATATTAGAAGACGAGACTTTAAATTATGATATTCTGATTATTGCAACGGGCTGTAAAATTGCACCTCAGGAAACTGAAGGAATGAAAGGTGAAAACTGGTATAAAAACGTATTTGATTTTTACACTTATGAAGGCTCTTTGGCTTTAAGAAATAAGTTAAGAGAATTTAAAGGAGGAAAAGTAGTTGTTCATTTTACTGAAATGCCAATTAAATGTCCGGTTGCTCCTTTAGAATTTGTTTTCTTAGCTGATTCTTATTTCATAAAAAAAGGAATGAGAGATAAAGTTGATTTAACCTATGTTACTCCACTTGGAGGTGCTTTTACAAAACCAAAAGCAACTGCAGCTTTGAGTCATTTACTAGAAGAGAAAAACATTAAGGTTGTTACTGATTTCGCAATTGACAAAGTTGATAATGACACCAATCAAATTGTTGATTACGGTGATAGAAAAGTTGATTTCGATTTATTAGTTACTGTCCCTACTAATATGGGAGATGAATTAATTGAGCGCTCAGGAATGGGTGACGATTTAAATTTTGTTCCTACACATCACAACACTTTGCAGTCTTTAGATAATGAAAATGTATTTGTAATTGGTGATGCCACAAATATACCGGCATCTAAAGCAGGTTCGGTTGCCCATTTTGCCGCTGAAACATTAACAGACAATATTTTATTATATATAGATGGCAAACCTTTAAAAGAAGAGTTTGACGGACATGCAAACTGTTTTATTGAAACTGGAAATAACAAAGCGTTATTAATTGATTTTAATTATAAACAAGAACCAGTGGAAGGAACTTTTCCTATTCCAGGTATTGGACCTCTTAAACTATTGAAAGAAAGCGTATTTAACCATTGGGGTAAAATGGCTTTTAGATGGATTTATTGGAATATGCTTTTAAAAGGAATAGCCATACCAATGGTAAGTAGAAATATGACCACTAAAGGAAAAAAAATAAATTAAAAACTATTAAATTAAAAATTATGGAAGCAGTATTAGCAGGAATAAAAGTAATGGTATCAGAAGACGGTTACTTAACAGATTTATCTCAATGGACTAAAGAAATTGGGACGGAATTAGCCAAACAAGAAGGAATTGAAATGACAGACCGTCATTGGGATGTTATTAAATGGATTCAAGAACAAGTTAAAGCGGGAAACGCTTTATCAGTTAGAGGAATTAAAAAAAGCGGTGTAGTTGATATAAAAGAATTTTATGCGCTTTTCCCAGCTGGTCCATTAAAATTATCAACAAAAATAGCTGGGGTGCCAAAACCAAAAAGCTGTATTTAATCCTTAAAATTACACATTATGAGTAAAACAGTAGTTAAAAAAATACTTTTCGTTTTGTCTAAAGCCCACATTGATAGTGCTTATGCGGCAATGGTAATGGCCAATGGCGCAAGAATGGAAGGAATAGAAGCAGAAATATTCTTCACTTTTTTCGGATTAGACGCAATTACTAAAAAGAAAATGAATCATTTACATGTTGCAACAGTTGGAAACCCAGCTATGCCAATGCCAACAATGTTAGGTGGCTTGCCAGGAATGGAAGCATTAGCAAGTAAAATGATGAAGAGAGAAATGGAGAAATTGGACATGCCACCAATTGATGAGTTCCTTGAAATTTTATCAGCTTCTGGCTGTAAACTATGGGCTTGTAAATTAGCTGTTGATATGTTTAAATTAGAAGAAAAAGATTTGGTTGAAGATTTAGATGGTATTTTAACAATCGGTGATTTCTATTCTAGAGCTGATGTTGAAGGAACTCAAATAATTTTTATTTAAAATAAAAATAAATTTAATTACAAAAAAAAAGCCGAAACAAAAATGTTTCGGCTTTTTTTATTAATAATAATTAAATCGTCTAACTTTTGAAATGTAGCGGGCCAATCTGATTACCTGATGGGTATAGCCAAATTCGTTGTCGTACCAAACATATAAGATAACATTTTTTCCGTCATTGCTGGAAATAGTTGCGTAACTGTCGAAAATTGCAGGTGCAGCAGTTCCCACAATATCAGAAGAAACCAATTCGTTGCTTAAGGAATATTTAATTTGTTCCACCAAATCACCTTCCAAAGCATATTTTCTCATCATTCCGTTAATGGTTTCTTTACTTGCCGCATTTTCCAATCGCAAATTTAAAATAGCCAATGATCCGTTAGGAACTGGAACACGAATGGCATTTGAGGTCAATTTTCCTTGAAAAGAAGGCAATGCTTTAGAAACTGCACTTCCTGCGCCAGTTTCGGTAATCACCATATTTAATGCTGCAGCCCTTCCTCTTCTGTATTTTTTATGCATATTGTCAACCAAATTCTGGTCGTTTGTATAAGCATGAATGGTTTCCAAATGACCATATTCAACGCCAAAATTGTCTTCAATAACTTTTAAAACCGGCGTGATTGCGTTTGTGGTACAGGAAGCCGCAGAAAAAACATCAACTTCATTCGGATTGTACTCCTGGTGATTTACGCCGTGAACAATATTTGGCACTCCTTTCCCCGGTGCAGTCAATAATACTTTCGAAACGCCTTTTGATTTTAAATGTCGGCTCAAGGCTTCTTTATCTCTAAAGGCACCTGTATTGTCTATAACCAAAGCGTCAAAAATTCCGTATGCCGTATAATCAATTTCTTCAGGAGCATTTGCGGAAATAACGTTAACGGTCAATCCATTAATAATTAAAGCATTTTTTTCAATATCAATAGTAACGGTTCCGTGAAAATCTCCATGAACCGAGTCATTTCTTAATAAAGAAGCTCTTTTTTCCAAAATGGATTCTGTAATTTCACCACGGGTAACGATGGCTCTTAATCTCATTAAATTTCCTTTCCCTGTACGAGCCATTAATTCCCGTGCCAATAGGCGGCCTATTCGTCCAAACCCATAAAGCACCACATCTTTTGGTTCTATGTTACCGGAATTTTTAGCCTCTTTTAATTTGTCTTGAATAAAATCTTTTATCGATCGCGGCTCATCACTTAAATGAAACTCATACACCAACTTACCTAAATCCAATTTTGAAGGTGGCAAATGTTGATTTTTAATTTCCTTTGCAATTTCAACAGCATCAAAAATTGAAATTGGTTTTTCCACAAAATCGCTGGCATATTCCACCAAACTTAGGATTTCACTAACGTTTCGATCATTTAATTGATTTCTGAATAAAACCAATTCCACAGTATCATCGTACCATAAATCGCTAATAATTCTAATTAATTCAACAGCTGCCCTTCTTCTTTCAGCCTGAAAAGCAAGTTCTTTTTCGTAAAGTTCGTTAAATGACATATTAAAATTGTTTCGTTTAAATTTTCAACAAAAGTACCCATTTCAAACGATTTCGCAACAAATTTTTGTATAAAAAATATTGCTTAAAAATAAAAAAGAGACCACTTTTTAAAGCGGTCTCTTTTCAATCAATCTTAATTGAAATTATCTAAATATATAGCGTTCCTGTTCACCCTTTAAATTCAACATCTCTATGCGCAAAACTTCATCACTCGTTTTATTGGCAATCATATTGTTTACGTCATTAACAGAATAGACTTTATTGCTGTTAATTGAAGTGATGATATATCCTTTTTTTACTCCATAATATAATAATTCTTTATTGGTAATTTCTGAAATTCTCACTCCATTAGAGATATTAAGTTTCTTCAGTTCCTCTTTAGATAAATTTTCCAAATCTAAACCCAAAGCGGAAACTTTTGCGATTTCCTGTTTAATTAAAGTCACATTTACATTCAGCAATTTACCATTTCTTAAAAATGACACCTTAATTACATCATTAGGTCTTTTTGTGCTAATAAACCCGCTTAAATCGGCAAAAGAGGCAATTTTAACATTGTCTAATTTTACAATAACATCGTTGGTTTTTAAACCGGCTTTTTGTGCCCCGGAATTTTCAATTACATTTGATATGTAAAATCCATTTGTATTTTCAATATTTAATTTATCAGACAATTCACTGTTCAATTCAACACCGTTAACGCCCAAAATAGCCTTTTGCACATTTCCGAATTCCATCAAATCTTCAATTACTTTTTTAGCGATATTGGAAGGAACTGCAAAAGAATAACCTACAAATGCGCCTGTCATTGAAGAAATTGCTGTGTTAATTCCAATTAGTTCTCCTCTCGTATTTACCAAAGCACCGCCACTGTTACCGGCGTTTACGGCAGCATCAGTTTGCAAAAATGAATCAATGCTGCTATTGCCTTCTAAATCTCTTCCTTTGGCACTTATAATACCTGCAGTTACAGTAGACGTTAAATTATACGGATTCCCAACGGCCAATACCCATTCCCCTACTTTTACATTGTCGGAGTCACCAAGAGTGATGTATGACAAATCATGGGCATCAATTTTTAGCAATGCGATATCACTTGTAGGATCAGCGCCAATTAATTTCGCTTTATAAATTTTCTTATTGTTTAAGGTAACCTCAATATCTGTTGCATCACTAATAACATGGTTATTCGTTACAATGTAACCATCTGCAGCAATGATAACACCACTACCCATCCCTATTTGTGAGTAGAGTCTTGTCCCGCTTCCCTGACCATAAAAAAACTCAGCGAGTGGATCTTGTATTGTTTTGTACATCGTGTTTTTTACGTGAACAACAGCATTTAGGGTCTTTTCTGCAGCAATCGTAAAATCAGTATTTTCTGCTGAAGCAGACATTGTATCGGTATAATTTGTGTTTATTGTTTTTAGCCCGGTATTTTCAATTTTATCAATTTTAATCTGGGAATTTTCAAAAAATAACACATAAGTGCCTAAAGTAATGGCACCTCCTAATGCCGAAATTAATATGAGACTTATTATTTTTTTCATTATCCAATTTCTTTTAAATTAATACTTAAAATTACAATTTTATTGCTTTAAAAATTTAATTTAACTGTTTATTAACGCAGTTTTAACTGATTTTAACAATAAAATTTTCACGTCGCTTTTATCAATAAGATTATTCTGAATTTAGTACATTTGCAACAATGGAAATTCATTTTTTTAAATATCAGGGCGCAGGAAACGACTTTATTATGGTCGATAACAGAAGTCGCGTTTTCCCTAAAAACAATGTGAGCCTTATTCACAAATTATGTGAAAGAAGGTTTGGTATTGGGGCCGACGGATTGATTTTATTGGAGCCTTCCGAAAAGCATGATTTTACCATGTTTTATTATAATGCAGACGGGAAAGAAGGAAGCATGTGCGGGAATGGCGGACGATGCATTGTGGCTTTTGCCAAAAAACTAAATATTATTGATGGTAAAACCACTTTTGAAGCCACTGACGGACTGCACTTCGCCAAGATTGAAAACGACATGGTTAATTTGCAGATGGCTGATGTTAAAAAAATTGAAATACACGATACACATACTTTTTTAAATACCGGCTCACCGCATCATGTTAATTTTTGCAATGCTGTTGCACCATTAAATATCCCTAAATTGGGATCAAAAATCAGATATGGCGCTCCCTATTTTGAAGAAGGAACAAATGTGAATTTTGTGGAACAAATTTCTCAAAATTCATTTAAAGTAAGAACTTATGAGCGTGGTGTGGAAGATGAAACATTGGCGTGTGGAACCGGTGTTACCGCCGTTGCTATTGCTGCCAATAAAACAAATAGAACTAGTGAAGAAAGAATTTTTATTGAAGTTTTAGGAGGGAATTTAGAAGTTTCTTTTAAAAAAGAAGATGACCACTACACAAACGTATTCTTAAAAGGCCCTGCTCAATTTGTTTTTGAAGGAAAAATCACTGTTTAATGGCAACTTTACACGGAAAAAATAGTAACCTGCGCGCTTTAGAACCTGAAGATCTGGATTTTTTATTTTCTACGGAAAACAATGAATCATTTTGGGAAATTAGCGGTACTCAAACTCCGTATTCAAAATATATATTACAAAAATATATTGAAAATTCGCATCAGGATATATACGAAGCAAAACAATACAGGTTCGTGATTTGCAACACGCAAAATATTCCTGTCGGCATGATTGATTTGTTCGATTTTAATCCGCAACACCAAAGAGTTGGCGTAGGAATCTTAATTCTTCCTGAATATCAGGGCGAAGGTTTTGGTTCAGAAGCATTGGAAATGATCATTGATTATGCTTTTACCTATTTAAACGTGCATCAAATTTTCGCTAATATTACTGCTGACAACAAGAGTAGTATCACTCTTTTTGAGAAATTTAATTTTAAAAAAATCGGAATAAAAAAAGATTGGATTTTCGCAGATACTAACTATAAAGATGAAATTCTATACCAATTAATTAAATCCCAAAATGAATTCTAAAAAATTTTTTCTGCTTATTATTGGCATCTTGTTTATTATTGCCAGCGTTTTAGGCTTCAGTATTTACAGTAAAATATTTAAGGAAAGTACCATTCAAGAAGGATTTTTATACATCCCCACAGGCAGTGATTTTAAAGAAGTTGAAAATTTAGTTCGTCCGTTTTTAAAACGAGTGAAACCTTTTGTTTGGGTAGCGGAAAAATTAAATTATACGGAAGCCGTTAAACCAGGAAAGTATAAAATTTCAAAAGGAATGAATAACCTGGAGCTAACAAGAATGCTAAGAAGTGGCAAACAAACCACGGTAAACTTGTCATTCAACAACCAGGATACATTTGAAAAACTAGCCAGTCGAATTTCCCAACAAATTGAAGCTGATTCTTTATTACTCCTCAAAGCTTTTAACGATAGTACTTTTTTAAATGAATCGGGTTTTACAACTTCCAAAGCTTTAGGAATGTACATTCCAAACTCTTATGAATTTTATTGGAATACAACCGCCGAGGAATTTAGAACAAAAATGCTAAATGAATACAATAAATTTTGGAGTTCAGAAAGGTTAGAAAAAGCAAAAAAATTAAATTTAACTAAAAATGAAGTCATTACGCTCGCCTCAATTGTTCAAAAAGAAACGGCATCGGTAAGTGAAAGGCCAATTGTTGCAAAATTATATTTAAACAGATTGGACAGTGACTGGCCTCTACAAGCCGATCCAACCATTATTTTCGCCTTAAAAGCCAAATTAGGAAATGACAAGGTTATTAAAAGAGTATTATCGAAAGATTTGGAAATTAATTCTCCTTATAACACCTATAAGAACAAGGGTTTACCACCCGGCCCAATTGCAATGCCGGATATTTCTTCCATTGAAGCTGTATTAAATCCAGCAAATCACGATTATTATTATATGTGTGCCAGCGTAACGACTTTTGGAACTCATGAGTTTGCAAAAACGTTGAATCAGCACAATAGAAATGCAGCAAAGTACCAGTTATGGCTAAACAAACAAGGCGTTAACAGGTAACCCAATAACAATTGTGAAATACACCACTTCAACTCTATAAATTCAAATTATCTTTTAATGTTAATTCAATAGATAGCAATTTTTGTTAAACTTTTACTAAAAGACAAGTCGTATTTTCCAATTATTCTGTTGATTCATAAAAAAGTTGTATATTTGCGCCTGAAAAATTTTATAGGCCAAATACCTTTAAATTATGAAAAAAACAATATTTATTACAATTTTACTGACAATAGGAATTTTCATATCGAGTTTTACTAAAGATAATAAAGCCCTCGACAGTGATGTTAATTTAACCAAAGAAATTATTTTGGTTCCTTCTGAAAAAGAAATTTCACCTATCATAAAAAGCAATATCCCATTTGTAGGTAAGTCATTCAATGGATTCAAAGAAGCATTGGCTTTTAGGGAATCTGGGGGAAGATATGATATCGTTAGCTCATTCGGATATTTGGGAAAATATCAATTCGGAAAATCCACATTGGAAAGATTTGACATTCACGACATTCAATTGTTTTTAGACAGTCCTGAATTACAGGAAGAAACCTTTATGGCATTGTGTTCCGTAAATAAATGGATCTTACGAAAAGAGATTAAAAAAAAGGTTGGAAAAAAAATAAATGGCGTTGAAATTACGGAATCAGGCATTCTTGCCGCTGCACATTTGGCAGGAGCAGGAAACATCAATCGGTATTTAAAAACCAATGGTCAATATAGGTTTAAAGATGCTTTCGGTTCTTCGATGCAGCATTACCTAAAAACATTTGGTGGTTATGACACTTCACTAATTGAGTCAAATAAAAAGCCATCTGTATTTAATTAGACTCATTTTTTATAAATTAAAAGAGGCCTGAATATGATTATTCAGGCCTCTTTTAATCTTTATGAATGATAAATATGGTAGGTCTTTTCTGTAAATCGGGGTGTTCGTTTCTCCAATCTTTAATCTCCAACGTTTTAATATATTCCGATGACAAAGTAATGTCACAGGCAACGCAAAGTTTGGTTGCCGGATTTAACGAGCTTTTTAAATCGTTAAATAATTTTTCATTTCTATAGGGCGTTTCAATAAAAATTTGTGATTGGTTTTTTTCCTTCGACAATTTTTCCAAACCTTTTATGGTTTCTTTCCTCTGTGAAGCTTCAATTGGTAAATATCCGTTAAATGCAAAATTTTGGCCGTTAAAACCTGAGGCCATCATCGCTAATATTATTGAAGATGGACCAACTAAAGGAATTACCCTAATATTTTTTTGATGCGCCAATTTAACTATTTCAGCACCCGGGTCGGCAATGGCAGGAACGCCAGCTTCAGAAAGCAAACCAACTGAAACGCCTTTAGCGCAAATATCCAAATACGTACTAACTCCCAGTGGATCGGCATATTTGCCCAAGCTGAAAATTGTTAATGATGGTTGTGATTTACCCGGAGTAATTCGTTTGATAAATTTACGTGCGGTTTTTTCGTTTTCAACAATAAAACAATCCAACTTTTCAATCACTTCTTTAACCAAAAATGGAAGTACCTCCATTGGATCATTATCTCCTAAAGTTGTTGGTATTAAATATAAAAAACCTTTGCTATTATCCATTTGGATTTATTTTTTTGGCAATAATATCACAGGCTTCATCCAGCATTTTATAGACGCTTTTAAACCCAAAATCCCCGCCAATATAAGGATCAGGAACATCCAAATTTTCATTTGGAAACACTTCATTTAAAATCATTTTCACCTTTTTGATGTCAGCCTCATTTCTTGCCATTTCAATAACATCTCTAAAATTTGAATTGTCCATCACATAAATAATGTCAAACTCATCAAAATCTTTTACCAAAAATTTTCTGGCCCGCTGACCGGTAATATCAATTCCGTTTATTTTTGCAATAGCTATAGAACGATTGTCTGGCTTTTCATCAATATGATAAGCACCAGTACCGGCCGAATCTATAACTACGTTAGCTCTGAAAAGCTTGGATTTTAAAATTCCTTCTGCCAATGGTGAACGACAAATATTGCCGAGACAGACCATTAATATTTTAGTCATTATGGATTATTAAAAAGTAAGTTTTTTGGTAATATCATCCACATACTTTCTAAATTGCTTGTCGGTTTCTGTTAAGTTATCAACAGTTTTACAAGCATGAAGTACCGTGGCGTGATCTCTTTTTCCTATTTGAGAACCAATACTAGCCAAGGAAGCTTTTGTCATTCTTTTGGCAAAATACATAGCCAATTGGCGCGCTTGAACTATGTGACGTTTACGTGTTTTTGATTGCAAAGTGGCCACATCCAATTCAAAATAGTTTGAAACAATTTTTTGAATATATTCTATGGAAACTTCACGTTTTGTGTTTTTAACAAATTTATCTACAATTTGTTTTGTTAAAGCCAGTGTAAATTCCTTTCTGTTAAATGATGCTTGCGCGATTAAAGAAATTAACACGCCTTCAAGCTCCCTTACATTTGATTTTATGTTTTTCGCAATATATTCTATAATTTCAAATGGCATTTCTACACCATCTCTGTACAATTGATTTTGCAAAATTGAAACACGGGTTTCATAATCAGGTGCCTGAAGTTCAGCAGACAACCCCCATTTAAACCTAGAAAGTAAGCGTTGTTCAATATCCTGCATGTCAACCGGAGCTTTATCCGATGTCAATATCACCTGTTTGCCATTTTGGTGTAAATGGTTAAAAATGTGAAAGAAAACATCCTGCGTACCTGTTTTGCCCGATAAAAACTGAACGTCATCAATTAACAAAACATCAATCATTTGATAGAAATGAATAAAATCATTTCTTGAATTTCCTTTTACAGAATCTATATATTGCTGCGTAAATTTTTCAGAAGAAATATAAAGCACAATTTTATCAGGATATTTGTCTTTAATTTCAACACCAATGGCATGAGCCAAATGTGTTTTACCCAAGCCTACGCCACCGTAAATCAATAAAGGATTAAAAGATGTTCCTCCTGGTTTATTGGAAACAGCCATACTTGCTGAACGTGCCAACCTGTTAGAATCGCCTTCAATAAAATTTTCGAAATTATAATTTGGATTTAACTGGGATTCAATTTTAACTTTTTGAATGCCTGGAATTATAAACGGATTTTTCAATTCACGCTTATTAACATCCATTGGAAATGAAATTCCCTGCGGATTTATCGGATTTCTGTTTGAGCTAGGAATTTTTACAGTATGCTGGTTGTTGCTGCTATAATTGTTTTCCATCCTGACGTCATAAATCAGCTTTGCATCTTCTCCTAATTGTTTTACCAAAGCAACCCTTAATAACTTAATATAGTGTTCTTCCAACCACTCATAAAAAAATTTGCTAGGCACTTGAATTGTAAGAGCTTCACCAGATAATTTGACTGGTTTGATTGGTTCAAACCAAGTTTTGTAAGCTTGTGGTTTTATGTTATCCTGAATAAAAGATAAGCATTCCTCCCAAACTGATGATGAAGTTTTAGTCATTTTTAAAACAATAGTATTTCAAGTTACAATTTTGTTGACTCTCTCAAAGTATCATTTAAGAGATTTTTTTGGCGTTACAAAAATGTGAATAAATTTTAGTATAAAAAAATAAAATCACTATTGATTCCTAATTTTTTTTTTCGTAACATGATGCTCATAAAAACAAAAAAAATGAATTCAGACAAAATTCAATTTCGAGTGCGATATGGTGAAACGGATCAAATGGGTTTTGTATACTATGGAAACTATGCCCAATACTTTGAAATGGGACGAACAGAGTGGCTCAGGAAATTGGGAATCACCTATAAAAAAATGGAAGAAAACGGTATTATGCTACCTGTTATGAATTTAAATATAAACTATTTAAAACCAGCAAAATATGATGATTTACTCACTTTAAAAACAACATTAATTAAAATACCTTCTGCAAAAATTGAGTTTTCCTACGAAATTTTCAATGAAGAAAATGAACTGTTGACAAAGGCGAACACCACCCTGGTTTTTGTAAATATGAAAACCAACAAACCAACGAAAGCACCAGAATATATCATAGAAACACTACGGAACATTACTGCTTGATTTCCTGAATTTTAAGACATCGCAAATCATTAAAAAATTGCTCAATTTTCACCGCATTTCTTTTCCGGACAGCAATTAAAAACGAGCAGTTTAAATTCATTTTTTGCTCAAAAATTTCGAGATTGTTTTCTTTAATAATCCGCATAACTTTATTCATGTCCTGATATTCAAAAGTCAGCTGAAAAAAAACATCGAGTGTCTTATCAACAATATCTGCTTCATCCAAGATCAATTTAGCTGTCGTTTTATAAGCATTTATGAGTCCGCCAACACCCAATTTAGTTCCGCCAAAATAACGCACTACCACAACCAGCACATTGGTAATATCTTTTGACAAAATTTGTCCGTAAATGGGGTTTCCGGCTGAATTGTTTGGTTCGCCATCATCATTTACACGATAACTTTTATCTTCAACACCCCGTTGCCAAGCATAACACCAATGCCTTGCTGCATGATGTTTTTTCTTTAATTCTTCAATGTGAAATTTAACATCATCCTCCTTTTCAATTGGAAAAACATACCCAATAAATTTACTACCCTTCTCTTTAAAAAGGGCATCTCCTTGGGCTACCTCAATGGTTTTATATGTATCGTTTTCAGAAATATTGCTTCAGTTTTGAAATACAAAGATATCAAAACCAAATTTCTGAATTTGCATTTTTACTTTAATATATTTAAAAATAGAAATATTAAATCACGAAAAAAAAGAAGAAAAAATGGTGATGGAAAGTTTTAATTTTTAAGTTTAATAACAATTAAACCTGATTCACGTAAATACGCAAAGTATCCGTTGAAATTCTTTTTACTTCATTGGGTGATTTTTTCAATTCAGGTGCTTTTAATCCATTTTCAAATTTTGTGTTTCCAACAAAAACATAAGCTTCATCCCATAAATTATCATCAATAAAGGTTTGCAAGATTTGTGCACCACCTTCAATAATTACAGATTGAATTTCATGTTGATACAAAACGTCACAAATTTGTTTAGGAAGGTTTTCGTTGAAATCTATTTGTTCAAAACAGGTATTATGGTTTATGTTTTTATCGGGTGCTTTTACCGTTAAAACGATCGTTTTTAAACTTCCATCATACAAATTGTAATGAGATGGGATTTTTAACATTTTGTCAAGCACAATTCGAACCGGATTCGATCCGAACCAATTTCTTGTATTTAATTTCGGATTGTCATTTAAAGCGGTAGTTGTCCCAACTAAAACAGATTGTTCTTCAGCACGCATTTTATGCACTAATTGTTGTGAATACGTATTTGAAATCCAGTTAGGTGAACTTTCAGAAGTTGAATCACGTAATTTATCAATAAACCCATCTTCAGTTTCGGCCCATTTCAAAATAATAAAAGGCCTTTTTTTGTTGTGATATGTAAAAAACCGCTTATTCAAATTTAAACATTCGTTCTCTAAAATACCAACAATAACGTCACAACCATTATTTTGTAAATGCAAAACCCCTTTTCCACTTACTTTACTATTAGCATCTATACTGCCGACAACCACTTTTTTTATGCCATTCTCAACAATTAAATTCGCACAAGGCGGTGTTTTTCCATAATGAGAACAAGGCTCCAAATTCACGTAAATCGTGGCCTCTTTTAAGAAAGATTTGTCTTTAACGGAATTAATGGCATTTACTTCCGCGTGAGGTTCGCCTGCTTTTTGATGCCAACCCTCTCCTATTATTTTATCGTTTAAAACAATTACGCTGCCAACCAACGGATTAGGATAGGTACAACCCAAGCCATTTTTCGCCAGTTCTATGCAGCGATTTATATATTTTTCGTGTATATTCACATCGCAAAAATAAGATATTAAAATGACTCACAATAACTTTAAAATTAGAGAAATTCAACTTAAAGACAATCCGAAAATAGCCAAAGTAATTCGTGAAATTTTAATTGAATTTGGTGTTCCAAAAGTGGGTACCGCTTATGCCGATAAAATTTTAGACACTTTATATGAAGCTTATGATACCAAGAAAGCAGTTTATTTTGTAATTGAAAAAGATGGCGAACTTTATGGCGGCGCTGGCATAAAACAGTTAGACAATTATGACGGGAATGTTTGTGAATTACAAAAAATGTACTTTTTGCCAGAAGCAAGAGACATTGGTTTGGGCAGTAAAATGATGGAAATTTGCTTGCAAAAAGCCAAAGAGTTTGGTTTTGAGTCCTGTTATTTAGAAACCTTGCCCTATATGGAAAGCGCCAGAAAATTATATAGAAAAGTAGGTTTTAAAGATTTGGATGCGCCTATGGGCGATACCGGGCATTATTCCTGCAATTTGTGGATGCTTAAAAAATTATAATGCTGATTCAAGAATTTAAACGTCATTTCTTTCTGGAACTCTCTAATTTATATCCAGAAACTGAAATTCAGTCTTTTTTCAATATTTTAGTTGAATTTCAGTTCCATTTATCTCGAATTCAATTGGCGCTTGAACACAATTTTAACCTTGGCAATGATGATTTGGTTTTTCTGCAGAACGCATTGTCTAAATTAAAATATCAAATTCCAATTCAATATATCGTTGGGGAAACAGCATTTTACGGACTCATGTTTAAAGTGGATAAAAATGTATTGATTCCAAGACCGGAAACAGAAGAACTGGTTGATTGGATAATCCAAAACCACAAAAACAAGAATAGCCTTAAAATTTTAGATATTGGCACCGGAAGTGGTTGCATCGCCATTTCTTTGGCTAAAAACTTACCAAATGCAGAAGTCTCGGCAATTGATATTTCTGCGGAAGCTTTAAATGTTGCCAAAAATAACGCAATATTAAATAATGTGAAGGTCGATTTTATAAATGCCGATATCTTAACGCTCCAAAAATTAGATGAAAATTTTGATGTTATCGTAAGCAATCCTCCTTACGTCCGTGAATTGGAAAAAGAACAAATGCACCAAAACGTATTGTCAAACGAACCGCATATTGCCTTGTTTGTGGAGAATGGAAATCCGTTATTATTTTACGATAAAATAGCTGAACTGGCAAAAAACCATCTGACAGAAAATGGCGCATTGTATTTTGAAATTAATCAATATTTAGGAGTAGAAACTGTTGATTTACTAAAAACAAAAGGTTTTAAAAATAGCGAACTGAAAAAAGACATTTACGGTGTTGAGAGAATGGTTAAATGCTTGTTATGAGTTGTTGGCTGTATGTTGTTTTGTGTATTGGTTCATTGTGAGTTTTAACTTTTAATATCTAACTTCTAATATTAAACTTTCAAACGCTTTACTATTGCCTATTGCCTTTTAAACTTTAAATAATATCTTTGCCAAATGCGAATTGATATCATTACCGTATCACCTGAACTTATTAAAAGTCCGTTTGAATATTCCATTATTAAACGGGCAATCGACAAAAAATTGGTCGAAGTTCATTTTCATGATTTAAGGAAATATGCTTTAAATGATTATGGAAAAATTGACGATTACCAATTTGGTGGCGGCGCAGGAATGGTTTTAATGATTGAGCCCATAGACAAATGCATTTCAGAACTGAAACTGGAGCGCGATTATGATGAAATTATTTACCTCACGCCTGATGCGCCAACATTAAATCAGCAAATGGCAAATACATTGTCTTTGTCTGAAAATATTATGATTCTTTGCGGACATTATAAAGGAGTTGATCACCGAGTTCGTGAGTTATTAATTACCAAAGAAATTTCTATAGGAGATTATGTTTTGAGCGGCGGAGAATTGGGCGCTGCAGTTTTATGCGATGCCATTATCAGACTAATTCCTGGTGTTTTGGGGGATGAATCCTCGGCGCTGACCGATTCGTTTCAGGACAACTTACTTTCGCCTCCCGTTTACACAAGACCATCAGAATATAAAGGGCTTGAGGTACCGAAAATTTTGTTATCGGGTAATTTTCCGAAGATTGAGGAATGGCGGAATGAGAAAGCCTTAGAAAGAACAAAAAAAATAAGACCAGATTTGTTAAAAGATTAATCTTTTTTATTAAATTTGCACACTCAAAATCAACCTCTGACGAAAATCGTGAATGTTGGTCATTGAAAAACCCATTAAAAAATTAACAATGGAAGATTTAGTAAAATTTGTTCAAGACAATTTTGTAACCGAAAATGAGCTACCAGAATTTCAGTCAGGAGACACTGTCACTGTTTACTATGAAATTAAAGAAGGTGAAAAAAAACGTACCCAGCACTTTAGAGGCACTGTAATTCAACGTAGAGGAGCAGGTGCTTCTGAAACATTTACCATCAGAAAAATGTCAGGAACAGTTGGTGTAGAACGTATTTTTCCTGTAAACTTACCAGCAATTGAAAAAATTGAAGTTAACAAACAAGGTAGCGTACGTAGAGCACGTATTTTCTACTTTAGAGGTTTAACAGGTAAAAAAGCAAGAATTAAAGAAAAAAGACGTTAATCTGCTTTCCTTAATAAATATAAAAAAACCCGTTTTGAAATTTCAAAACGGGTTTTTTGGTTATTAACATTTGTTAATAAGTCAAGTTCATATCTTATTGAAAACAAATGTGTTATAAATTTGGAAAATAGGTTTTTAGGTATTTATTTTACAAAAGGAATTAGCAAGAGTGCTTAACATAAACCTTAAAGTGAAAACTTTAAAGTTGAACCAAAAAATCTCAATGCGAAGTTCTATATGTTCTTGAACATAGTTTTTGAAACCACACTGTAACAAGTAATGTGCCCAAGTATTTAGCATGAATAAATGGAACATGGTTTTAAAAGCACTTTTTAAAACGGAATCTTAAATCGAGTAATTTTTAGGAATTACAACAAAGTTTTAGATTCTATTTTAGAAGAAACGTCAATTTAATAAGAACTTGATTCGTAAGAAAAAGGGTTACAGTACAAAATTTAAAGGTATGCCGTTCTTTAAGGAGAATGACAATAACAGTTAAATATTAGACTGATGACTTATTAAAAAAATGTTTCAGCAAATAGCCATAATACTGAGCAATCAATATTATGGCTTTTGTTTTTTTTGTTGTTATAATTTCTTCAAAATTTCAATACTTTTTTTAGATTAATCACAAAATTATACCCTTATTTATAACGTTTTCGGGGGCAATTTTTTCGTCTATATTCCTTATATTTGCAAAACGTTAAACGAAATTAATTTACCCTGCTATAATTTCAGACTTTATTGATAATTATAGTTTTTAAAACACAAAGAATTATGAGTAAAATACCTAAAATAATTTATACTAAAACAGATGAAGCTCCTGCTTTAGCAACCTATTCATTTTTACCAATTATAGAAGCATTCACAAAACCGGCAGGTATTGAAGTCGAAACTCAAGACATTTCATTATCAAGCAGAATTTTAGCTTTATTTCCAGAATATTTAACTCCGGAACAGCGCGTTCCAGATACCTTAACTGAGTTGGGAAAATTAGTAAAAAAACCAGAAGCTAATATTATAAAATTACCCAATATTTCTGCTTCTGAACCCCAATTAAAAGCGGCCATTAAGGAACTGCAATCTTTAGGTTACGCTATTCCAAATTATCCCGATGAAATTACAAATTCCAAAGAAAAAGATATTCAACTAAGATACAATAAAGCTAAAGGATCAGCTGTGAATCCTGTATTTCGTGAAGGAAACTCAGATCGCAGAGCGCCTAAAGCAGTAAAAAATTATGCCAAAAAGAACCCACATTCTATGGGCGCTTGGTCAGCAGATTCAAAAACACATGTTTCTTCCATGAAAAGCGGCGATTTTTTCAATAATGAAAAATCAATAACTGTTTCTAAAGCTGGAGATGTAAAAGTTCAATTTATTGATCAAAATGGAGCTGTAACTGTATTAAAAGAAAAAACAGCATTATTGACAGGTGAAATTATTGATATTACTTTTATAAGTAAAAAAGCTTTGGTTAAATTCCTGGATGAACAAATTAAAGATGCCAAAGCTAAAAATGTATTGTTTTCATTACACATGAAAGCAACGATGATGAAAATTTCTGATCCAATCATTTTTGGACATGCTGTTACGGCTTTCTTCAAAGATGTGTTTGAAAAGCACAGTGCCGTTATTAAAGAACTTGGCGTTGATGTAAATAATGGCTTTGGTGATTTAATCAGCAAAATTAAAGGCTTGCCTGAAGCTCAGAAATCGACTATTGAAGCAGATATCAAATCTTGTTTAGAAAATGGCCCTGCAATCGCCATGGTTGACTCTGATAAAGGCATAACCAACCTTCATGTGCCAAGTGATGTAATTATTGACGCTTCAATGCCTTCAATGATCCGCACTTCTGGTCAAATGTGGAATGCTGACGGTAAATTACAAGATGTAAAAGCAGTAATTCCAGACAGTACTTATGCTGGAATTTATGCTGCTACTATTGATTTTTGCAAAAAACATGGCGCTTTTGACCCAAGAACAATGGGAACAGTTCCTAATGTTGGTTTAATGGCCCAAAAAGCAGAAGAATATGGTTCTCATGATAAAACTTTTGAAATACAAGTAAATGGAACTGTACAAGTTGTGGATGCATCCGGTAACCTATTATTAGAAAGCACTGTTGAAAAAGGAGATATTTGGAGAATGTGCCAGACAAAAGATGCGCCAATTCAGGATTGGATTAAACTTGCCGTAAGCAGAGCACGAGCTACTAATGTTCCTGCAATATTTTGGTTAGACAAAAACAGGGCGCATGATTCACAAATCATAAATAAAATAAACAAATATCTTCCAAACTACGACACGACTGGCTTAGATATTCAGATAATGAATCCTACAGAAGCTACACTGTGTACTTTAGACCGGGTTAAAAAAGGATTGGACACAATTTCTGTTACTGGAAATATATTACGTGATTATTTAACCGACCTTTTTCCAATATTAGAATTAGGTACCAGTTCAAAAATGTTATCCATTGTCCCTTTAATGGATGGCGGCGGATTATTTGAAACTGGCGCTGGTGGTTCCGCACCTAAACATGTGCAACAATTTGTTAAAGAGGGCCATTTGAGATGGGATTCTTTAGGTGAATTTTTAGCATTGGCAGTATCTTTAGAACATTTGGGAAATAATTATAACGTACCAAAAGCTTTAATTTTGGCTGAAACGTTAGATGAAGCTACAGACAAATTCTTAGACAACAGCAAGTCTCCATCTCGAAAAGTTAATCAACTGGACAATAGAGGAAGTCACTTCTACTTAGCAACTTATTGGGCGCAAGCATTGGCCGCTCAAAATAAAGATGCCAAATTAAAGGAAATTTTCACCAACATTGCTAAAGAATTAACAACAAATGAAACTGTTATTATAAGTGAATTGAATAATGCGCAAGGAACGCCTGTAAATATTGGCGGTTATTATAAATTTGATGATAATTTAGTAAATAAGGCAATGAGACCAAGCGATACATTTAATAAAATTATTGCCTCAGTCTCTTCTGTAAACATCTCTTCAAAAGCTTATTAAAATAAATTTTGAAAATATTTTTTAAGAGATTTTCATAATTCATAATAGAGCAAGAACTTAAATTCTTGCTCTTTTTTTGTCTGAATTTAACGTTTTGAAATAAGTTGACACAAAAAATTAGTATTTTTGAAAAATGGATTTCACAAAAACTACTGAGCAAGCCTCCAATTACAATCATTTGGAAAAAATGACTGTAATTGAATTGCTGACACATATCAATTCTGAAGACAAAACCGTTCCCTTCGCTGTTGAAAAAGTGATTCCAGCTATTGAAAAATTGGTACAGGTAATTGTACAACAAATGAAAAATGGGGGCAGATTATTTTATATAGGTTCAGGAACAAGTGGTCGACTGGGAATACTAGACGCTTCTGAATGTCCGCCAACCTTTGGAGTTCCACACAATCTTGTTATTGGCATTATTGCCGGCGGAGACACCGCAATTAGAAAAGCTGTTGAATTTGCAGAAGATTCCATCACACAATGTTGGAAAGATTTAAAAAGTCATAACATTAACAATAACGACATTGTGATTGGAATTGCCGCTTCAGGAACCACTCCATATGTTGTAAATGGCCTAAAAAAATGCAATGAAAATAATATTTTAACAGGATGTATTACATGCAATGTTGGAAGTCCGCTTGCGAAAATCGCGAAATACCCCATTGAAGTTGTGGTAGGTCCGGAATTTGTGACAGGGAGTTCAAGAATGAAAGCAGGCACCGCCCAAAAACTTATTTTAAATATGATTTCAACTGGCGTTATGATTCAACTTGGAAAAATAAAAGGGAATAAAATGGTTGATATGCAATTAACGAATAATAAATTGGTCATCAGAGGAACAAAAATACTGATGGAGGAATTGAATATATCAGAAGAAAAAGCCATTGAACTGCTAATAAAACATAAAAACGTAAGAACTGCAATCCAAAATTATACAAATGGGAACAGATAGAAACGAATTGGTAAGAGGCCTAAAGTATGAATTAGCCACTTTACCCCTTTTGATTGCGGCTCCAATTTTAATAACCATCGGGTTTAAAGCCATTAGGCAGCAAAACAATTATTTATGGCTCATTGTTGGAATTATATTGGCAATCACAGCCATTATTTTAGGGTTTTTAGGAATTAAAATAATTCTAAATGCCTTTTTTAACACCAAATAATGGGAATCAGTCATTTAAAAAAATTTACAAACTGGGAATATTGGCCTTCCTATATGTTTTATGTTCCATTATTGCCTTATGCTTTTTATTTGGCTATAAAAGCGAGAAGTTTTGGCTTCTTTTCGGCAGTTAATCCAAGTATAGAAGGTTCCGGTAACGGATTGGAATCAAAATATAAAACACTTCAATTGTTACCTCAAAAATATTGCCCGAAAACAATTTATGTGACCAAAGGTGAAAATTTTGAAGAAATCGCCCCAAAATTAACCTCAAATAACATACAATTTCCTTTAATCATTAAACCTGATATTGGTTTTAGGGGATTGTTGGTAACAAAGGTTAAAGATGAAAATGAACTCTCTATCTATATTAAAAAATACAATTCCATAAATTTAATCATTCAAGAATTTATTGAATACAAAAATGAATGCGGAATTTTATATTATAGAATACCAGCAGCAAAAACCGGGACAATAACCTCTGTTACTCTTAAAAAATATTTAACAGTAATCGGAAATGGCAATTCAACAATTTTAAGCCTTATCCTGAATGATGAAAGAGCCAAACATTATTTTAAATTAATTACAGAATTAAATAAGGACAGGCTTAAAACTATTCCAAAAAACAATGAAGAAGTTATTCTAAACATTATTGGAAATCATTCCAAAGGAACCCAGTTCATAAATGGCAATAATCTAATTTCTAGTCAATTAACTAATTTTATGAACGAATTAAATGCTGATATTAAAGGTTGGTTTTATGGAAGAATCGATATAAAGTATCATAATTTTGATGAACTTTTATTAGGTAAGAATATAAAAATTATTGAAATTAACGGCGTAATTTCTGAACCTACCCATATTTATGATTCATCAAAAGGCAGTTATCTTCAGGCACTAGTATCAATTAAAAATCATTGGAAAATAATATATCTCATTGGCATTAAAAATAATGAAATAAACAAGGTTAGCTTCACTAATTTAAATTATTTGATTTCACTATATTTTAATTATAAAAAGTATCTAAAAAAAGTAAAAGCGCTAAATTCTAATGCTAAAAATTATTTTTAGGCGTAGTTGGATTAAATCCAAAATCAACATCAGGAAGTTCAATTCCAAGTTGAGAAATTACATATCCCACACTTGCAAAATGATGAATGGCATGACTGTGTGCTTGAATTAAAATTCCGCCCAAAGTATAATTTGCAGAAATAATTCCTAATCCCAAATCATCAGTTACCATAACAATTTTATTAAAATCTTCGTTCCTAATTAATTCTAGCTGTTGAATAATTTCCTCAATATAAGCGATTCCATATTCAGTGTGATTTTCTGCCAATTCATTTCGCTTTCTATTGATTAGATTAATGTTATTTGAATCTAATCCGTCCAAAATACAATCGAAAACATCTAAAATATGACGCATATGCCCGCCAATGCTTGAATAATAAGGCGCAATTGAAGTATTGTTATATTCATCATCTGAAATGCAATTTAAAAGCTGAATTCCTCTATATAAGTTTTTTTCAATGGCGTCAATCATATCGAATAAATAATAATTTTTATCTGTTAAATATAAAATAATTTAGCTTATCAGCTTAACTAATGTGAATATCCCAAGCGACAAAAATAATAAACTTAGAATAATATTGATGTTCGTCGCAATGAATGAAATTTTCTTACTAATAATTTTTGCAAAAAATATATAGGTGTAAAATAGCAAAAACGAACCCATTGTGGCACCAAGAATAAAAAATAAAATATAGGGAAATTCAATAATTATCTTATTTTCAGAACCTAAATAAATACTGATGCCCAAATAAAAAGGGATTGCCAACATGTTAACCGATGACATTGCCAGGCCCTTAATAAAAAAATTTCCTTTGCTGATCATATTGTTCTCTCCAACTTTTTTTCGGGACAGAAAGAAGAAAAATACAGCTAAAATAAAAAAAACGAAAATCCCTGCAGTTTTTAATATCTCAATGACTTTGGGATTTTTAATAAAAAAATCAGCAAAAAATAAAGCAATACCAGATTGAAAAAGAATAATCAACGCTGCCCCTAAAGCAAATTTTAAACTTTCAATTTTACCCACATTAATTCTAATTTTAAGCACTGTCATATTGAGCATTCCGGGAGAAATCAATCCGAAATAAGCCATTGTCATTCCATAAAAAACGTGAAGAATATAAATCATTATGCTGAAAATTTGAAAGGTTAAAGGTTAAAATATCATAACCAATTAAAAAATTAAAAATTACTTGTTACCGGATACTAATTACTTTACGATTCGCTTTTCGCCATATATTTACCAACAAAACTACTAATATCTTTTGAAATTTGTAATTTATTAATAAGCAAAAAATACAATATTGAAATGATTATGCATTTTAATCCAATATTAATAATGGGATGAAAATTAAAATTCCAAAAATAAAAAATAGCAAATATTACTGAAATAATTACCCCCAATTTAATGGTATTTATACCAAAAGGCTGAATATTTAATTTGGCTTTTAAATAAATTATTTTAACTACGCTATAAACAACAACAACAATCAGGGTAGCTATTGCCGCTCCGTCAATACCGACCCAAGCAATTAACCATTTGTTTAAAAAAACTACACTAATAGCCATAGCTAACGATAAGTAAAAAAATATTTTAAAATATTTAGAATTTAACAAAATTGCATTTCCAGTCCCTAATGCCAATTCCATTAGTTTCGACACTGAAATAATAAGTACAACCCATATTCCCTTCGTAAATTGTGGTTTATTAATTAACACATATAAATCTGAAATATTTAAATTTATCAGCAGAAAAAACAGCCCGCCAATGACCAATAAATTTATGGAGGTTTGTTTGTATAATTTTTCAACTTCACCAATATTATTTTCGTTCATATCTTTGGCTGTAATCGGACTTGTAATTTGTTGCATGGCACGTGTAGGAATTGCGATGACACTTGCGATATAAATCCCCACCGAATAATAGGCAACCTGCGCTATTTTTTCTATTTGGGGAATCATAAACTTATCAATTTCCAACAAAACTCCAGCTGCCGACCCTGCGACAATGATATAAATAGAGAAGGAAATTATTTCCTTCAAATTTGAGGGAAGTATCAATTTAAAAGTTGGTTTATAAACGTAAAAAGCATAAAACATCATAATTAAAGTACTTAAGCCATAGACAATTACCACCCCATAAATAAATTGTTCGTTGGTAATCCATTTAAAAAATACCGCAAACAATAAAAACGTGGTACAGATACGAGGAAAGATTTCTTTAATAAAATTTCCGAAAACAGAATTTAACTGCACTTTCGTCCAAGCATAAAAAACCTCAAAATAACCCATAAAAATGGCCAATAAAAATATGAGATACGTATATTTTTTTATAATGGGATTTTCCAATGAAATCCAATCAGCAATATTTTCATAAATAAGAGTTCCTACTAAAGCTAAAGGAATAATTATGAATAACGGCATTAAAAGCGTTGTTGTCAAAAAGCCATCTCGCTCAATTTTAGTTTGATAAGAAGAATAAAACTTAACAATGGTATTTTGCATCCCGAAAACAAGCAATGGCAAAATAATATTTGCAGCGGAAAGCAAAAAGGTAATTAATCCAAAATAATCTTCGTGTAAAAAATGGGTATATAAAAACAACACATTGATGCCGCCAACGGCAAAACCTAAAAAGATAATAAGGGTATTAAAAAAAGATTGCTTTAAAATAATTCCCATTACAACTTAAGAATTTCAGTATAAATTTTCTCCCCTGTGTTTTCCCCGAATAAAGGCATCTCAAAATCAGCATTTGAATTTTGAAAATTTTTAAAGGCCTGAAACATTTTATGCTTATCACTGCCAATAACTTCCGCAAATCCGTTACTCACCAACTCCACCCATTCCGTTTCATCCCTGGCAATTATACAGTGCTTTTTATTGAAAAATGCTTCTTTTTGCAATCCTCCACTGTCAGTAACCACCAAATTACATTTTTTTAACAATTCCAGCATATCAAAATACCCAACCGGATCAATTATTTTAATGTCATACGTTAAATTATGTTCTTTTAAAATGGCTTTTGTTCTTGGATGCAAAGGCAAAACTACTTGCTTCTGTTTACTTATTAATTCCAATCCTTCGAAAATATCCTTTAGTTTTTCCAAATCATCTGTGTTTTCCTGACGATGAATAGTGGCCAACACAAATTCATTCGGATCTAGGTTTAAATTTGAAATTACGGAAGATTTATGTTCCGAAGTTTTTCCGTAAAATTCAACGGCATCTTTCATAATATCGCCACATTTAACAACTTTTGAAGGCAAATTTTCAAAGCCCTCCTTTTGTAAGTTTTCCATTGCGGTACCTGTTGGACAAAGCAGTAGATCGGAAATTCTGTCGGTTAAAATTCTATTGATTTCTTCAGGCATTTTCATGTTAAAAGAGCGCAAACCTGCTTCTACATGCACCACTTTTATATTCATTTTTTTTGCTGCCAGTGCTCCCGCCAACGTAGAATTTGTGTCGCCGTATACTACTACCAAATTTGGTTTTTCTTTGATTAAAACTGTTTCAATTTCAATAAGCATTTGACCTGTCATGGCACCATGGCTCATTCCGTTAATCGCCAAATTGTATTTTGGTTTTGGAATTTCCATTTCATCAAAAAATATGTCGCTCATATTGGCATCATAATGCTGACCTGTATGTACTATAACTTCTTCAACAGCATTGTGTTTGGCAATTATCCTGCTTAATACTGCCGCTTTTATAAATTGTGGCCGCGCTCCCAATATAGTAACGATCTTCTTCATTCAATAGTCATATTTATTATTTCTGAAACTTTTCTTGTCAATTCCTTTCTTTGAAATTGCGCAATATTTTTTGATTCCACAGTCAAATTACCCAATTTAAATTTGGCATATAATTCTAATATAGCCTTTTTTAACCCAATCTCGTCACTAAAATCAATTACAACTCCAGAATTGGTTTCCGTTATAATTTTAGCCACATCCCCATTTAATGGAGCAATACCTAAAATTGGGCGTTTTACCATCAGATATTCAAAGATTTTTCCGGTAATAATACCTTTTGCGCTTGGCACATTATTTACGATTAGCAGCAAAACCTGAGATTTTTTCTGAAACTCAATAACCTTATCATGCGTCACATAATCAATTACATGAATGTTCCTTGAAAGTTGGTGTGTCGAAATGTCCTCAACTACGGAAGCATCAGCTTTACCAATTAACTTTAATTCAAAATCATTGGCAAATTCCTTATTTTCGGCAATAATTTCCGACAAAACCTCCCACAATATTTTAGGATTCCTGTCAGCATTCATAAGCCCGATATGCGTTACCGTAAATTTTGAATCCAATTCAACAGAGGTTTCTGAAATTTCGCCATCAAAACCATTGGTAACCGTAACAACATTGCTATTAAATTTGCTAAATTTTTCATTCATCGTTTTACCAACAACTAAAACGGCATCAGCATTTTTTAACACTTCTTTTTCCAAAAATTGGTGTTTTTTAATGGCCTTTTTTGTCAAAGGCAACTGCTGAAAATAATCAATTTCTGTCCACGGATCCCTAAAATCTGCAATCCATTTTATATTCAATTCCTTCTTCAAATTTAAACCAATTAAGTGCAAACTATGAGGAGGACCAGTGGTAATAACAACCTCAATTTTGTTTAATTTCAAATATTTATTTAAATACTTGATTGATGGTTTTACCCAGAATTTTCGGGCATCTGGAATAAAATAATTTGCCCTTATATATTGAAGGGTTTTTCCAAAGAAAGAAGGATTCGGATTTAAAAATCCGGCACTCTCCGTTTTCTTTTTTCCGAAGAAAGCAAACAAATTATTTGGTTCCCAAATAGGCTGTTTTAAAATTTCAATATTATTTGGAATGTCTTTGAAAAGCGATTCATCTAAAATAGGATAATTAGGATTTTCAACGGTATAAACAACGGGCTCAATACCAAAATCCCGAAAATACTTTACAAACTTCAGCCAACGCTGAACGCCCGAACCTCCTGCCGGCGGCCAATAGTAGGTTATGATGAGTGCTTTCTTCATGATTTTAAATTGGCATACAAAGCTATTAATTTTTCTGATGTTTTTTCCCAGCAAAATTCTTCTTCCACAAATTGTTTTCCATTTCTTCCCAATCGATCTCTTAAGGCCGAATCAACGTATAACTGCATCACTTTATTTGCAAAATCCTGGGCATTTTTCTCCAAATGTACCAATCCGGAATTCGTTTTTTCAATCAAATTTTTCTGAGCAATAGCGTCGCTCACTAAAACAGGTTTTCCAAAACTCATATATTGAAAAAGTTTATTTGCGTAAGCAACATCGTGTTGAATATTTCTGAGTAATGGTGAAATGCAAACCTTACTTGAAACAATATAAGAAGGAAATAGCTTTACATTTTGCCATCCTTGAAAATCAACAAGACTTTCCAATTTCAATTCAGTTACCTGTTGTTTCAAAATGGTGTCGGTAGAACTAATTCCAACAATGACCAACTTTACATTTGGAATTTTTTCCTTTAAAATTACCAATGCGTCAATAGCGGTTTGCAATCCTCTACGCAATCCTGTATCACCCAAATATAAAATCACAAAATCATTTTTGTAAGCATCAACAATCAATTTATCAATTACGGCATCTTTATAAAATGATTGATGCACAGTATTTGGAACCAACACAATTTTATCGCGAGCGATTTTCGTTCGTTCAACAACCTCTTCTATAAATTCTTGTGAAACCGTGATAATTTTAGTTGCCTTATTAATAAATTCTTCCTCCTTTTGTTTCCATTTTTTGGGAGAAATCAATTGTTTTCCCGGGAACTTTTGAAGATGCGCATATAGTTTCATGATTTCGGGCATATTGTCATGCAAATCCAAAACCGTAGCTAATTTTAATGTTTTATTTGCCTTAAAAACAGCTTCAGCAATTCGAATGTCGTGAATATGAATTGCTTCTATCTTATATTTATTTAAAAAACGAACGATTTTTCGCTTCATCAAATTTGTATAAAATGGAAACGTATAGGCTAGAGCTGAAAATTTGTATTCTAATTTATTTGATTGATAACGCTTTACCTGTATACCGTTGATTAAAACATCACCTTCCTTTTTATTATATTTCAAACAAAATAAAAAAACTTCATGCCCATTTTTAATAAGTGAAATTGCTTCATTTTCTACCCTAGGATCGGGCGGAAACGTTTTATCTAAAATCATTCCTATGCGCATATCAACTATTTTTCCGCATACACAGCGTAGAAACGAGGTGTAAATTTTCTTAAAATAGGTCTAAATCCAATTTTATTCACGATGCTTGTCCATTTTTCTGTGTTTTTTATTTCCCAGCCCGATTTTTCAATCAACCAATCAAATTGCCAATCTTCAAACTCGTGGTAATGTCTGTCCCACATATCCGTTTTACTTCGATACGCTTTTGCAAACCATAAATTTAATGGAATTGTCGTAATTAATTTGTTAGCTTCAATTGCTTTTAAAACAGCATACGGTGACAATAAATGTTCAAAAATTTCAAATGCGGTCACAGCATCAACCTTATAATTTTTAACGATTTCCGGCAATTCATCTAAATCTTCCCCCGAAGTATTATAAACTATATATCCGTTTTGCTCCATAATTTCGGTAAACGGATTGCGAACTCCTAAATCTAAAATAGTTGCTGGCGCTGGTAAGACCTCTTGCAGAAATAATAAAGTATTTTGATATCTTTTTAATGGTAAGGTGCTATGCATCAAATAAATAAATAAAAATTAAATTCCTTCACAAGGTATTGATTTAATTATACATAATCAATAAAAATAATTCCTCAGAAATATAATTTTTTAGCAAGAAAAAAGGCGCTTAAAAGCACCTCTTCCATTTTCATAACTTGTATTCCCTTTTTCAAATAATTTCCCTGAATTGATGTTACTGATGTAAATATACCTCGAATATTTCCTAAATTAAACACCTCTTTTACAAGCGATCATATTTTAAACATGAGTGTGCTTTATAAATTTATAAGCGTTATATTTGATATTTAATTGTTAGCTTTTAATGCGTAAAATTGTTCGCCTTTTTATTGTTTGTCTATTATTTCAAACATCTTTACTTGCCCAGATTCCTGGATTTACCCAATTCAGCATCAATAACGGATTGCCGAGTAATACTGTATATGACATCACCCAAGATGAAAATGGGTTTATTTGGATTGCAACAGATTATGGGTTAAGCAGATTTGATGGGCTTACATTTAAAAATTTTACAATTGATGATGGTCTCCCGGATAATGAAATTTTATCATTATTTATAGACTCAAATAAACGTATTTGGTTAACAGGGTTTAATGGAAGAATGGGGTATATTCAAAATGAAAAATTATTCAGTTACAACAATCAATCTTATTTAAAAAATTTAAGCTTTAATAATTTTGTGTCCAATGTATTTGAAGACAGCCATAAAAATATCTGGTTTTTTGCATCATTAACTAATATTAAAAAATTAGATTCAGAAAATAATGTTACTAGTTATGATTTGAGTAGTTCACTTTTAAAAATAAGATTTATAACACTTCAAATAGTTGAGGATATTAAAGGTACAGTCAAAATATTAGTATATGCAAAAAAACCCAATAACATTCGTAAACAAATATTAAGCAGTTCTTTTTTAAACCCAAAGTGGGAAGTCATAAATTTAGATTTATATAGTCAAAAAACAATTAATTCACTTCGTAATGGAAGGCCGGAAGTTTTTAAAAACATTGATAGTATTTCAATGCAAATTTCAAACACTATTTTCAATCATTATCATTATGACGAATCAAGTAATTTACTTTATCAATCACTCTCATTTGGTGATTCCTTTTTAATCACAAATTTAAATAATGGTGTGTTACTATTAAATTCAAAAGATAAATTTAAAAATAAAAAATTACTCTCTTACGTTCATTCCACAAGGTCTTTTTTGGACAATGAAAATAACATTTGGCTCGGTAGTCAATCCAATGGCATATTTCTATTTCCAAATCTAAATATTAGTGGAGTTCAATTTGATGATTCAAAAAGAAATGATTTCTATAGTGTAAGTATATTTAAAAACAATTTAGTAGTAGGTAATGAGCAGAGTGAAATTACTATTTTAAATGCTGAAACTTTACAAGCCAAGACCTCCTTTAAATTAGGCGGAAACCAAAAAAGGATAGTTAATATAAAATCTCATGAAAATCAACTCTATATTTTGAGTGAAACCTCTATTTTTAAACTGGAGTCAAATTTAACTCCGAAGAAAATAAAAGACATGTATGATACTGATTTTCAAAATCTCAGATTAACAAGTTTTAAAGATTTTTCCTTTAATGGCGATTTTATCTATACTGCAAATGCAAACGGAGTTGCCAAGATAAACAAAACGTCATTCCTCTCAAAAAAATTATGGGATAAGAGAAGCACTTCCATTTGCTATACTACAAAAGATTCTCTTTGGATAGGAACCACGAAAGGTCTTTACCTCCATATCAATGACAATACTAAAAAATATGATTTGGGCGAAGAATTTAACAACAGTATTATTTATGCTTTGGAGAATTTTAAAAATGGTTTATTAATTGGATCAAATTCCTATGGTTTGGGTTTCTTAAGAAATGGAATATTTAAAAAAATATCGATAAAAGAAGGCTTAATAAGCAATTATATAAAATCTATTTTTATTGACACAAAAAATACTATTTGGATTTGTACAAATTTGGGATTGAACAACATTGAACTTGACAAAAACAATAACATAAAACCTATAAAATCCTATACTACTTCAGACGGGCTTTACAGTAATGATGTTAGGGATTGTTATGTTGAGAATAACAAAGTATATGTAGCAACGTCAAAAGGATTGAATATTATTGATCTTTCTAAGGATGAAAATTCAATTTTAGCTCCCAGAATACATATTAATGAAGTCCTTTTGAATAATACTTCAATTGAAAAAACAAACAACCAAGCTTTTGATCATGAATTAAATAACATTCAGTTTAATTTCTCTGGAATATCTTTTAAAAGTTTGGGAAACATTAAGTTTGAATATCGCTTGCTAGGCTTGGAGCCCGATTGGATTGAAACCAAAAATAACACTGTTAGATATTCATCATTACCACCAAACAGTTACACATTTGAGGTGAAAGCAATCTCAAAAAACAACCTAGAAAGCAGCAATTCTTCCATATTTACATTTACCATAAAACCTCCTATTTACAAAACCTGGTGGTTTATAAGCCTTGCAACATTCGCCCTTTTATTATTTATTGCTTATTTATTTTACAACCGAAACCAAAAAATTAAACGCAATGAAAAAATCAAAGAAAATATTTCCAATCTGCGTTATAAGGCATTAAATGCACAAATGAATCCCCATTTCATAAACAATTTGCTGGTAAACATTGAAAATTTGGTAAATAAGGGAGAACTTGAAGAAGTAAAAGGCAGTTTAAGTAAATTTGCCGAACTTGTAAATTTAATTCTTCAGTCAACCAAATCAAATCTTATTAATTTAACCGATGAAATTGAAATGGCTAAATTATACTTAGAGCTTCAAAAGTTAAGATTCCATAAAAACACCTCATATACCATAAATACTGCATCCATTCCACAAGATGAACTGGAAAATATTTTGGTTCCTCCAATGATTTTACAGCCAATTATAGAAAACTCATTTAAGCACGGTTTTAAGGAAGAGCATAAAACGAATCACATTATCGTGAATTTTAATATAGTAGATGACGAATTTTTAATCTGTCAAATAATAGATAATGGCGTTGGAATTCAAAAAAGTGATAATTCTTCAACATCGAGCAGTTCGGAAATATCATTTTCCAATATAAATGAACGGCTTCAATTGATTAATGAATCTAAAAGTGAAGAAAATTTAGTCATTATTTCAAATGTGACGGATGAATTTAATACCTTAGTCGGGTTAAAAGTTACCCTAAAAATTCCGTTAATAAGTTTTTAAATTATCTCTATGATAAGTGCCGTAATTATTGAAGACGAGAACGCTGCCTACTTGCATCTCAAAAATATTTTAGAAATAAATTATGGTTCCCAACTCACTATTGTTGGTCACGAAACCAGAGTAGAAAAAGGAATTAAATTGATAAATGATTTAAATCCACAATTGGTATTTTTAGACATTCAATTACAGGATGGTGATGGTTTTGAAATATTGGATCATTTTTCAGATTCTTATGCTTTTGAAGTCATTTTTACAACTGGACTTAGAGATTACAAAGAAAAGGCAATGGATTATTTTGCTTTTTATTATCTAAACAAGCCAATTCAGGAGGATCAATTAATTGGTGTTCTAGATAAATTTTTATCAAAGCAACCAGCTTTTAATAATGATAAGTACGTCGCTTTTAAAAATCAACTGGAAAACAAACAAAAAAAAATCTCCCTACCAATGATAAATGGTGATTTTGCCATTGTTGACATAGATGATATTTTATACTGTGAAGCAGATGGAAGTTACACCAAATTTCACACAAAAGACAATAAAGTTTACACCACATCATGCAATTTAAAAAAAGTTGAAGGCATTTTAATGCAGGCTACTTTTTTTAGGATACATCGTTCTACCCTTTTAAACTTAAAGCACATTGTTCAATTTAACCACACAGGTGAGCTTGTGCTCTCAAACAAAAAAAAGCTAATGGTTTCTTCAAGAAATAAAACGAATTTTTTAAGAATTCTAAAATTGATGAATTATTCTGTCAGTTAAGATTTCTTTCTGTCAACAAAAAACCAACCTGCGGAAATTATCAGAAGCAATCCATACGAAATCAATGTAATGATGCTTCCTTGCTTAATAACCGTAGGTTCAAACTTAAATTCAATGGTATGTTTTCCTTTTGGAATTTCCAATCCACGCAGCACATAATTAACGCGATAATGTGGCGTTAAATTCCCATTAATATAGGCATTCCATCCATCTTTGTAATAGATTTCAGAAAACACAGCAAATTGGTTTGTTTTTGAAGTAAAATCATAAACAAGATTATTTAATGCATAGGATGTTAATTGAATGGTCGCTGTGGAATCATTTGAATAATTTGTATTAAATCCTTCAGAAACAAACCTTTTATCGATTACCGCTTCCGCTTTTGTTTTTAAACTGTCCAAAGCCAATATTTCTTCATTGGCGTTATTAGCAATTTTAATGGTATTTACCAACCACGCATTGCCGTTGACTCCAGGATTTTGTTGTACCGTTTCCCTCCTGCTTCCATCTTCAAAAATAAAATATTTGGTATTCAGCATATTTAACACTTCAATATTGTTTTTGCTAATATGAAAATCGAACAATTCTTGATATCTTTCCATTTTTGCAGCGTGATAACCACCAATAGAATGGTGAAAATAAGAAGTGCTTCCGTCATTCATTGGATTTACCATAAAATTGGCAACCCTATAATAGCTTTTGTCTTTTAGAATTTCTTGGTCAATTTCAGAGGCGACAAAAGGCTTGTCAATTTTCCTTGAATTTTGAAAATCGGCGTTGTTTACGTAACGTTTATCAATAGAAACCAAATCGAACAAAATTAGCCCAGCAAATATTAAAATGGCATAATTTTTATTCAATTTTTCTTTAATGAACAACCACAAAACACCTGCTGAAATCACAACAAAAATAAGCGTCCGTAAACTGTCTGAAAAGAAAATAGCTTTTCTATCGGCTATAATAGCCTCTAAAAAGCCTGGCAACATTTTGTCATAACTTGGGTCACTTAGGCCTTCAAAAGAAAAAAAACTTGTGCCTATTAAGGTAAATATTAATGCAATACCACCCATTATATATAAAGTACTTTTTAAAGCCTTTAATTTAAGTTCAGACGTATTGGTGTTTTTTAAAAACTCATTTAATCCCAAAATTCCCAATAAAGGAATGGCAAGTTCAGCAATTACCTGAATAGATGAAACCGCCCTAAATTTATTGTACATTGGGACATAATCGATAAAGAAGTCGGTCAAAAAGTTAAAGTTTTTTCCCCAGCTAAGCAGTATTGAAAAAATAACAACACCCACCAACCATTTTTTTAGTTTCCCTTTCACAAGAAAAATTCCTAAAACAAACAAAAACATTAGCACAGCACCTACATAAGCGGGCGCTTCAACACCAGGTTGTTTTCCCCAATACATTGGCGCAAATTCAGTAAATTCTTTCGCTTGGCGAGGATCGGTTTTGTCTTTTAGAAAGTTGTAAATATTAGAATCCAAACCAACATTTTCATAGTTTCCACCGCCCATAAAACGGGGAATAAACAAATTAAATGTTTCTAAAACACCATAACTATAGTCTGTGATATATTCTTTTGACAATCCGCTGGAAGTCTCTTTAAGAGAACCGTCAGGATTGATGGTCAATTCACTTTTTCCTCTTGTGCTGTGTTCAACATATTCTTTTGTTGCCAATAAACTTGTTGCATTTGTGCCTATAGCCAAAATCACCGCCACAATTAAAATGGCAATACTTTTAAAAAATGAAGGCAGTTGTTTTTCTTTAAACGCCTCAATTAAATAGAAAACACCCAAAATTAAAACTGCAAAAAACAAATAATAGGTCATTTGGGGATGGCTCGCATTGATTTCCAGAGACATCGTTAAAGCAGTTAACAAAAAACCCCATAAATAGTTGCGTTGCAACACCAATAAAATACCAGCCAAAACCATTGGCATATAAGCAATTGCATGTGCTTTTGAATTGTGGCCAACGCCTAAAATAATAATGAAATAGGTTGAAAAACCGAATGCCAACGCACCCAAAATTGCTAACTTATACTCAACTTTTAAAACCAACAGCAATATAAAAAAGCCTAAAAAATAAAGAAATAAATAATCTGCCGGTCGTGGTAAAAATCGTAAAAACCGATCTATTTTTTTAATATAATCATTTGGATATAAAACACTTAAATTATAAGTTGGCATTCCTCCAAAAGCAGCATTTGTCCAATACGGTTCAGCATCATTTTCAATACGAAAATCATTGATTTCTTTCGCCATTCCGGTAAAATGCTTGATGTCGTTTTGGAATATTTTTTTTCCTTCAAGAATCGGAGAAAAATAGGCAACAGAGATTAAGATAAAAGTTGCAATAGCTATAAGGTATGGAACCGCTTTTTTTATTGAAAAATTCATTTATTTATCGTCTTTAACCTCTTCATAATCAACATAATCTCCCACATCTTTATTTCCTTCTTTATAATCGGAAGGCTTTTTTGCTATCACTGTTTCGCCAACTTTACCTGACGATTTTTCTTGCTGATTTTGATGTTGCTGTTGTTGATCTCTCATTTTTTTCTCTACATTATCAACAATCTTCCTTACAAACAAAGGCAAAATATACCTACCAATAAATTTAATAACATAATATACAATTACTATAATTGCTAGTGTTCTTAACAATCCCATTTCATCAAGGTTTTATAATTTTCAAAAATAACAATTTGACAGGAACTAAAACGTTTAATTATATAAAAACTTATCTTTGACACGTCAAACAATCCAAACTATGAAAAACGTTATATTTTTAGTGATCTTTTTAGCGAGTTTTCAAATGCTTACTGCACAATACACAGAAATTATCAACTCAAAAAGACCTGGTTTTTCTGAAAGTCCTTATGGCGTTGGAACCAATGTTTATCAGTTTGAAACTGGCATGTTTTATAACAGCAACAATGATAAAAGTCTGGAATCATACCCAAAAACACTGGGTGGTGAATTGTTTTTTAGGGTTGGTAAATTTAAAGAAAGATTGGAATTTAATGCAAACGTCGCTTATCAGCGCGACGAAGTTAAAAACCCATTGGGTTCAAATTTTCATATAAAAGGAATAAGTGACCTTACAGTTGGTGCAAAATATTTGGTTTATCAGCAAGAATATAAGGATAAGTCTAAAGAAATTCGCAGTTGGAAACGCAGGGTGGCTTTTGACAAAAAGCGTCTAATTCCTTCTGTTGGTGTTTATGGCGGAGTGCACTTAAACTTTTTGGGGAAAGATTATAAAAACGACGGAATGAGTTATAAAGGTGCTGTATTATTGCAGAACGATTTTTCGGACCGCTTGGTTTTATTGACCAATTTAATTGCTGATAAAATAACTTCCGAAGATAAATACTACTCCTATATTGTTACAATGACCTATGCGATCAATCAAAATTGGTCCTATTTTATTGAAAATCAGGGAAGATATTATAATGATTTTTCTCCTAATTATCAATTCGGAACAGGAGTTGCCTATCTGGTTACAGAAAATTTGCAGCTTGATGCTTCCGCAAGAACCAATTTTTTTAACGACTATTCATATCTATATGCCACGGCAGGGTTTTCCTGGAGATTGGATCGCCATAAGGACTCTTTTGTCTATAAAAATTCCCCAAAAGAAACGATGTCTAGAAGGCCAAATAGAAAAGGATTCTTTTCCAGACTATTTAAAAAGAAGCGTAACTAATTTTAATACCTATGATTACACTGCAAGAAATGACATCAAAAAAGGAAATGAGAGATTTCGTTGAATTTCCTTTTAAACTTTATAAAAATAATCCTTACTGGGTTCCTCCTATCATAAATGATGAAATTGAAAGTTTTGATAAAACTAAAAACCCGGTTTTTCAACATGCCAAAGCACGTTTTTTTGTTGCCCTTAAAAACAATGAAATTGTAGGCAGAATTGCAGCAATTATTAATGATACAGAGATTCATGAACAAAACGTAAAAAAAATGCGCTTTGGCTGGTTCGATTTTATTGATGATCCCAAGGTTTCAAAAATTCTATTAAACAAGGTTGAAGAAATTGGAACGCAAAATAAATTGGAATTTATGGAAGGCCCAATGGGCTTTTCAAACTTAGATAAAGTTGGTGTATTAACCGAAGGTTTTGATCATATTGGTTCTATGATTACCTGGTATAATTATTCTTACTACCAAAAACATTTAGAAAATTTAGGATTCAAAAAAGAAAAGGAATACAATGAAAGTAAATTCCCGTTTATCAATGTAAAGCCTGAATTTTTTTCCAAAGCGAATGAAATCATTAAAAATCGCTATGAACTTAAACCGCTTAATTTCACCAAAACAAAAGATATTTTACCTTATGTGAATGAAATGTTCGATTTATTCAATGACAGTTACGCTTCTTTGTCATCATTCGTGCCAATTTCCGATATTCAAAAGGAATATTTTAAAAAGAAATTTATACCTTTTATCAATCCGGAACTGATCACATTTGTTGTGAATAAAGATAACAAATTGGTCGCTTTTGCCATTACCATGCCATCATTTTCTGAAGCGCTTCAAAAATCAAAAGGCAAATTATTTCCATTTGGAATTTTTCACCTGTTAAATGCGAAAAAAAACAGCAAAGACATTCTTTTTTATTTAATTGGCGTTCATCCCAGCTATCAAAATAAGGGCGTTCATTCCATCATTTTTGAAGAATATTATAAAACATATTCCAAAAAAGGAATTATTAACTGCTTTAGAACACCTGAACTCTCTACAAACAAAGCGGCAGCAGCATTGTGGAAAAATTTTGACCCGGTAATTTATAAAAAAAGAAGTACGTTTAGAAAAGATTTATAATGCAATTATTTTACAATCCAGAATTAACAACCGAGACAAAACAGTTTTCTTTTGATAAAATTGAAAGCAGACATGTTGTTCGTGTTTTAAGAAAAAAAGAAGGTGACAAAATTTTTATCACAAATGGTTTAGGTCAATTATTTACTTCGGAAATACTGATTGCGGACGACAAAAAATGTTTGGTCAAAATTGTGAATCTGGAAATCCAAAAAAATGATAGAAATTACTATTTGCACGTCGCCATTGCGCCCACAAAGCTTAACGACCGATTTGAATGGTTTTTAGAAAAAGCAACCGAAATAGGAATTGATGAAATTACGCCAATTATTTGCGAAAACTCTGAACGCAAAGTACTTAAAACAGACAGAATGGAAAAAATAATTCATTCGGCAGCGAAACAATCACTTAAATTCCATTTTCCGAAATTAAATGAACCTGTCAGTTATAGTGCGTTTGTGCAATCAGATTTCAGCGGACAACTATTTATTGCTCATTGTGAAGAAACAGACAAAAAATCATTGAAATCAGAATTAAAACCTGCCTTGAAAACCACCATACTAATTGGTCCGGAAGGTGATTTTTCATCCAAAGAAATTCAACAAAGTTTGGACAATAACTTTATTCCTGTATCTTTGGGAAAAAGCCGTTTACGTACTGAAACTGCCGGTTTGGTTGCAGTTCACAGCGTGGCATTTGTAAATGAATGAATTTAATGGGTACATTTCAAATATTTTATTTAAAAACCCGTAGCAATAGTTTAAAGCTTCGTCTTTTTTCTGTTGTCTTTTTTATGGTGTCTTTTACCCAAATTTCCGCACAACAAGTTGCTGTTTTAAAGTACGGCGGAGGAGGTGATTGGTACGCAAACCCTACTGCTTTGCCCAACCTTATTGAATTTTGCAATAAAAATATTAAAACATCCATCAAAGAAAATCCGGAAACGGTTGAAGTAAACAGCGTTGCTATTTATAATTATCCCATTATTTTTATGACCGGACATGGTAATGTGAGCTTCTCAGACGACGATATTGAGAATCTAAAAAACTATTTAATTTCAGGTGGGTTTTTACATGTTTCCGACAATTACGGACTTGACAATTATATCAGAAGAGAACTCAAAAAAGTATTTCCGAAACTGGATTTTAAAGAAATACCTTACAATCATCCTGTCTATCACCAAACATTTAATTTTGAAAATGGCTGCCCTAAAGTTCATGAACACAACAATAAACTACCTCAGGGTTTTGGATTGTTTTATGAAGGAAGATTGGTTGTCTTTTACGACTATGAGTCCGATTTAAGTGATGGTTGGGAAGATGAAGAAGTGCATAACGATCCTTATGAAATTCGTGAAAAAGCATTGAAAATGGGTGCAAATATTGTTGAATACGCTTTTAAAAACTAAATATGTCAGAAAATTTAGATTCCCTAAAAATAAATTTTGATACCGAAGGTCTTTGGGTTTTAAACATTACCCTTGCAATTATTATGTTTGGCGTTGCGCTTGGAATTACCATGGATGATTTTAAACGATTATTTCAAAATCCGAAAATTTTAATTACTGGTGTTATTTCGCAATTTATTTTATTGCCAATGGTCACTTTTATTTTTATAAAATTGACGAACCCAATGCCAAGTATTGCTCTAGGAATGATGATGGTTGCAGCCTGTCCGGGAGGAAACATCTCAAATTTCATGACGCAAATGGCTAAAGGAAATTCGGCATTATCAATTAGTTTAACTGCTTTCTCAACCTTGCTTTGCTTAGTAATGACCCCTTTTAATCTATATTTTTATGGAAATTTATACGCACCTACTTCTGAAATTCTTCAAACCATAGAATTAAACCCTTGGGAATTGGTGAAATTAGTTACGCTTATTTTGGGAATTCCGTTAATTTTAGGAATGTGGGTAAGAAATTCCAAGCCTGAATTGGCTGCTAAATTGGCTAAAATTCTAAAACCAGTTTCTTTGCTCATTTTTATGCTTTTTATCATTATTGCTTTCTATGAGAATTTTGATATTTTTATAAATTATATTGAGTATGTGCTAATTTTAGTCATAGCGCATAATATATTGGCTTTGTTAACCGGTTTCTATTTTGCGAAATTGATGAAACTATCCCATGAAAATCAAAAAACGATTTCCATTGAAACTGGAATTCAGAACTCCGGGTTGGGGTTGTTGCTTATTTTTAGTTTTTTTAACGGACTCGGAGGCATGGCTCTTTTAGTCGCTTTTTGGGCCATTTGGGATATTTTTTCTGGTTTGGCTCTCGCAACTTATTGGTCAAAACAAAAAATAAAAGAACAGATTTGAGAAATCTTTGGTACAAAATCGTTAGAATTTATGTAAAAATCGGATTGTTCTTTTTATTCAAAAAAGTGTCAGTTTATGGTGAGGAAAATATTCCCAAAAAAGGTGCTGTAATTTTTATTGGAAATCATCAAAATGCGCTAATTGATGCCTTATTAATTCCAACAACGAATAGCAGAAATATTCATTTTCTTACCAGAGCCAGTGCCTTTAAAATTGGCATAGTCAACAAAATATTGCGGTCGCTCAATTTGATTCCCGTGTTTAGAATACGAGATGGGATTCGTACCATAGAAAAAAATGTTGACGTTTTTGAGCAGTGCATAGAAATTTTGAAACAAGAAAAAGGAATTCAAATTTTTGCAGAAGGCGACCATCATTTAGAACGCAGAATTCGACCTTTTAAAAAAGGATTTGCACGAATTATTTTAGGAACACTTCAAAAATACCCCGACTTAACGATTTACATAGTTCCAGTTGGAATTAACTATGATTCCCATTTAAACTTTCCGTCAAGTACTTCTGTTTATTATGGAAAACCTATTCTTGCCAATAAATTTATTGATATTAAAAATCCCGATTTAAAGTTTAAGGAAATCCAAAATCAGGTTTTAGCAGCCCTTAAAAATTTAACGCTTCATGTTGAAGATTTTGCTAATTATGGTGAAATTATCGGAAAGCTGGAAGATTTGAATGTTGACTATTTAAATCCGTTGGAAGCCAAAAAATTACTTGAAAATATAGAAACAATTCCTTCAACAGCTTATAGAAAAAAAAATAAAATAAATTGGTTCGCCCCTATGCAGTTACTTGCTAAATTAAACAGTATTTTCCCTTTATTAATTTGGAAATACATCAAACCAAACATTCAGGATGTAGTTTTTACAAATACTTACAGATTTGCATTAATTGCCACCCTTTTTCCGCTGTTTTATTTAATCCAGGCAGGAATCGTCTATTATATATTTGATTTAAAATTTGCAATTATTTACCTTCTAAGTAGTATTATTTTAGGCATTATTTCAACCAAAACAATTACTGTTAGTCAATAATTGCATCCTGTATCAACTGCTGAATTTCGGTTCTTATATTGTATTTAACCAAATCCATATTTTCTGCGGTAGGAAAAACCCTATTCGATAAAAACACATATACAATTCCCGATTCCGGATCGGCCCAGGTATAGGCACCAGTAAAACCACTATGTCCGAAACTTTGCTCAGAAACACAGCCACACGTAGCTTTTACGCTCTCTTTTAATTGCGGCTTGTCAAAACCAAGCCCTTTTCTCACACCTTCCTTTGCATAATAACGAACGTTAAATTTATTAATAGTCTCCGGTTTAAAGAATCTTTCTCCTCCATAATAGCCTTTTTGCAGGTACATTTGCATTATTTTCGCAATATCATTCGCATTGGAAAATATTCCGGCATGACCTCCTATTCCCCCTTGCATAGCTGCTCCCATATCGTGCACATATCCATTAACCAATTGAAAACGATAATAGGCATCCTTTTCAGTAGGGACTATTTCATTTTTTGAAAATTTATCTAAAGGCAAATAAGTTGTCCTGTCTGCACCCATAGGCCTATAAAAATGTAGTTGGGTAAGCACATTTAAATCAGCTTTATAATAATTTTCAAGATATTCCTTGAAAATATAATATCCTAAATCACTGTATTTATATTCCTTTTTTTTAAGCCGATCTGTATGTGCAATAATATCAAAAATTGAATCTTTATAGGTGCTGATTAAATACAAACTATCGGCTACTTTTATATTGAATTCATCGCTTTTTTCTCTTCGGTAATATTCCGCTGAAGGATTTTTCGTGTCAATATTCAATGTTTGTAAATAGAATGGAATCCAAGGTTTTAGCCTTCCGTAATGCGAAAGAACTTCTTTTACCGTTATTTTGTTTTTATTTGTTTTCCTTAATTTATGAATCAGGCTTCCTAAAGTACTGTTAACATCCAAAATATTACGCTCTTCAAGTTCCATAATCAGCGGGAGTGTTGCCACTATTTTTGTAAGTGAAGCAATATCATATAAATCACTGTTTAACACAGGAGTTATCTTTTCATCGGTATGAAAACCAAAACTTTTTTGGTACACCACTTTTCCCCTTCGAGCCACTAAAATTTGCATACCGGGAGCCATTTTTCCATTTAAAACAATGGCGGCAACTGAGTCTATTTTACTTAATTTTTCGCTGCTCAAACCCACATCTTCAGGAATCGAATATCCTAATAAACCAAGTGAATTAGATATTAACCCTTCATTTTCTGAAAATTGACCAGCAATTGAAACGGGTAATTTTCCTTTTATTTCTAAAGCTCCAAATAGCATTTGAGCGGAAATTTCCTGGGAAATTTCACTATTTTGAAAAGAAACTAAAACGCCTTCAATATTTTCAAAATTTTGAATCTGCAATAAACTGTACGGGCTTGCAAAAACATCTAAAATAACTGAATTGGTTTTGGAAATTTCTTGTAGCTTAATCAATTCTTGGTCTGTAAATTTATAGTCTTTCCAAGGATTGTCATTTGATTTGTGAAATCCGATAATTACCAAGTTATACGGCTTTAGATTGATCATTAAATTATCCAGCGTATCGTTTGAAATTTCATCAACTTCTGTATAATTTTTTAACATGTTTAAAAAATCGGTATGATCTGCATCACCCAATTTAACATAAGCAATTTTCTTTCTCTCTAAATGTTGAATTGGGAAAACCAATGATTCGTTTTTGAGCAACGTAATTGAGTTCTCCACTAAATTTCTATGAAGTAATACGTCTTCAATGGCGTTTAAATCTTCCTGTAAATTGGTTAACTCTATCTTTTTATATTTATTGAGTCCGGCCCAATATTTTGCTTTCAATATTTTTTTGACTGAATAATTTATTCTTTCTTCAGTAATCAAATTTTGGCTTAGGGCTACCTTAATAGTGTCTATTGCCAAAGGCACATCGGTTGGAATTAACAATATGTCATTACCGGCCAACAGAGCCTCCAAATTAATTTCTCCCAGTTCGGAATAATTTGAAACGCCTTTCATATTTAACGCATCAGTTAAAATTAAGCCTTCAAAATTTAATTTCTCCTTTAACAATTTTGAAATAACCTGATAGGAAAGTGATGTAGGGCAATCTTTATTTTCCTCTAACCCCTTAACGCTTAAATGAGCTACCATAATACTGGTTAAATTATTTTTAATTAACTCTTTATAGGGGAATAACTCAATAGAATCTAGTCGATTAAAATCAAAATCCAATATAGGCAAAGATTTATGGGAATCTGAAGCTGTATCGCCATGACCAGGAAAATGTTTGGCATTTGACAATACATTTTGGCTTTGCATTCCTTTGACAAAAGCCAATGCTTTATCCGTTACGTTTTCTCTGTTTTCACCAAAAGAACGATTTCCGATTATCGGATTTTCTGGATTTATATTAATATCCACTACCGGAGCAAAATTAATATGAATACCCAAACGTTTGCAATGTTTTCCCAATTGCGCGCCAAAATCTTCCAACAATTTGTTGTCGGTAATAGCGCCAAGCGTCATATTCCAAGGAAAACGATAGGTCTCCTTTAAGCGCATATCCAATCCCCACTCGCCATCAAAACCAATGAGCAACGGAATTTTAGAAATGGATTGGTAGTTATTGGTTAAAACGGCCTGATTTTCAGGGGTTCCCTGCATAAAAATCAATCCGCCAATATGATAATTCTTGATTAAACTGTCGATAAAAATGCGATGTTTTTCATCTTTATTGGAATAGGCCTGCACCATAAACAACTGTCCTATTTTTTCATCAATCGTCATGTTGTTCATCAAACTATCTACCCATTTTGTTTGGGCAACAGCATCACTCGTTTGTAAAGGGTTCAAGTTTTGGGCTCCAATAAAAGCACCATTCAGCAGTAAAAACAGGAACAATATTTTTTTTATCATTTATTTTGATTTGTGGAATTATATAACAGTTTGGTTGTTAATATTGGTTGCTGCAAATACAAAAATGACAGAAATAATTTTTTATTATTCATTTAAAATAAAACGCTTGTGCCAACTTTTATCTGCCGTTACTTCCCAATTTTGTTCAAAGTCGGCTTTATTCGTGATCATATTATTGAAAACCACTGTGTTTGAAGTAATTTTTTGCTGTTTGGCATAATTTTGAAAATCGGCCAAACTAACAACATTGATACTGTTGTTGTCTTTAAATGAAATATTTAATTTATTGGTTAAATCAATAGCGAATTTTTGTTCAAATTTCCTGATTAAATTAACCGAAGCATCAATGGAGCAGCCCGATACTTCATTATAATTTTCATCAACAGCAATCACAATAAATTGATTGTATTTTATTTGATAAGACGCTTTTAAATCGTCTCCATGCCGTTTCCATGATCCTATAAAATCTTCTAAATTGCGACTTATTTCGTTAATTTCACTTGCTGAAAATTCTCTGTTGGATTGGTATATCCAAATTTTAGAGGTATCCTCTAAACTATCAAAATTCACTAACATATTATATTTTTTGATTGAATTTATTTTTTAAATCTTCAAGAGTCAGTTCTTCCTTTTTTGGATGTACTCTTTCTTTTATTTCCTTCAATACTTTTTTTGTATACAAAGGGAAATCGGCATTTTGAATCCAAGAAAAATAACCCTTATCATCCTTTAATACTTTTTCAACTTTATGGTTTTTATATTTTCCGAAAGTAAATATTTCTTTATCTTCTTTGTTGAATACAATAAATCCGGCCAAATCAGCCCTTTTTACATGGGTAGAGTATTCGTTTAAAAATTCAACATCATTTTCTAAATCTTCATATTTATCTAATTGGGCAGTTAATATTTCATAAGTTGCATTGGTATCTGCCTCGGCCGAATGTGCATTGTCTAAATTTTTTCCACAATAAAATTGATAGCCGGCACTTAAGGTTCTTTCCTCTTTTTTATGAAATATCACCTGAACATCTATGGAAACCCTGTTTTTCATGCTAAAGTCAACTTTAGCGCGCAACATTTCCTCGGCCAACAACGGAATGTCAAATCTGTTTGAATTAAATCCTGCCAAATCACATCCTTTAATCATTTCGCTTACTTTCGGTGCCAATTCATTGAAAGTAGGCTCCGTAACCACTTTTTCATTCGTAATTCCATGAATATCAGAAGATTCTTTTGGGATTTCCATTTCAGGATTTACCAGCCAGGTTTTACTTTCTTTATTTCCGTTTGGAAATATTTTTAATATAGAAATTTCTACAATTCTGTCTTTGGCTATATTAATGCCGGTTGTTTCTAAGTCGAAAAATATAATAGGTTTTTTTAATTTTAATTCCATAGTTTTTTTATCAAATTTCTTGGTAAAGATACCATTTGTAAGGTAAGATTTAAGAATTAAGCAAATAGTTTTATAAAAAAATTAACATAATTCATTTCTATTAAAGGCTTACTCACTTGCCAGCTGATCTTTATAATTTTCAATTTCATTTTTATATTTTTCCGGCAACTCAGGCTCTTTAAAATGGTATTTTTTTAACGTCTCTACAATAATATCTGCAACTAAAAAACGGGCTGTCGGTTTATGATCAGCCGGAATTATAAACCATGGCGCATATGCTGTTGAAGTTCTGTTTAGCAAATCCTGATAACAAGATTTATAATGACTCCAAAGATTCCGTTCCTTTAAATCTCCAGGAGAAAATTTCCAATTTTTTTCTTTTAATCGCAACCTTCTTAAAAGTCGGTTCTTTTGCTCCAGTTTAGAAATATTAAGGAAGAATTTTAAAATGATGGTTCCGTTGGTCGCAATATGTTTTTCAAAACCATTGATTCCTTCCATTCTTTTATTGTAAAAATCATCAGATAAATCGGCTAGACTGTTAACTGCTGGAATATTTTCATTCAATACATATTCGGGGTGAACACGCGTAACCAATACGTTTTCATAATGAGTTCTGTTAAATACGCCTATCTTTCCACGTTCTGGCAAGGCAATATAATGACGCCATAAATAATCATGTTTTAATTCCAGCTCTGTTGGCACTTTAAAACTATGAACCACTACGCCTCGGGCATTTACATCTTTAAAAACTTGTTTTATCAAGCTGTCTTTCCCTGAAGTATCCATTCCTTGAAGGCAAATTAACACCGCATATTTTCCTTCAGCATACATCGTCTCTTGTAACTTACTTAGTTCTTTTCTCGCCTTTTTAAGTTTTTTTTTCGCGTCATCAACTACTTCCATAGCCGGCATTTCACTTAAATTTACGGTACCGATAACTTGATGATTTTCCATTTATTAAAAATATTTTTATAAATATATAAAAATTACACACATAAAAAAATCCCGAGACGTTCGGGATTTTTTGGTGTTAGTCAGTAGTTATTATTTTAAAGTTTCAATTGAGCCTAGAACTCCTTTCATAAAAATATTTAACCCTTCTTTTTGAGATAAACTGTCTTAAATTATTTCATGAAACAAAATGATTAATTTTTGTGAGAAGCCAAATAATTTGCAACCCCTTTGCTGTCGGCCTGCATTGCATCTTTTCCTTCTTCCCAGTTTGCCGGACAAACTTCTCCATTTTCCTGAACATGTGTATAAGCATCAATCAATCGTAAAAATTCTTTTACATTTCTTCCCAATGGCATATCGTTAACACTCTCGTGAAAAACCGTTCCTTCTTCATCAATTAAATAAGTTGCTCTGTAAGTCACATTATCTCCTTCAACTTGAATTGCTCCAGTTTCTTCATCGTAAGTTTCATTGGTAATGTCTAAAATACCTAACCTGCTAGAAAGGTTACGATTACTGTCTCCTAAAATAGGATAAGTAACTCCTTGAATCCCGCCATGGTCTTTTGGAGTATTTAACCAAGCAAAATGAACTTCCGGTGTATCACAAGATGCGCCAATAACTATGGTATTTCTTTTATCGAATTCTGGTAATGCCGCTTGAAAAGCGTGTAATTCTGTTGGACAAACGAATGTAAAATCTTTTGGATACCAAAATAAAATCACTTTCTTTTTATTCTTTATTGCTTCTTCCAATACATTTACTTTAAAAGTTTCGGCCATTTCATTCATTGCGTCTACATTTAAATTTGGAAATTTTTTACCAACCAGTGTTGCCATAATTTATTTATAATTTTAATTATTAATTCAATTTTTTTGCAAATGTAACCATTATTATAAGTTGTTAAAAAAATAAATCCATCCTAATTTTTGATGAATGTATCAATTTTATTGATGACAATAAATTTGAAATATGTATTTATTATATTATAATTATTTATAAATTGAATATATTTAAACAAACCTAACAATGATGAGAAAAATCACAACCAGTTTATTGTTTTTATTTGTTATAACAGCACTTCAAGCGCAAGTTGACCCTGCTATTTTTGACAAATTTGAGTCCAAGTTTTTAAATATTGACGGCTACAAAATTAATGTTGAAGTAAATGGAACCGGTGATCCAATTTTATTTATTCCAGGCGGACCTGGAAATTCACATGATTATATGCAAGGTGCTTTTGGCCAATATTACAAAACCAATACGGTGGTGTTTTTTGATTTTTTGGGTAGGGGAAAATCGGATGACGCAAAGAATAAAAGTGAATATTCTATTGAAAACGATACCGATTTAATTGAAAAAATAAGAAAACAATTAGGCTTTGAGAAAATATCGATTGTTGGCCATTCCTACGGAAGTGTTCCTGCGCAAAATTATGCGATTAAGTATCCAAACCACACAAACAAAATAGTGATTATTGCCGGTTTTCATAGCGGGCTTATGTGGCAAGCCAATTGCGACAGTTACAATCACTATGCAAAAACCCATTTTCCTGAGTTATGGAAAAAAGTAGATTCTTTAAGAACTTTAGGTCTCGTTTCTTCCGATAAAGAATTTATGAAAGTCTATGGAAGTTTTCCAACAAAATATATTTATTATCACAATACAAGCATTAAAGGAAATGTTCCAAAATACGATTTCAGAAACTGGAATAATGATGTTTATGCTCAAATTATTGGACGCGATGGCGATTTTGAAGTGAGCGGAAGCATGATGGATACCGATTTCAGACGCGATTTGAAAAACGTAAAATCCCCAACTTTAATAACTTCCGGAAGGTATGACGGCGTTTCAACTCCTGAATTTAACATTCAGTATCAACTATTTATGCCACAAGCCAAATTTGTGATTTTCGAACAAAGCGGCCACAATCCTTATTTGGAAGAACCTGAAAAATTTTACAAATTATTTGAAGAATTTATGGAAATAAAAATTGAATAATTTTAATTGATAAAAACATAAAACCCTCAAACCAAACAAAGTTTAGTTTGAGGGTTTCTTATATTTTAATTTATTATTTACTCGCAAAAAGTTTTACATCATTTTCTGAAACTTCTTTTTCACCAAGAATTATTAAGCGCTCAACAACATTTCTGAGTTCTCTTATATTACCTGTCCAAACATATTCCTGCAACAATTTTATGGCCTTTTCAGAAAATTTCTTGACGGCAGTACCATGCTCTTCTGCAATTTGTTCTGCAAAAAATTTAATTAAAAGCGGAATATCCTCTCTTCTTTCATTTAATGAAGGCACATTGATTAAAATTACTGCAAGACGGTGATATAAATCTTCCCTAAATTTACCTTCAGCAATTTCCTTTTGCAAATCCTTATTTGTGGCTGCAATTACCCTCACATCAACCTTTATATCTTTGTCGCTTCCTACACGAGAAATGATATTTTCCTGCAAAACCCGAAGCACTTTTGCCTGTGCTGAAAGGCTCATATCTCCAATTTCATCTAAAAATATGGTACCTCCATTTGCAGTTTCAAACTTGCCGGATCTGTCTTTAACCGCTCCGGTAAACGAACCTTTCACATGGCCAAACAATTCACTTTCAATTAATTCTGAAGGAATTGCAGCGCAATTTACTTCTACCATCAGGGCTTTGGCTCTTTCGCTTTTTTCGTGCAGCCAATGTGCAACCAATTCTTTCCCCGTTCCATTTGGTCCTGTAATTAATACGCGGGCATCGGTTGGAGCTACTTTATCAATCATTGTTTTTATATGAGTGATGGCTTTGCTTGCGCCAATCATTTCATATTTCTTGCTCACTTTACTCTTTAAAAGTATATTTTGGACAACCAGCTCTTTTTTATCCAAAGCATTCCGAACTGTATTTAACAAACGATTTAAATCGGGTGGTTTTGAGATATAATCGAAGGCGCCCAAACGCATCGTATTTACTGCAGTGTCTAAATCCCCATGACCGGAAATCATCACAATCGGTATTTCAGGTTTTAATTTTTTGACTCTTTCAAGCACTTCAACACCATCCATTTTCGGCATTTTTATATCGCACAACACCAAATCAAAATCCGATTTAGTAATCATATCAATTCCAATCAAACCATCTTCCGCTTCTTCAACCTCATAGGTTTCATTTTCTTCAGAAATTATTTTCATCAGTACTCTTCGGATTGAAGCTTCATCTTCAATAATTAATATTTTCGGCATTTTAAGTTATTTTTTAAGCTCGTAAAGTTCTTTTTACAAATTAATATTTCAGCCATTTGTATATTTCCTTATAGGTTGGTTTTTTTCCATACATTAATATACCCACCCTATAAATTTTAGCAGCAAACCAAACCATGCCAATAAAAGTAACTATTAATAATGCTATTGATGTAATTAATTGCCACCAAGGCACTCCAAAAGGAATTCGCATAAGCATCACAATTGGCGAGGTTAGCGGAAATAGTGAAAAGGCAACAGCAATTGGTCCGTGCGGATTTTCAATTACTGAAAAACCAACATAAATGGCAATCACCAAAGGCATTAAAACCGGCATCATAAATTGTTGCGTATCAGTTTCACTGTCAACAGCTGCGCCAATTGCAGCATAAATAGAACTGTATATTAAATATCCTCCCAAGAAGTAAATAATAAATGAAAAGAATATGGTCATTATTGGCAAGTTTTTAATCTCTAGAAGTATCAGCTGCAAATCGTTATTTGTTGAATTCTGCATTTGCTGAATCATTTCAGGTGTCATTTTTCCTGAATTTGAACTTACCTCAGCAACATCAACCCCAAAAAATAAGGTGATTGCAAACATTAAAAGTCCGCCTATAATCATCCAAATTATAAATTGTAAAATACCAGCCATAGCATTACCTATTATTTTTCCCAACATTAATTGAAAAGGTTTTACTGATGAAATAATCACTTCAATAATTCTGCTGGTTTTTTCCTCAATAACGCTTCGCATTACTGAAGTACCATAAATAATGATAAACATAAAAATTAAATAGCCAAAACCTCCACCGGCAACCATTCGGAGCATACTACCAATCTTTGAAGATTTTTCTCCCGAAAAATTTTCAGCAGCGATAGTAACGGTTGTTTCTATTGCCTTAATTTTATCAACATCAATATGTAATTGTTCAATTTTTAAGTTTCTTATTTTCTTTTCTAATTTACTTTCTATGCTGCTCAATACAGTCAGACTTGGTGTATCATTCGAAAAAAAAGTGATATTTTTTGAAAGTTGGTTCAAACTGTCAGTTTTAGGTATGACTAACAATCCGTAATAAAATTCTTTGGTCTTTTCCCTGGCTTCTTCAACACCTAAACTTGTTAAATCTATGTATTTTAAGGCATCTGAATCAATAAAAGCATCAGAAAATTGTTGAGATTCATCAACAAAGGCAACAGTGCGTATCTCTTCACTATTTTTTTCATTTAAAAAAATGATAAGAGATAAAAGCCCAACCACCATAAGCGGACTTAATATGGTCATTATAAGAAATGATTTGTTTTTAACCTTCGCTAAAAACTCTCTTTTAATAATTAATTTTAATTTATCCATTATAAGGTTTAAGTTGAAAGGAAAAGAGGATATAAAAAAGTTTTAAATATTTTATTGTCCTTTTAATAATCTCCTATTTTTAATTATTTATTATTGGCTACTGATTTTAAAAAAATATCATTGACACTTGGTATAACTTCTGTAAAATGAGTTATTTGAGCCTTATCATTTAAAAATTCAATCAAATCTTTGGAAGTTTCTCCATTTTTTAAACTGAATAAAAGTCTGAAATCCTCGTTAAATGAAATTGTTTTGGAATTTTCAACAGTAAATTGTTCGTTGATTTGGTTTAATAACAATGCTTTATCCGAAGATAATAAACCAACTTCAAACTGATTGGTTTTATACTGATGCTTGATATCTTTTAACTTTCCGTCCAGTATTTTATTTGACTTATTAATCAATGCGATATAATCACACATCTCCTCCACAGATTCCATTCTGTGCGTTGAAAAAATGATACTAGCGCCTTCATTTCTCAAATTTAAAATTTCATCTTTAATTAAATTGGCGTTTATGGGATCGAACCCGCTAAAAGGTTCATCAAAAATTAACAATTTTGGACTGTGCATGACAGTGACTATAAATTGCACTTTTTGGGCCATTCCCTTTGAAAGTTCCTGAATTTTTTTGTTCCACCAATCGGTAATTTCAAATTTTTCAAACCAATATTTCAATTTCCTTTTCGCTTCTTCTTTTGACATGCCTTTTAGCTGGGCCAAATACAAGGCCTGTTCGCCAACTTTCATGCTTTTATACAAACCGCGTTCCTCAGGCAAATATCCAATATGCTGAATATGATGAGGCTGGAGAATTTCTCCGTCTAAATAAACGGTTCCGCTATCAGGTAAAGTAATTTGATTTATAATTCTTATTAAAGAGGTTTTTCCTGCACCATTGGGACCTAACAATCCAAAAATACTTCCCTTTGGCACCGAAATTGAAACGTTGTTTAACGCAGTAAAACTCCCATAGTTTTTACAGACATTCTCAACCTTTAAAACATTGTTCATGCGATAGTTTTTTATTCAAGGCACGAAAATAAAACTATTTTGCTAAAATTTGGTTAATCTTATAATAAAATTAATGCAGCCTTTCAATATACTTTTTTTGTATGGTTTTTAACAGCTCCAGTGTAGCTTTTGGCTTTACAATTCGCAAAATTTCAGTAATCCCGTGATTTACGTAAAATATGCCTTTGGCGATATCATAATTACTATCGCTTACGTTATGTTTTACTTCATAAGTTAACTTTTTAAACTCATCCCAACCCATATATCTTGGCACCTCAATATAATAGGTACTGTCTTCATCTTTTGAATGATAAACACCTTTATCCAATTCTTCAATGTTGAAAAATCGATTTATTCGTATTAAAGCTTCCGTAGTGGCAAATTTTTCGCTTTTTGCAAAATCATAACCTTCATCCTTATAATATTGCTGAATTTGTGCAATTTCAGGGTACGCATTTATTCCCTTTACCCTAATACCATCTAACTTTCTGGACTTAATTGTCACTTCACATTTCGCACCATCCAATTTTAAATTATATTTTTCATTAATTTTTTTGGTGACACGCAATATTTTCTCAAAAGAATTGGGCGTTTTGGTCACAAAAATAATGGATACCGGTTTCACTATTTCAGTAAACCTTCCATAGTAATTTTTATAAGGGTCCGGAACATTTATAACAAATGTATTAGGTAGCTTGTTAATATCTACGCTATCAATATTTTCCTGAATAATAATTTTCCCAATAAGTTCTTTTGTTGCCATAGTTTAAAAGTTTGTTTTTCGTGTTTTAAACTTATTCTTTTTTTTCATCATAAACAAACAATTTAGAGAAACAAAATATTTATTTTAAATTTATTATGCATGCATAGTATTTTTTTATATATTTGGTAAATGCAAAAAGAACAAACAGTAGATCACGTATTAAGAGCAACCTGGCAAACGGTGGCTAAAATGTATAATGAACAGGCTGTTAAGCACGATAGCACTATGTCAATGGCCTTTGTTTTATTAAATATTGACATTGAAAAAGGGACTCCTTCAACCTCTTTAGGGCCTTTAATGGGAATGGAACCAACCAGTCTTTCACGTATTTTAAAAAGTATGGAAGAAAAAGATCTTATTTACAGAGAAAAAAATCCTGAAGACGGAAGAGGAATTCTTATAAAGATTACTGAATATGGGATTGAAAAACGAAATGTTTCTAAAGAACACGTCCTTATTTTTAACGAAACTATCAGAAAGCATATTTCTGAAGAAAAAATAAATCACTTTTTTGAAGTTACCGAAACCATCAACAAATTAATTAACGACAAAATTGATTTTAATAATAAACCAATAAAATAAATTATAATAACAATGAAAAAACCAATAAAAAAAGTAGCTGTAATCGGATCCGGAATAATGGGATCGGGAATTGCTTGTCATTTTGCAAACATTGGTGTAGAAGTTTTGTTGCTTGACATTATTCCTCGAGAATTAAATGAAGCAGAAAAAGCAAAAGGACTTACACTTGAAAACAAAGCAGTTCGAAACAGAATTGTAAATGACAGTTTAACCGCCTCATTAAAATCGAAACCGTCACCTATTTACAACCTGAAATTTGCCGACAGAATTTCTACCGGAAATTTAGAAGATGATTTACATAAGATTAAAGAGGTAGATTGGATTATTGAAGTTGTTATTGAACGATTGGATATTAAACAACAGGTTTTTGAAAAAATTGAAAAATTCAGAAAACCAGGTACATTAATAACATCAAATACCTCAGGTATTCCCATAAAATTTATGAATAAAGGAAGAAGTGAAGATTTTCAGCAGCATTTTGCTGTCACCCACTTTTTCAATCCTCCAAGATATTTAAAACTTTTTGAAGTAGTTCCCGGTCCGGACTGTAAACAAGAAGTTGTGGATTTTTTAATGATGTATGGTGAAAAATTCTTAGGAAAAACATCCGTTTTAGCCAAAGATACTCCGGCATTTATTGGAAACAGAGTCGGTATTTTCGGAATTATGAGTTTATTCCACCAAGTGAAAGAATTGGGATTGACTATTGAAGAAGTAGATAAATTAACAGGCCCTGTTATTGGTCGACCAAAATCAGCAACTTTTAGAACTGTTGACGTAGTTGGCCTAGATACGCTGGTTCATGTTTCCAATGGAATTTATGAAAACTGCAAGGATGATGAAGCACTTGAGTTGTTTAAACTTCCAGAATTTATAGATACCATGATGAAAAACAAATGGTTGGGAAGTAAAACAAAACAGGGATTTTATAAAATGGTCGTTGAAAATGGCAAAAAAAATATTCTTTCTTTAGATTTAAATACTTTAGAATATCGTCCAAATAAAAGACCAAATTTCGCAACGCTGGAACTTACCAAAACTATTGATCATGTAATCGACAGATTTAAGGTATTGGTAAAAGGAAAAGACAAAGCAGGTGAATTTTACAGAAAGAATTTTGCGGCCATGTTTGGTTACGTTCAAAACCGAATTCCTGAAATTTCAGATGAATTATATCGATTGGATGATGCCATGAAAGCAGGTTTTGGATGGGAACACGGTCCTTTCGAAATTTGGGATGCGATTGGTATTGAAGCTGGAATTGAATTGATGAAAGCAGAAAAATTACCTGTTGCGAAATGGATTACTGAAATGCTTGTAAGCGGAAACAAATCGTTCTATTCAGTTAAAGACGGTGCAAAATATTACTATTCAATTCCATCGAAAAAGCAGGAAAAAATACCTGGGCAAGACAGTTTCATTATTCTTAATAATATAAGAGAAGCAAAAACTATTTGGTCAAATCCGGGAGCTTCCATACAACATCTAGGTGATGGTGTTTTAAATATCGAATTTCAATCAAAAATGAATACGTTAGGCAGCGAAGTTTTACAAGCCATTAACAAAGGAATTGATTTGGCAGAAACAGAATACGATGCTGTGATCTTAGGAAATCAAGGAGCTAATTTTTCAGTTGGCGCCAATTTAGGAATGGTTTTTATGATGGCTGTTGAGCAAGAATATGATGAACTTAATTACTCTGTAAAATATTTTCAGGATACAGTAATGCGTTTGCGCTATTCTTCTTGTCCAACCATTATTGCGCCTCACGGTTTAACTTTTGGAGGGGCATGTGAAATGAGTATGCATGCAGATAAAGTTATTGCAGCTGCAGAAACATATATCGGTTTGGTTGAATTTGGTGTCGGGATAATTCCTGGAGGCGCAGGTTCAAAAGAGATGGCTTTAAGAGCTTCTGAAGGCGTTTTAAAAGATGATGTAAAATTAAATAAACTGCGTGATTACTTTATAAATGTGGCTACGGCGAAAGTGGCAACTTCTGCTTATGAAGCATATGATTTAGGGTTCTTTAAAGAATATAAAGATCTTGTTGTAGTAAACAGAGACCGTCAAATCGCAACAGCCAAACGGCACGCCATTCAACTATTGGAAGATGGTTATACCCAACCTGTTCCTAAAAGAGCTTTGGTTTACGGACAACAGGCTCTGGGAATGTTCTTAGTAGGAACCGATAGTTTGGAAAAAGGTCATTACGCTTCTGAACACGATAAAAAAATAGCCAATAAATTAGGTTATGTGATGGCAGGTGGAAATTTATCAGAACCAACTTATGTTTCAGAACAATATTTATTGGATCTTGAACGTGAGGCATTTATGAGTTTGTGCACTGAGCGCAAAACTTTAGAGCGAATTGAGCACATGTTAAAAACCGGAAAACCATTACGTAATTAGCGTTTAAAAGCTGAAAGTTAAAAAGTCTAAAGTTCATTTTTAATTTTTAACTCACAACTTAAAACCAAAAACTTAAAACTTAAAAAAAAATGAAAACAGCATATATAGTACAAGGATATAGAACGGCAGTGGGAAAAGCACCAAAAGGTGTTTTCAGGTTTAAACGGCCTGATGAGCTCGCCGCTGAAACTATCGAACATTTATTGAAAGATTTTCCGCAACTGGATAAACACAGAATAGATGATGTCATGGTAGGAAACGCCATGCCAGAAGCAGAACAAGGCTTGAATATTGGACGTTTAATTTCATTAATGGGATTAAAAATTGATGATGTTCCAGGAATGACCGTAAATCGTTATTGCGCCTCAGGTTTAGAAACTGTTAGTATTGCCGTAGCTAAAATACAATCAGGAATGGCCGAGTGTATCATTGCAGGCGGTGTAGAAAGTATGAGTTACATTCCAATGGGCGGTTATCGTCCGACTCCCAATTATAAAATTTCAAAAGAAGGTCACGAAGATTATTATTGGGGAATGGGTTTAACTGCGGAAGCCGTGGCAAAACAATTCAAAGTTTCTCGTGAAGACCAAGATGAATTTTCTTTTAACTCTCATATGAAAGCTTTAAAAGCTCAAGCTGAAGGTAAATTTATTGATGATATTGTTCCAATCACTGTCGAAAATATTTTCTTAGATGAAAACAGCAAAAAACAAACTAAAAATTACACTGTTACATCTGATGAAGGTCCTCGTAAAGGGACTACAGTTGAAGCATTATCGAAATTACGTCCGGTTTTTGCCGCGGATGGAAGCGTAACTGCAGGAAATTCATCACAAATGAGTGATGGCGCAGCATTTTTATTGGTGATGAGTGAAGAAATGGTGAAGGAACTTAATATAGAACCTATAGCTCGAATGGTTTCTTTTGCCGCCGCAGGTGTTGAACCGCGTATTATGGGAATTGGGCCTGTAAAAGCGATACCGAAAGCATTGAAACAAGCAAATTTATCGTTAAAAGATATTGATTTAATTGAACTGAATGAGGCGTTTGCTTCCCAATCTTTAGCAGTAATGCGTGAGCTCAACATCAATCAAGAAATTGTAAATGTGAATGGTGGCGCTATAGCTTTAGGGCATCCTCTTGGTTGTACAGGAGCTAAACTTTCTGTGCAGTTATTCAATGAAATGCGCAGAAGAAAGAGTAAATATGGCATCGTGACCATGTGCGTTGGAGCAGGACAAGGCGCAGCGGGAATTTATGAATTATTAAAATAAAACATTCTGGCTTTTTTAGTAAGAGCCAATTAACAAAACTTAAACATCAATTTAAAAATGAAAACAACAAAAGGAGGCGAATTTTTAATCAAAGAAATTAAATCGGAGGATATTTTTGTATCAGAAGAGTTCAACGAAGAACAAAAAATGATGAAGGATGCGGTTATTGAATTTATAGACCGCGAAGTATGGCCGCATAGAGAACGATTTGAAAAGAAAGATTATGCATTCACTGAAGAAGTAATGCGTAAAGCTGGAGAAATGGGGTTTTTAGGCGTTTCCATACCTGAAGAATATGGAGGAATTGGGATGGGATTTGTTTCAACCATGTTGGTTACCGACTACATCTCATCGGCAACAGGATCCTTGGCAACAGCTTTTGGAGCGCATACAGGAATTGGAACCATGCCAATCTATTTATATGGAACAGAAGCACAAAAACAAAAATATTTACCTTTTTTAACTTCAGGCGAAAAATTTGGGGCATATTGCCTAACTGAACCAGGAGCCGGTAGTGATGCCAATTCTGGAAAAACAACAGCCCAATTAACTGCCGACGGAAAACACTATAAAATTAACGGACAAAAAATGTGGATTTCCAACGCAGGTTTTGCTGAAATTTTTATTGTTTTCGGCCGTATAGAAAATGATAAGAATATCACGGCATTCATTTTGGAGTTTGATAAAAATAACCCTAACGGTGTTGCCCTTGGAGAAGAAGAAAATAAACTTGGAATTACATCATCCTCAACACGTCAGGTGTTTTTTACAGACACTCTTATTCCTGTTGAAAACATTTTATCAGAAAGAGGAAAAGGATTTAATATTGCTTTAAATTCTTTAAATGTAGGTCGAATAAAATTAGGCTCAGCCTGTACAGATGCCAGTCGTAGAATTATTACGGAATCCGTGAAATATGGAAATGAACGTTTCCAGTTCAAAGTTCCTATCTCAAGTTTTGGTGCTATTCAGAAAAAATATGCTGAAATGTGTGCTAAAACTTTTGCATTAGATGCAGGAAGTTACAGGGCTGCAAAAGATATTGAAAACACTATCGCTACTCACTTAGAAAATGGAAAATCACACGAAGAAGCAGAATTAACGGCTTTTAGTGAATTTGCCATTGAATGTGCAATTCTAAAAGTATTTGGTTCTGAAGTTTCACAATTTGTTTCGGATGAAGGCATTCAAATTTTCGGTGGAATGGGATTCTCTAAAGATACCCCAATGGAAAGTGCTTGGCGAGATGCTCGTATAACCAGAATTTATGAAGGAACAAATGAAATTAACCGATTGTTAACTGTTGGAATGTTGCTTAAAAAAGCGATGAAAGGTGAAATCGATTTGATGACTCCCGCAATGGAAGTTGGCAATAGTTTAATGGGAATTCCATCGTTTGAAACTCCTGACTTTTCTGTTTTATTTTCAGAAGAAAAAGAAATGATTGCCCGATTAAAAAAATCCTTTTTAATGATTTCCGGGAAAGCAGTACAAAAATATGGAATGGATTTAGACAATCACCAACAGTTGATTTTGGCCGCTGCTGAAGTAATGATTGAAATTTATATGGCAGAATCAGCGATATTGAAAGCAGAAAAAGTCGTAAAATTAACTTCTGAAAAAGAAGCGGAAGTTCAAATCGCATTAGCGAAATTAAACTTGTACAATGCTATTGATAAAATAAACAACTTTGGTAAAGAAGCAATTTTATACTTTTCTGAAGGTGATGAACAACGCGTGATGCTTATGGGTCTAAAACGTTTTACCAAATACGTTAATAATCCAAATCCGATTGCATTGCGAAACGTAATTGCCGAAAAACTAATTGCCGAAAACAAATATTGCTTTTAGAACTCAATCATTTAACAAAATACCAGTTAAAAGCTGCAACAAAAATGTTGCAGCTTTTTTTTTTGTAAATCGTTTAAAATAAGCTTTTTTTTGTAAATTTATATTAGAATTCAACAAATCACACTACCCCAACTGTTTCATTATTAATGCAATAATTATGAAAAATAACATTGGAATTTGGATAGACACGCACCAAGCTGTAGTTATTAATCTATCAAACGGCGATCAAGCCGTCAAGAAAATTGAATCTCATATTGACACAAAAGTGAGAACACCTGGAGAATCAAAAAAATATGGAAGATTTGGAGGGCAGTATATGACTTATGAAAAAAATTCGGAGAATAAAAAAATGGAGCAAACCAAACAGTTTCTTAAAATATTATCGAATGAAATTGAAAATTGTGATGCTGTTGTGCTATTTGGGCCATCAATCATGAAAACCATTTTTGAAAAGGAAATTAAAAACGATTTAAACCTTATTGGAAAACTTGTCGGGGTTTTTGATGCAGATTCAATGACTGAGAATCAAATTTCGGCTTGGGTTAAGGATTTTTATAAAAAATAAAACCTGCCGGAAATATACTTATGGAACAATTTTCGCTATTACCTCTTTAAGAACTAAACTTTAGCAATTCTATATTTTAACATTTTATGGTTTTGAACGTGCATAAATTATCATGTATATTTGAAAACCTGTAATTTATAACTTAATTTCATGCAGATAAAACCAATTCTAATTTCAATTTCATTGCTTATTTCTTGCGTTAGTTGGGCACAAAAACCAGCTATTGACATCATCAAAACAAAAAACGGCATCTTACAAATTCAACCCATTTTACATAGCAGTCTGGTGTTAACATATAACAATAAAACCATTTATGTAGATCCGTATGGAGGTGCAAAATTGTACAAAGGAATAAATGCGCCTGACATCATTTTAATTACTGATATTCATGGAGATCATTTGGATCAAAAAACATTGGATTCCATTGATACTTCGAAAGCCATTTTTATTCTTCCTGAAGAAGTTGCGCATAAATTGCCTAAAAAATATGGGTCTGAAATTGTAATCCTTCAAAACAGACAAGGAGTTCACCGGTTGGGTTTTTTCATAACTGCAATTCCAATGTATAATTTACCTGAGGAACCTAGTTCCAAACACCCAAAAGGCAGGGGAAACGGATATCTTTTAACCATTGACAACAAACAAGTTTATATATCAGGTGATACAGAGGACGTACAGGAAATGAGAAAGCTCCAAAATATTGACATCGCTTTTGTTTGTATGAATTTGCCATACACGATGGATATCAATCAGGCTGCTGATGCTGTTTTAGAATTTCAGCCAAAAATTGTATATCCTTTTCATTATAGAGGACAAGATGGATTTAGTGATACAGAAGCTTTTAAGAAATTGGTAAATACAAAAAATAAAAACATTGAAGTCCGATTAAGAAATTGGTATCCCAGCAACTAATTTTATTGACAAATCTTGCCTAGAAATAGCATTTAAGCATAATAATCCTGTATTAAAATAGCTATCTAAGTCGTAGTTTTTTATTACATTTGATATATATTCATTCACAAATTTATTTGTATAAAAAACTTTTTTAATGAACTTTTTATCAAAATTAATAAGTTGCTCAATTATTTTAACCGTTATCAGTTGCTCAAATAAAGATCAAGCTTTAGAAGCTGAAAACTCAATTAATGCCACTGATTTAGAAAAACATTTGATCAAGTTATCTTCTGATGAATTCCAAGGCAGAAAACCCTTTACAATTGGCGAAGACAAAACAACACTTTATATTGCAAATGAATTCAAAAAAATGGGTATTGAAAGTGGCTTTGATGGAAATTATTTTCAAGACGTTCCTTCTGTTGAATTAAATTACAATCCTGATAAAAGTATCATCATAAATACTAAAGATGGTGAACTCATATTAGAGAATACAAAAGATTATATTGCTAAAACTCCACATATTAAAGATTCCGTTGAAATAAAAAATGCTGAAATTATTTTTGCAGGATTCGGAATTGTGGCTCCGGAATATGACTGGGACGATTATAAAAATATTGATGTAAAAGATAAAATTGTTTTGGTATTGGTTAACGACCCTGGTTATGCAACACAAAACAAAAAGTTGTTTAAAGGCAACGCCATGACTTATTACGGCAGATGGTCCTATAAATATGAAGAAGCCGCCAGACAAGGAGCAAAAGGCGTATTGGTAATACATTCAAATAAACCAGCAGGTTATGGATGGAAAGTGCTTACAAACACTTCTGCCTCTGGGATATCTATCCAAACTAAGGATGGAAATGCTCAAAAATGTGCACTTGAAGGCTGGATAACTGATATTGCAGCTAAAAAGCTATTCGAAAAATCCGGACTTGATTTTGACGCGCTATCCAAAAAAGCAGAAGCAAAAGATTTTAACGCTTTAAGCTTAAATTGTAATTTGAATTTGATTATTAAAACACAATTGAAATTTGCAAACAGCAAAAATGTTGTTGGTGTCATTAAAGGCACAAAACGCCCTGATGAATGTATTGTTTATAGTGCCCATTGGGATCATTTTGGTATTGGGCCGGTTCAAAATGGAGATTCAATATATAATGGCGCTATTGATAATGGCACTGCATTAGGTGCTATGTTAGAAACTGCAAAAGCATTTTCTAAATTAAAAATAAAGCCAGAACGTTCTATTGTTTTTATTGCAGTTACGGCTGAAGAAACCGGAATGATTGGTTCAAAATATTATGCGCAAAATGGCCTGTTCCCTCCTGAAAAAACAATTGCAAACTTAAATTACGAATTACTATTGCCAATCGGTAAAATGAAAGATGTTACGATAACCGGTTTCGGACAATCGGAATTAGATTCTTATGTTGAACAAGCTGCAAAAGAGCAAGATCGTTATATTGCTAACGAGCCTTTCCCAGAAAACGGCATGTATTTCAGATCCGATCATTTTAGCTTTGCGCAGGCAGGAATTCCGTCTTTATTTATCAAGGGTTGGCAAGACAGCCGAGAACATGGAAAAGAATGGGCAAAAGAACAAATTAATAATTATTGGGCAAATACGTATCACAAACCTACAGATGAATATAACCCAAATACGGCTGATTTGTCTGGATGTGTTGAAGATGCCAAGCTTTTCTTTAATATCGGATACAAATTAGCAAATGAAACCACTTATCCAAAGTGGAATGAAAATTCTGAATTTAAAGCCATTCGCGAAAAGTCTATGATAAAATAGTTAACCTTTTATCAATTCTTTGCCAATAGCACAATTCAAACACCGTTGTTTGTTGCAATAATCGTTTTTTAGCTGAAGCAGTGCCTGTGTTTCAAAAGCTGTGTTGCTTTTAATATTAAGTTCGTTGAATTTTGAAATAATCACATTTTTTTCCGGTTTTATGTTGGCGATAATGGTAAGTGCCGAACTTATTTCATTTGTTCCCAAACTTTTTAAATACAAAAATTTCAAAGGAATAATGGTGTTTATCAGCAACAAATCAATAAATGGTTTTGTGAGTTTTTTTATGCTTTTTTTTGATGTGGTTTCAAAAGTATAATGCGTTTCCCAATAAGCTGATGTTGCTTCATCAAACAATTCGTAAAATTCTAGAATATTATCTGTTTCAATAATTTTAGAAAATAAATTTTGATGTCGGTGATAAACCTTTGCCAATTGAGACAACCGAATTGTTGGAAAATTATTTGGGCGCAACCTAAAAAACTGAATTTGCATATTTGAGATGGGTGTAAGCTGAAATTTCACCCTTAAATAATTGTATTCCTTTTTTATTTTTTTATAATATTCCGATTCATAATCATTTGAAAGCAATCCGGCTTGACCGAAAAATAAAGCTTCCAATTGTTCTAAATTATTGGAGACTTTTCTGGCAATAGAAAAATCAAAAGAATTTGCAAAATTCATGAACGCCTCCGAATTTATTTTCAAACCAAAATTCTTTGTCAATAAAACAAACAATGCGGCTTCCCAATTGTTATTTAATTTTGCGACCATATTTTGAATTTGTTCAGACTTTATTTCCAGTCTTTCAACATAAAGCCTTTCAAGCCAATTATTAAAAATAAAAGAATCAATGCCAGCAATGTCTTTTTCACAATTGATCCAGTTTTTATTTTTGATGAAAAGTTGCTGATAATTGTTTAATAAATCCTTCGAAATATAATTTTTAAGTTCTAAAGTAGCGATGGGATGATTCGTTTTTCTGAAAATATCAACAGAATGTTCCCAAACCACATGCAAAATCACTGAATCATAATTCTCATCACTTTCGTGATTGTGCGCATACCAATCAGATGAATTTAAATGAATTTCAACATTCCCTGCCCAAAGCTGATTGTTAATCTTTAATTTGGCATTTAGAAAATCGGGACCAGAATTCAGATTTTCAGTTCCTGCTGAAATAATTTCAATAATTTCAGCATTGGTGGATTTTAAATGATTGACCGAAAACAATTTAAGTTTCCACACAAAATGAAGTAAATTTTCTTTCATAGCAATTCAATAACAACTTAAAAGTATACAATTTCTTTTAGTTAAAAAAAATTGAATCCGAAAGTTACCTGTTTTCGGTATTTTTTATATTATTTTTGTTGCTGAAAAAATTAAATAAATGAACATTATCAATAGTTTAGAATGGAGATATGCCACCAAAAAATTTGATCCTTCAAAAAAACTAACAATACCCCAAATTGAAACGCTAAAAAAAGCTTTTAACCTAACTCCAACTTCATTTGGGTTACAACCTATAAAAATGATTGTTATTGAAGATAAAGATCTTCAAGAAAAATTTGTGAAATATTGTTATTTTCAACGTCAGGTTGCTGATGCTTCTCACCTATTGGTCTTATGCATTGAAAATGACACCACAATCGAGGATGTTAATGCTTATTTTGATATGGAAAAGGAAATTAGAGGAACTTCAGAAGCCGTAATTTCTAATTTTAGAAATCAACTTGTTGATATGTACAAAAACAAAACTTTGAAAGAAAAGCAATTATCGGCAACATATCAAACTTATATTGCGTTGGGAAATTTAATGACTGTTTGCGCTGTTGAAAAAATTGACAATTGTCCGATGGAAGGGTTTATGCCTGAAAAAATTGATGAATTGTTAAATTTACCGTCACAAAATTTAAAATCCGTATTATTGATGCCTGTTGGTTTTAGAGCTGATGACGACATTATGAGCGCCATGAAAAAAGTTAGAAAACCTTTAAGTGAAACCATATTAGAAATATCATAAAAACTCAAACAACAAGAAAATGACAAAAGATATAAGAGCTCTTGAACCTACTGAACTTTGGAATAATTTTGCCGATTTAAATGCGGTCCCAAGGGGTTCTAAAAAAGAAGAAAAAGTAATACAATTTATGGTCGATTTTGGAAAAAAATTAAACCTAGACACTATAGTTGATCCTGTTGGAAATGTGATTATCAAAAAACCGGCTTCAAAAGGCATGGAAAATCGCAAAACAGTTGTATTGCAATCGCACTTAGATATGGTGCACCAAAAAAATTCAAATACCAGCTTTAATTTTGATACAGACGGAATTAAAATGATTGTTGATGGAGATTGGGTTCGTGCTGATGGAACAACGTTGGGTGCAGATAATGGTATGGGAGTTGCCGCAATTATGAGCGTTTTAGCTTCAAAAACCATTAAACATTCTGCAATTGAAGCTTTGTTCACTATTGATGAAGAAACCGGAATGACTGGAGCTATGGGCCTACAGGCAAATTATTTAAATGGTGAAATATTGTTAAATTTAGACACTGAAGATGATGATGAAATTGATATTGGATGTGCCGGAGGCATTGATGTCACTGCTGAAAATACTTATAATGAAGTTGGCGCCCCTGTAAACAGTGGCGGATTTTCAATTTCAGTTACTGGCTTAAAAGGAGGTCACTCAGGAATGGACATCCATAAAGGATTGGGAAATGCCAATAAAATAATGAACCGTTTATTATACGAAACAAAAGATTTTATAAGGATTTCGGAAATTAATGGCGGAAGTTTGCGCAATGCCATTCCAAGAGAAAGTTTTGCAACCATTTCAGTTGCCAACGTTAGAAAAGATGCTTTTATTAAAAAAGTAAATAAAATTGTAAAAGAAATTAAAGCTGAACAATCAGCTGTTGACCCTAATTTAGAAATTAAAATTTCTGAAGTGGCCAAACCCGAAAGAGTGATGACAACCATAAGCCAGAATACCTTGCTCAATGCTATTTATGCTGCACATAATGGTGTTTACAGAATGAGTAATGATATGGAAGATTTGGTAGAGACTTCTAATAATGTTGCCCGTGTAATTGTTAAGGATGAAAGTGTGAAAATCTTGTGTTTAACAAGATCTTCCGTTGAATCATCAAAATTTGATTTGGCAAACGCACTGAGAGCTACCTTTGAAATGGCAGGATATACCGTTACATTATCAGGTTCTTACCCAGGATGGAAACCAAATGTAACCTCACCAATTTTAAAGACTTTAACCGAAACCTACGAGAAACTTTTTAATAAAAAAGCCAACGTTGTAGCATGTCATGCCGGCTTGGAATGTGGTATTTTAGGAACCAATTATCCAGATATGGATATGATTTCATTTGGCCCAACCATACAAGGCGCACATTCGCCCGATGAAAAAGCGAACATTAAATCTTCTCAAAAATTCTGGCAATTTTTACTGACAATTTTGGAAAATATTCCGCTTAAAAAATAAAAAGCAAAGGGGGTTGATAATTTCAACCCCTTTTGCTTTTTTATATCTTTGTTAACAATATAAACTTTCAAAAACCATAAATAATTGTATTTTTACTGCTTAAAATAATTCGACATTCTTATATGGGAAAAATTATTGCAATCGCCAATCAAAAGGGTGGTGTTGGCAAAACTACAACCACTATTAACTTAGCCGCTGCTTTGGGGATTTTAGAAAAAAAAGTGTTATTAATTGATGCCGACCCGCAAGCAAATGCTTCATCTGGGCTTGGTATTTCAATAGAGGAAATTGAACTTGGAACGTATCAATTGTTAGAACATTCAATTTCAGCAAAAGAGGCTATAGTCCCTTCAAATTCACCAAATGTTGATATCATCCCGGCCCATATAGATTTAGTGGCTATAGAAATTGAATTAGTTGATAAACCAAAACGAGAGTATATGCTGAAGGAAGCCCTGAAAGATATAAAAGATGATTACGATTATATTTTAATTGATTGTGCGCCTTCACTTGGTTTAATTACTTTAAATTCTCTTGTTGCAGCCGATTCGGTAATCATCCCAATTCAATGTGAATATTTTGCTTTGGAAGGTTTGGGTAAATTATTGAATACCATAAAAAGCGTTCAAAAAATACACAATACCACTTTGGATATTGAAGGGTTATTATTGACAATGTATGATTCCCGTTTACGGCTTTCAAACCAAGTGGTGGAAGAAGTTAAAAAACATTTCCAAAATATGGTTTTCAAAACCATTATTCAAAGAAACGTTCGCTTAAGCGAAGCACCAAGTTATGGCGAAAGCATTATCGCTTATGACGCAACTAGCACCGGTGCTGTAAATTATATTAACTTAGCGAACGAAATATTAAAACTGCATAGCAAGGATGGCAAAAGCAATTAAAAAACAAGCATTAGGAAGAGGATTATCTGCCTTATTGAACAATTCAGACATTACCTCCGCAGACGACAAAAATGCGGATAAACTTGTTGGCAGTATTCTGGAAATTGATTTAGCATTAATTGAAGTAAACCCCTTTCAGCCAAGAAGTTATTTTAACGAAGAATCGTTGCGCGAATTGGGAAGCTCTATAAAAGAATTGGGCGTAATTCAACCCATTACCATAAGAAAATTAGAAGGAAATAAATTTCAATTGGTATCGGGAGAAAGAAGGTTCAGGGCTTCAAAATTAATTGGCAATACAACAATTCCAGCCTATATAAGACTTGCCAACGACCAGGAAATGCTTGAAATGGCATTGGTTGAAAATATACAACGTAAAGATTTAGACCCAATAGAAGTTGCCCTCTCCTACCAAAGATTGATTGATGAAATTGATTTGACCCAAGAAGAAATGAGCAAACGTGTAGGAAAAAAACGCTCTACCATCAGCAATTATTTGCGATTGCTAAAATTGGATCCAATAATTCAAACTGGTATGCGCGACGGATTTTTATCGATGGGACATGGCAGGGCGTTAATAAATGTTGAAAATACCGAAGACCAATTAAGCATTTACGAAAAAATAATTCAACAAAAATTATCCGTTCGGCAAACCGAACAATTTGTTAAAGATTTAAAAGAAGGAATTGTCTCAAAACCTAAAAAACAGGTTCAAGAAGCTAAACTTCCTTCATTTGTAAGCGCCGGATTAAATACTTTCAGCAATTACTTTGGACATAAAATTGACGTAAAATTATCTGGAAAAGATAAAGGCAAAATCAGCATTCCGTTTCATTCGGAAGAAGATTTTAACCGAATTAAAAAATTACTGGAATAAGTGCTTAAAAAAAATTTATTTATCTATTTAATTATTACCGCCTTAACGGTATTCAACAGCTATGCACAAAAAATTTCCAACGTAAAAATTAAAGATACAATAAGTGCTTCCACTGACAATTTTAAGCCACTTTCCCCTGCAAAAGCGGCATTTTATTCCGCTGTTTTACCGGGACTTGGACAAGCATTCAACAAAAAATACTGGAAAATTCCGATTGTTTGGGCAGCAATGGGTTCCGGCATTTATTTCTATCATACAAACAACAGTAACTTTAACAGAGCAAGAACAGCTTACAAATTAAGAATCAACGAAAAACCAGATGAATTTGATGGATTAAACGGGAATATATTTTTAACAAAAGACGCCTTAATTTCAGCTCAAAAATCGTATAAAAAAGACAGGGATTTATCGCTTCTTGTTACGGTTGGTTTATATGTTTTACAAATTGTGGAAGCAAGTGTCAATGCTCATTTGCTTCAACTCAATGTAGACAGTGATTTATCTGTTTCTCCCCAAATAATTTTTGATGAAACCAACAAAAAAGCAATTGTTGGAGCATCAGTCAATTTTAAATTCTAAATATGAAAATAGCTTTATTGGGTTATGGTAAAATGGGTAAAACAATTGAACAAGTTGCGCTGCAAAGAGGCCATGAAATTGTTTTAAAAATTGATGAAAACAGTCTGTATTATGATATTACTATTGCGGATGTGGCAATAGATTTCAGCATTCCCGCAGCGGCTTTCAAAAATATCTCAACCTGTTTAAACAATCACGTCCCCGTAATTAGCGGCACAACGGGCTGGTTAGAAAAATTACCCGAAGCAACAGTGCTTTGCAAACAAAAAAACAGTGCTTTTATTTACGCTTCAAATTTTAGCTTAGGTGTAAATTTATTTTTTGAATTAAATACCTATTTGGCAAAAATGATGCATCGTTTAGATCAATACACCATTTCTGTAGAAGAAATTCACCACACCAAAAAATTGGATACGCCAAGCGGTACGGCAATTACATTGGCTGAAGGAATTATTGAAAATTCTTATAAAGAAAGTTGGGCTTTGGGTGTAACAAACAAGAAAACTGAAATACCAATAATAGCAAAACGTATAGACGAGGTGCCGGGAACACATACAGTTGAATATAAGTCGGAAGTAGACACGATAGACATTAAACATACCGCACACAACAGGGATGGTTTTGCTTTAGGAGCAGTTATTGCTGCAGAATGGCTTGTTGGAAAAACTGGTGTTTTTACCATGAAAGACGTTTTAGGCCTTAAATAATATTAAAAATTATTAATTATGACAATGATACAATGGTTTATATTTTTCTTGATTGTTCAAGTAATTCATTTTGCAGGAACATGGAAATTATACATAAAAGCAGGTAGAAAATCATGGGAAGCACTAATCCCGGTATATAATGCCATTGTGCTATTTAAAATATTAAAAAGGCCAATTTGGTGGATCATTTTATTATTTATTCCAATTATCAATTTATTGATGTTCCCCGTAATTTGGGTTGAAACCGTAAAAAGTTTTGGAAAATACAAAACTATAGATTCAGTTTTGGCAGTTTTAACACTTGGTTTTTACATTTATTATTTAAATTATATTGCCGATGTTAACTATGTTGAAGACAGAAGTTTAAAATCAAGGACCGAATTGGGAGAATGGGTAAGTTCCATTGTTTTTGCCATTGTTGCAGCAACAATTGTACACACTTATTTTATGCAGCCTTATACCATCCCAACTTCCTCTTTGGAAAAATCTTTATTGGTGGGGGATTTCTTATTTGTAAGTAAATTTCATTATGGTGCCAGAACACCAATGACTGTTATAGCTGCACCGATGGTTCATGATTCATTGCCATTGATAAAAGCAAAATCATATTTAAATATTCCTCATTTACCATATTTCAGGTTACCGGGTTTTGAAAAAATTAAACGCAACGAAATTGTCGTTTTTAACTGGCCGGTTGATTCTGTTCGCTTTTTTAGAGACATATCCAAAATTCACGTTGACAAACCTATTGATAAAAAATCGAATTATGTAAAAAGATGTGTTGGTATCCCAGGAGATTCCTTGGAAATAAAAGAAGGGTATATTTATATCAATGGAGAAAGAACAGTGCTTCCGGATAGAGCTCTTCCTCAATACAAGCATAAAGTCATAACTGACGGACAACAACTTTCTGCGGCTTTATTAAAAAGATACAATGTTACGGAAGGTGGTTTTTTTGGTGATTATTACATTTTGAACCTAACCGATGAAAATGCTAGTAAACTCAAAAACAACCCATTAATTAAAAGTATTACAAAGCAAATTGCACCCGAAGGGAATTATGAATCAGGTATATTCCCACATAATGAGCAATATCCTTGGTCAATAGATAATTATGGTCCAATTTACATTCCTGAAGCTGGAAAAACAGTTGAATTAAACGCCAAGTCGTTGCCTTTTTACAAGCGAATTATTGAAGTGTATGAAAACAATAATTTAACAACAAGTGGAAATGAAATTTTCATAAACGGAAAACTGGCAACCTCTTATACATTTAAACAAGATTATTATTGGATGATGGGCGATAACAGACATAATTCTGAAGATGCCCGTTATTGGGGTTATGTTCCTTTTGACCATGTAGTTGGAAAACCTGTGTTTATTTGGTTTAGCTGGGATACTAACGGGGAAGGAATTGCCAATAAAATTAGATGGGAACGTGTTTTCACCACTGTTCACGGAAGCGGAAAACCTGTTTCGTACTTGTATTATTTCTTAGGCGCTCTTGCTTTATGGTATGCTTTTAGCTTTTTCAGAAAGCGCAATAAAGCCGAATAAATTTATGATTTTATTGCACCCAACCTATTTTTCACCAATACTGCAATATGTTGCGGTTGCAAATGCTGATGAAATTATTTTTGAAACAGAAGATAATTTTCAAAAACAAACCTTTAGAAACCGATGTTATATTTATACCTCCCAAGGGAAACATTTGCTAAATGTACCTGTTCAGCATGCCAAAGAAATTAAACAAAAAACGAAAGAGATAAAAATTGATTATAAAGATGATTGGCATAAGCAACATTTAAAAACCTTGAAAACAGCTTATAGCTCATCACCTTTTTACGAATTTTATATCGATGATTTGTTACCGGTTTTTGAAAAGAAGAAAACATTTTTGCTGGATTTAAATCTATTGGCGCACGAGATTATTATGGATGCCATTCAGTTTGAAATTCC
>NZ_JBFFKM010000001.1:0-133442 GCF_041555395.1 Lutibacter sp. | reverse complement strand
TTCCATTAAATGTTACAGATGTTGTTCCATATCCAACGAATGAAACTTCTAATGTACCGCTAGTCAAAGAAGTTACTAAGGTAAAATTACCATCAAAATCTGATGTGTTTCCTGTTTTGGTGCCTTTAACAATTAAAGAAGCGCCAGGCAGTGGCTGATTTGATTCATCAACAACCTTCCCTGTAAGTTTGGTTTGAGCGAAAATGGCAGTAGAACTAATTAATAGTACTACCATTAACAAATTTTTAAATTTTCTCATTGTTTAATTTTAAGTTGAATTAAATGTTTGTGCAAAAATGGTAATTTTTACCAAAATAATCTTTCATTAATTGTTAAATATTAACAATTAATTAGGATAAAAATAGTGAAAAACACCTTTAAAACTGCATTAATATAATTAAAAATTAACAGTTTATTAACTGTTTATTAACAGATGATCAATTAAGGCAATGGTTGCTTTTTTTGAACTTGAAATATTACTTTTTTTGAAGATATTTATTGGCTAATTCTTTTCCCAGCTCAACGCCAAATTGGTCAAAACTGAAGATATTCCAAATAATTCCCTGAACAAATATCTTGTGTTCATAAAAAGCAATTAAACTTCCCAAAGTTTTGGGAGTAAGTTTGTTTATTAATATGGTAGTGCTTGGTTTGTTTCCTTCAAAAACTTTATAAGGCAACAAGGCTTCTATTTCATTCATTTTGCCTTGCGTTTTTAAATCCAAATGTGCTTCTTCTTTTGTTTTTCCTTCGGCAAGTGCCTGGGTTTGCGCAAAAAAGTTGGCCATTAATTTGGTGTGGTGTTCTTTGTTTCCGTAAAGAGATTCTCTAAATCCAATAAAATCAGCCGGAATTAATTTGGTTCCCTGATGCAATAATTGCATAAAAGCATGTTGGGCATTTGTGCCTGTGCTCCCCCAAATTATATTTCCTGTTTGGTAAGTCACTTTTTTCCCATTTCTGTCTACACTTTTACCATTACTCTCCATAATGGCTTGTTGAAGGTAAGGTGCAAATTTACTGAGATATTGTGTATAAGGTAAAATAACTTCAGTTTCCACATTAAAAAAGTTGGTGTGCCAAATTCCTATTAAACTAAGCATTACTGGTGCATTGTTTTTAAAAGGGGTGTTTTTAAAATGTTCATCCATTTCAAAAGCACCAATTAAAAGGTCTTTAAAATTATTAAAACCAACTGCCAAACTTATAGATAAACCAACCGTGCTCCATAATGAAAATCGGCCACCAACCCAGTCCCACATAGGGAAAATATTTTCTGAGGCAATACCAAAGTCATTTGCTGCTTTTAAGTTTGTGGAAACAGCCACAAAATGTTTTGCAACATCACTTTCAGAAGCGGTTTGCAAAAACCATTTTTTTATGGTGGTTGAATTGGTAAGCGTTTCTTGTGTTGTAAATGTTTTTGAAACAATTACAAATAAGGTGGTTTCAGGATTTAAAGTTTTGATCACTTCCTGAACGTGGTCGCCGTCAATATTTGAGACGAAATGGACATTTAAATGGTTTTTGTAATATTTTAAAGATTCAACCACCATATCCGGTCCCAAATCCGATCCGCCAATGCCAATATTTACAACATCTGTAATCGATTTATTGGTATACCCTTTCCAGCTTCCTGAAACAATTTTGGTGGTAAAAGACTCCATTTTATGTAGCGCGTCTTTAATGTCAACCATAATATTTTTTCCTTCAAATAAAATCGCTTCATTTGATTGGTTTCTTAAAGCAGTATGCAATACCGCTCTGTTTTCAGTTTTATTGATTTTTTCTCCTGAAAAATAGGATTTAAGGGCACTTTCTAAATCAACTTCATGAGCCAATTCCAACAAATGGGTTATCGTTTCTTCGGTTATTCTGTTTTTTGAATAATCAAATTCAAAGTCATTAAAATTAATGCTGAATTTCTTTTTTCGATCCAGGTCATTATTAAATAATGATTTTAAATGAATTGAATTTATAGCTTTATAGTGAGAAGTTAGCGATTGCCAAGCTTTTGTTTCGGTTGGATTGATATTTTTCATGGTCTTGAACTGATAATTTAATGCGAATCTTATAATTAGAATAAAATATTTTTAGGAGGATATTCTATAGAATCCAATTGGATTTTAAGTGGCTCAATAAATTTAAGGTAAGCCGGTTTTTTATTTTTTTTCATAGGTTCGGAAGCAGGTAATTTTTCTCTTAATGGGTCAATTTGCACCCCGTTTTTCCAAAAACGATAACATACATGTGGTCCTGCTGTATTCCCTGTCATCCCAATTTTACCGATAACATCTCCTTGTTTTACATAATCCCCAACTTTAACTAACCGTTTGCTCATATGTAAATACTGAGTAGTGTAGGTGCTGTTATGTCGAATTTTAACGTAATTGCCATTGCCACCGGCATACCTTGATTCAATAACCGTTCCGTTGGCGGTAGACTCAATTGGCGTTCCAATTGGCGCCGCATAATCCGTGCCTTTGTGAGCCCTGATTTTGTTTCCATAATAGGCAATACGTCTTTTTAAATTGTACCGAGATGATATTCTGCTGAATTTTACGGGCATTTTTAAAAATTGCCGACGCAACACATTGGCTTTATCATCAAAATAGTCATAAGCCTTGTGGGTTGAATCAACCATATAATTAAATGCATAAAAAGGCGTATCATTATGTTCAAAATAGGCAGCTTTTATTTTTCCAATTCCTACGGGAATACTGTCTTCTATGTAAAACTGTTCGTAGATTAGTCTGAATTTATCATTTTTTTGAAGTTTGGAAAAATCAATAGACCAGGCAAAAATATCATCGGCCATTTTATAGGTTAAATATGGATTTAATCCTTGACTTTTGATGGCGTGGGAAAGATGGGTTGTAATAATACCCGATGCTGTTTTAATTACAGTTTTTATGGGCTTTTTTCCATTATGCACCGTAATTGTTGAATCCTTAAAATCTATAACTGTATATTGAACTTGGGAACGCCTGTAAATAAATACCTGAGCTTGCTGGGTAGAATCATTTTTTGCCAAAATGGTGTATGGCTTTCCTGCTCTAAGACTTCTAATATTGAAAGAGTCTTTTGTTTTATTTACAATTTCAAATATTTTAGCGTAATCAACCTTGTTTTTGGTTAATATTTCACTAAAATTTTCGCCGGATTTAATGGTGTCGTTTATGACCTTATAATCGTTTAATCTATAACCAAATTCATAAACAAATTTAGGCTTAGGAATTATCTTGGCTTCAGGTTTTTTATCATTACAGGCAATAATTAAGACAACGAATAAGAGGGCAAATAATTTTTTCAAGACGGACTACTTTTACAATTAAATTTGATTCTACAAATAAATTGCGAAAATACAATTTAATTTCAAAAAATTATGTTAAAAGGGTGTGCTAAACCTTTAAATTCATCGAGATCTGCTCTTAGGGAGCCAACAGCAAGAGATGCTTTAATGAGCAGTGGAATTTTGTTGTCATCATCACTAATCCAGATGGTCAAACTTTCCTGTTCTTTAAAAACACGCCCAGCCTGAACCATTGGTTTAAATTTTAGGGATTTAACTTTGCCAAATTTGGTTTTTACAACTTCTTTTCCTAAAAAACGAAGTTTAAAATTGGTGACTTCTTTATCAATAAACATTTTTAATTCAATTTCATCGCCAACTTCTAAATCGGTTAAATTTTGGTTTCTCAAAAAGTATAAAGATGAAAGTAAGTCTTGAATGTCGTTGCCAATAGGATGCTTATCAACGGTATTGTGTTTATAGTTTTTTACGGTAGCCTCATTTTTGTCGTGATTGAATAAAATTTCTTCATCTTTGGTATATCCGCCTTCATCAATTTTTCTTATGAAGCGATATGGCAACATAGATTCTTTATACATGAAAGTTTGATAATCATCTTTTACATTAAAAAACAAACCCACAATTCCTGTAGATTTTCCTTTTCCAAGAATATGAAAAGCTTCTTTTTGATTATTTGTAGTTTCCCTCACTTCCATTGTTGAAAAACCTGCATTTAAAAAATTGCTGTAACTCATTTTAAACTTAAGCCATTCTCCTTTTTGAAAAGCGAAATTTTGTGGAGAATCTTTCGCCTTTGAAACAGCTTCCTTCGATTTTTCATTCGTTTTTTGAATGGATTGACTAATTGAAGTAAAGGCAATTAAAAAAATAAATAGGTATATAATATTTTTCATTTAATAGTTTATAAGTGATTCTAATTGTAAAAATACAATTATCGCGCCAAAAATAGTAAAAGCTTAACACATACGCTATTAAGCTTTTATTAATAATTGTAAAATTACAAAGTTCCTCTCCGAGCTTGTTCTGCTTCAATGGACTCAAACAAAGCTTTAAAGTTTCCCTTCCCAAATGATTGTGCCCCTTTTCTTTGAATAATTTCAAAAAAAAGTGTAGGTCTGTCGGTTACAGGTTTGGTAAAAATTTGCAATAAGTAACCTTCATCATCTCTGTCAACTAAAATTCCGAGATCTTTTAAAGCAGCCAAATCTTCATCAATGTCACCAACCCTGTCCAATACAGTATCGTAATAAGAGCCGGGAACATATAAAAATTCAACCCCACGTGCCGTCAGGGCTTTTACAGTTTCCAAAATATTATTTGTTGCCACAGCGATATGTTGAATTCCCGGACCATTGTAAAAATCTAAATACTCTTCGATTTGTGATTTTTTTACGCCTTCTGCAGGTTCGTTAATGGGGAATTTTACACGGCCGTTGCCATTGGTCATTACTTTACTCATTAATGCCGTATATTTTGTTGAAATATCTTTATCATCAAAAGTTATTAAGTTGGCAAATCCCATAATTTCATTGTAAAATTTCGCCCAGATATTCATTTCATTCCAGCCAACATTGCCAACCATATGATCAATGTAACGCAAACCTGCATCTGTCGGGTTATGGCTCGAATTCCATTTTACAAATTTCGGAAGGAACAGGCCGTTGTAATTTTTTCTTTCAACAAAAATGTGTACGGTATCTCCATAAGTATGTATTCCTGAACGAACAACCTCGCCATTTTCATCACTTTCTTTGATTGGCTCCATATATGATTTTGCGCCTCTTTTTGTGGTTTCCTCCCAGGCTTGTTTGGCATCTTCCACCCATAGCGCCACTACTTTTACACCATCGCCGTGTTTTTCGAGATGGTCAAAAATTTCCTGATTATTTTTGTTCGGCATTGGCGTGGTCAACACCAATTTAATTTTATCCTGAACCAAAACATAGCTCGTTCGGTCAGTTAAACCAGTTTCCAATCCGGCATAAGCCAACGATTGAAATCCGAATGCTGTTTTGTAGTAATGCGCTGCCTGTTTGGCATTTCCCACATACATTTCCACATAATCAGTTCCCAATAAAGGCAAAAAATCTTGTGCTTCTGGAAATATTTTTTCCAATCCGTAGTTGAAATTTTGTTTGTTTTTTAGTTTGTTCATAATTAATATTTTAGAATAAAGAAAAAAGACCAGAGAAAAAAAGACTAAACTAAATTTAAGGCGTTTTGAAACCCCATTGTCATTTTTTGAAACTCATCAATTTTTTCTTCCAGGTTATTTAATGTTTTTGTAGCTATATATTTTCTGTGTGAAGCAATTAATAATTGTGTTGAAAGTTCAAAAGAAGAGCCAAGAGAAATATCAATAAAATGAGAAAAAGATTTATCTGTTCTTGCTGAACCTTCAGCAATGTTACTGGGAATTGATATTGAACATCTGCTTATTTGTGAACTTAAATCAAACCTTTCATGTTTTGGAAAGGTATATAACATATCAGAAATATCTTTTGAAATTTCCAGCCCCATTGTCCAAATTTTTAACTTCTTATAATTATGTCTTTTCATAGCATTACTTGTCTTTTTTCTCTATTCTTTTTTCTAATATTTATTCAGTTATCCAAGATTTATAATAATCATCTACCTGCAAATTCATGGCTTCTTCGGTAATCATCACCGGCTTAAAAGGATCAATCATCACGGCCAATTCTTCGGTGAATTTTTTTCCGATGCTTCTTTCGATGGCGCCTGGATGCGGACCATGAGGAATTCCGCCAGGATGCAAGGTTATTTGTCCTTTTTCTATGTTATTTCGACTCATAAAATCGCCATCTACATAATACAATATTTCTTCGGAATCGATATTGCTGTGGTGGTAAGGTGCCGGAACAGATTTCGGATGGTAATCGTACATTCTTGGTACAAATGAACAAACCACAAAACCAGAGGCTTCCCAGGTTTGGTGAATTGGTGGTGGCATATGAATACGGCCGGTGATTGGTTCAAAATCGTGAATGGAGAAAGCATACGGATAATTAAATCCGTCCCAGCCAACAGCATCAAAAGGATGGTTTCCATAAAGATATTCCCAAAGTACACCTTGCTTTTTGATAAGGACTTTAAAAGCACCTTTCTCGTCATGAGTTTGCAAATTGGTTGGCAATTTAAAATCACGTTCGCAAAAAGGAGAATGTTCCAATAATTGTCCAAAGTTATTTCGATAGCGTTTTGGCGTTACAATTGGACTAAATGATTCAACATATAACAAACGGTTTTCTTGTGTGTCAAAGTCTATTTGGTATACAGTTCCTCGTGGAATTATCACATAATCACCATATTTAAAAGGTATGTTTCCATACATCGTTTTTAATGTGCCGGAACCAATGTGCACAAAAAGCATTTCATCCGCATCTGCATTTTTATAAAAATAAGCTGAAGAAAATGCTTTTGGAGCGGCCAGGCCAATATGCAAATCGCTGTTAACAAAAACCGTTTTTCTGCTTTCCAGATAATCGGCTTCAGGTTTTAAGGAAAATCCTTTAAAACTCAGCGCTTTCATGTTTTTTTCGATGGCGATTTTTGGAGTGGTATGTTTTACTTTTTTGATTTCCGTAACCACTGTGGGTGGATTCAAATGATAAATTAATGATGACATTCCTGCGAAACCTGCGGTTCCGAAAAGCTCTTCCTGATACAATCCACCCATAGGTTTTTCGAATGTAGTGTGGCGTTTTGGCGGAATTTTACCTAATGAATAATATCTGGGCATAGTTGTAATTTTTTAGTTATGAATTCCTTAAAAAGGATTAGTAGTTTTTTTATGAATTTTAATCTAAATGATTTTCATCGTTTTAGGATAGAATCATAGATATTAAAGATACAAAATTTTAGCTTGCAACTATAATTATGAATATTTTCATTCAGGAACTCTCTTGATTAAGAATTTAAGAAGTAATAATAATCCTACCCAAGCTTTTTTCATGTTTTACAAATATAAAAATATTTTTCAAACTTTAATTAAATAATAAAGAGCACATTAAGTGCTCTTTATCGTTATATTTTTTTGAAAGCTAAAAAGAAATTCCGTTAACTTCAATAACTTGTAAAATTTGAGGTGCGTGCCTTTTTATAGTAGCTTCAACTCCATTTTTTAAAGTCATCTGATTTACGGAGCACCCCAAACAGTTTCCTTCCAGTTGCACATGAACAATATTATTGACTATTTCAACCAATGAAATGTTTCCACCATCAGCCTGTAAATAAGGCCTGATTTCTTGCAGTGCATTTTCAACATTATTTTTAAGTTCTTCCGCTTCCATAGGGTTATTTTTTTGTGCTGCACCCACTCATTGTCGTAATTCGAACAATTTCAGTTGGAGGTAAATCATTGTTTCTTTTCACCAATTGAGACAAGGCGTTTTTTGTAATTTCTGAAAACGCGAGTTCTAAAGGGGTGTTGTCCTGAAGTGCTACAGGATGGCCAACATCGCCTGATTCCCTAATGCTTTGCACCAAGGGAATTTCACCTAAAAATGCAACATTAATGTCTTCGGCCAAATTCTTAGCGCCATTTTGTCCAAAAATATAGTATTTGTTATCTGGAAGTTCAGCAGGTGTGAAATAGCTCATATTTTCAACAATGCCCAAAACAGGAACATTAATACTTTCTTGTTGAAACATTGCCACTCCTTTTTTGGCATCGGCCAAAGCAATATTTTGTGGAGTACTCACAATTATGGCACCTGTAACGGGAACTGCTTGCACAATTGACAGGTGAATATCGCCGGTTCCCGGAGGTAAATCAATTAATAAAAAATCAAGTTCTCCCCAATGTGAGTCAAAAATCAATTGGTTTAGTGCCTTGCCCGCCATCGCACCGCGCCAAATAACGGCCTGATTGGCATCAACAAAGAAACCTAAAGACAATATTTTTACACCATAGCTTTCAATAGGCTGCATTTTTGATTTACCATCAATTTCTACTGATAATGGTTTCGCATGTGCTACATCAAACATTAAGTGAATAGATGGTCCATAAACATCGGCATCTAAAATACCGACTTTAAAGCCCATTTTTTGCAATGAGATGGCCATATTTGCGGTAATGGTAGATTTTCCTACACCACCTTTCCCAGAAGCAATTGCAATAATATTTTGAATTCCAGGAACTTTAGGTTTTGTATTTTCAATAGGTTTGTCAGGCGCAATTACAGATACGTTTACTTTTACATCAGCTTTCACATCCACGTGTTGGTGAATCGCTTTCATAATTTCAACTTCTATTTTCTTTTTAGCCTGTAGCGTTGGGTTTGATATGGTTACATCAACAATAACTTCTTTATCAAAAGTTACAATATTTTTAACCGCGCCACTTTCAATTAAATTTGTTCCTTCACCAGGTGCAGTGATGGTTTCAAGTGCATTTGAGATGTCTTTTTTTGTATATGCCATGTTGTTTATATAAAATCATTCTAAACAACAAAGATACAGAGTTCAAATGAATTCACAAAGTCACATAGTTTTAAAGTTGGATAGAAGAAAGTCTCAAAATCAAAAAGTTGAAAATGCTCAAAAATAGGTTAGGCAATTAGATAATTAAAAATCCAAATATCAGATACCTACGACCATTATTTCAATTCTTTAAATGGATCCCAAAAAACGTCATGGAAGTTTTGAATTTGATTTTCCTTTACAACAATCCCTTCACTTTCCAGCAGCTGTTGCATTAAGTTGGTGCCATCAAAATGAAATTTTCCAGTTAACAATCCATTTCTGTTAACAACTCTATGAGCTGGAATATCGGCATTATTATGTGATGCATTCATAGCCCAGCCCACCATTCTTGCCGACTTCGCTGTTCCTAAATATTTTGCAATAGCACCATAACTGGTAACCCTGCCAAAAGGAATTTGTTTTGCAACTTCATATACTTTTTCAAAAAAATTGCCGGAATTTTCCATTCGTTACAAGTGTTTTTTGTTGTCGGTAGTTGGTTTTTCAGGATTTACGATTTTTGAATTACGAATTGAACATTAATCTTTTAACTTTCAACCAAAAAGTAGGTTAATAACGAAGCCTAAATTTAATGTAAGTAATAGGTTTGCTTTTTTCTAAATACTGACTTTCATAAAAAGTTTGTGTTGAAGTCACTTCTTCAGGCGCATGGTAATTTTTATAAATATCGTGATGTGCATAGATAATTTCCTGTCCTTCACCGTGAAGCAAACCTAAAGTATACCCATGCATAAATTCACTGTCCGTTTTTAAATGAACAATTCCTTCAGGTTTTAAAATATGGTGGTATTTTTTTAAAAACGCCCCATTTGTCAGCCGGTGTTTTGTGCGGGTATATTTAATTTGAGGATCTGGAAAAGTAATCCAGATTTCAGCGACTTCTTTCTCATTAAAAAGAAGGTCGATGAGCTCAATTTGAGATCTTAAAAAAGCCACATTACTAAGGTTTTCTTCTAAAGCTATTTTAGCTCCGCGCCAAAAACGTGCTCCTTTGATATCAACGCCAATATAATTTATGTTTGGATTTTTACGGGCCAAGGCAATGGTATATTCGCCTTTTCCGCAGCCCAATTCAAGCACAATCGGATTGTTGTTGTTAAAAATTGTATGCCAATTTCCTTTTACTGAGAAACCATCAATAACTTCTTTTCGTGTTGGTTGAATGACATTGGAAAATGTTTCGTTTTCACGAAATCTTTTGAGTTTATTTTTGCTTCCCACAGGATTTGCGTTTTGTTAAAAAAAGGAAAATGTAAATGAATTTAAATAAAAAATTATTCTTCCCCAGCTTTAGTATGTTTATTTAATTCACCTAACCAATAGAAAAACCCAATAAATCCAATTAAAATCAACACCCAGCTTACTGTGTTTTGAAGCCACCAGTTATCCAACGACCGAACACTGTCGAAAGGCGCAAATAAAACATTTTGACAAAAATCAGCTATTGCTTTAAAAATATTGTTTGCAATCATAACTTATTTATATTTACATGCAAAAGTATAAAATATAGTAATGATAGCAAATTTTTTCAGTAAAACTAAACTGGTAACTGTTTTTAGTATAGTTGTAGCGCTATTTATTTATTATTTCATAGCTACTTTTTTACTTCATTCCGGGGAATTGTCTTTGCAATTTTTGGTTAAAAGACTTGGTTTTTTCATTTGGCTCGTTCTATTTCTGCTTTTTGCAAGTTTTATTGTCAAAAAAAACAAACTGACAAAAGACAATTCGTACGCATTGATTTTGATGGTTTTTTTGTTGGGAACCTTTACTGAAGCCATGTTTTCAAATCCCATTGTTTTTGCAAACATTGTATTGATGTTGGGGTTTAGGAAAATTTACAGTTTAAGAACTGGTTTTGATACCAAATTGAAGCTTTTTGATGCCTGTTTTTGGATAGGCATTGCAACATTAATTTATTCGTGGAGTATTTTTTATTTGCTATTGGTGTATGTTAGCATGATAATACATCAAAAACTGACGGTTAAAAATTTATTTATTCCTGTTGTGGGCTTTGCAATGCCAATGCTCATTTATTTTACCTATTGCCTTTATTTTGAAAATGCAGCTTTTTATTACGACAGATTTAATTATGAAATGAACTTTGATTTTAGTTCCTATACGTCATTATTAAAGCTATTAATTCCCGTTTTGTTTTTGTTTGTGGTTTTGGTTTGGAGCCTTATAAGGGTTACCCCAAAAGTTGTTTCTGTCAGAAATAATTTTAAATTTTCCTGGGACGTATTGATAAATCATCTTTTAATTTCGATAGTTATTGCCCTTTTGGCACCAACAAAAAATGGTTCGGAATTATTTTTTATTATTTTTCCTTCGGGAGTAATTATTTCAAATTTAATGCAACTCACCAAATCAAAGATTTTTAAAAATCTGATTTTATATGCCTTTCTGTTAATTTCAATTGGCGTTTATTTGGATAATTTATAACCAAAAGATAAATCACCTGCATCACCCAAACCGGGAACAATATAGCCTTTATCATTCAGCTTATCATCAACAGTTCCAATCCATAATTTTGTATTTTCAGGGAAGTGATTTTTCACATATTCTATACCTTCCACAGAACCGATAACACAAGCTAAATGAATTTCTTTTGGGGCTCCATGTTTTTTCAATCCTTCATAAACACTTACGATAGATTGACCTGTAGCCAACATAGGGTCTGCTAAAATTAAAATTTTATCATCTAAATTAGGCGATGCAAAATATTCAACAACAATTTCAAATTCGTCCTCATTTATATGTTTTCTATAAGCGGATATAAATCCATTTTCAGCCTCATCAAAATAATTTAAAAGTCCGTTGTGCAAAGGCAAACCTGCTCTTAAAATGGAGCACAAAACAATGTCTTTTTTTGGTACTTTAACTATGGTTGTTCCTAATGGAGTGGTGACGGTTTCATTTTCAAAATCTAAGGACTGACTTAATTCATAAGCTAAAACTTCGCCAATTCGTTCAATATTTCTTCGAAATCGCATACTGTCCTTCTGAATTTCAGCATCCCTAATTTCTGCGATAAATTTATTTAATATTGATTTTTTTTTGTCTAATACATTGACGATCATATGAACTTATTTTCAGCAAAAATAGCACATAATAATTATAAAATAAGGAAGTTTTTTAGTTAATTTTCGAAAACCGAAATTGCTTAAAACAGCAATCAATTTAAAGTTTTCAAAACTTTTTTAATTACCGTTTTTGATGAAATACTTCTCAGGGCATCTTCATAGCCTTCACAAACTTTATTGCCATAAATAGAACAGGGAATGTTGGGGTATTTTTCCAAATCAGGTAAAATGGCGTTTTCAGAAGGCTGGTTAAAAGGCGAGAAGCCTGCAAAAGGGTGTGTTATCCCCCAAATGGTGATGGTATTTATGCCTAACATTGCAGCAAAATGTGCGTTTCCGGAATCCATACTTAACATAACGTCTAAATTTGAAATAAGCGTTAGCTCTTGATCTAATTTTAGTTTTCCGGCAACATTTAGCGTGTTTGAAAATTTGTTTGCAAGGTTTTCCAAAAGCTCAATTTCTTTTTTGCCGCCGCCAAAAAGCATTATTTTTATGGGTTGTTTAGACAATTCAGCAATAACTTGTTCCATTAAATCTAAAGGATACATTTTAGAATTATAAGTTGCAAAAGGTGCAATGCCAATCCATTTTGTATTTTTCACACCGGTGATTTCAATAATTTCGGGCGAAAGTTCTGTTGTTGACGGAAATTCAGGGGAGGTAAGGATCAGTTTAAAACCTAAATTTCTAAAAACATCGGCATATCTTTCGTGGGTGGTTTTCAGCTGTTTAAAAACTTTATTTTTAGATTGGGTTAAAGCACGTTTTTCACTTCGGCCTTTATCAATAAAAGCCACTTCTGCAAAAGCAAGTTTAAAAAAAGATCTTAAAATTTTTGAGCGCAATACATTATGCAAATCAGCTACGGCAGTTATATTTAATAATTTTAATTCCTTGAAAAGTTTATAAATTCCGAAAAAACCCTTGTGTTTTCCATCAACTTCCGCGGCATAAAAAGTTACATTTTTTAAATCAGCAAATAAAGGCATCAAAAAAGGTTTTGAAAGCACGGTAATTTTCATGGTTGGGTGCTGTTTTGTTAAGGCCCTTAAAACCGGAACAGCCATTGCAACATCACCCATTGCGGAAAGTCGTATAACTAATAAATGCGGTGTTTTTGCCAAAATTAATTTGAATTGAGGTTATTTTACACAAAAGTACTAATAGTTTTTATAAAAAAAATACATAGCAATAGTTTTAAAAATTAATATTACATGCCTTAAAATGCTTAAATTTGCTTAAACTTTATTTGTAAATGATACATTCAATGACCGGTTACGGTAAAACCGTACTTCAGCTACCAACCAAAAAAATTACGATTGAATTGAAATCGTTAAACAGCAAAAATTTAGATTTAAACGTTCGGGTTCCTGGCTATTACAGAGAAAAGGAGCTGGATATTCGCAAACAATTGGCTACGGAACTGGTTCGGGGAAAAATAGATTTCTCCATTTATATTGAAGATAATGGCGGGGAATATTCATCGAAAATAAACGAAAATATGGTGAAGGAATACATGAACCAATTGAGGGGTATTGTGGATTCTGATGAAATTGAATTGTTAAAAATGGCCATAAGGCTTCCAGATACGTTTAAATCTCAAAGAGAAGAATTGGACGAGCAGGAATGGAAACAAATTGAAAATGGGATACTGGAAACAATCGAAAAAATTAATGAGTACAGAATTGATGAGGGGAAAGTTTTGCAAGCCGATTTTGTTTTGCGTATTTCCATTATTGAATTGTTGCTAGAAAAAGTTATTGAATTGGATCCGTTGCGAATGTTGCAGGTTAAGGACAAACTTAGAAAGTCCATTGCGGAACTTGAAACAAAAATTGACGAGAGCCGATTTGAGCAAGAACTCATTTACTACATTGAAAAACTCGACATTACAGAAGAAAAAGTTCGCTTAAAAAATCATTTGGAATATTTTATAAAAGAATTGAATGAAGATGTTTCCAACGGTAAAAAACTGGCATTTATTACACAGGAAATTGGAAGGGAAATTAATACCATCGGTTCAAAATCGAATTTGGCCAATATGCAAAAACTAGTTGTTCAAATGAAAGATGAACTTGAAAAGATTAAAGAACAAAACTTAAATGTGTTGTAATAAAAACAGGAACATCAACTTTTATAAAACTTAAAATCAGTGAAAAAAGAGGGAAAACTCATTGTTTTTTCGGCACCTTCAGGCTCTGGTAAAACGACAATTGTACATCATTTATTAAAGAAATCTGAATTAAATTTAGATTTTTCTATTTCAGCAACTTCACGCCCAAAAAGAGGGGATGAAATAAACGGAAAAGACTATTATTTTTTGTCCTTAAAAGAATTTCAAAAACATGTGGAAAATGGGGATTTTATTGAATGGGAAGAGGTTTATGAAAATAATTATTACGGCACTTTAAAAAAGGAAGTTGAACGAATTTGGGAACAGGGCAAAAATGTAATTTTTGACATTGACGTGGTTGGAGGCTTAAGCATAAAAAATAAATTTCCTAAGCAAACACTGGCAATTTTTGTAAAAAGCCCATCAATTGATGAAATGGAACGTCGCCTTAGAAACAGAAATACCGATTGCGAAGAAAAAATTAAAGAACGTGTTAAAAAGGCTGAAAAAGAAATAAAATTTGCCAAAGATTTTGATGTTATTTTGGTGAATGATGATTTGGAAAAAGCACAACAAGAAGCTTTTAATCTGGTTAAAAAGTTTGTGGTCTAAATATTTTAATTTTTACTTTAAACTTTAGCTTTTTATCTTAAACTTTTAACTTTTTATATGAAAATCGGACTCTTTTTTGGCACATTTAACCCAATTCATATCGGACATATGATTATTGCAAATTATATGGTGGAATTTTCCGATTTGGAGCAAGTTTGGTTTGTAGTTACACCAAGAAGTCCGTTTAAGCAAAAAGAAACGCTGTTAAGCAATCATCACAGGTTGGCCATGGCAAATATTGCCGTTGAAAATTATCCAAAATTAAAAACATCTGATATTGAATTTAACCTTTCACAGCCAAATTATACCATAAATACGCTTATTCATATTGAAGAGAAATTCCCAAATAATCATTTTTGTTTGTTGTTGGGAGAAGATAATTTGAAAGGATTTCAGAAATGGAAAAATCACGAAACCATTTTAAAAAATTATGAGCTGTATGCTTATCCAAGAATTTCTGAAGAAAAAACAGTCCCGGAATTTTTAAATCATCCAAAAATTCATAGAGTAAATGCGCCTATTGTTCAAATTTCATCAACATTTATAAGAAAGGCAATAAAAGACAAAAAGGACATTAGCACTATGCTTCCTATCAATGTATGGAAATATATAGATGAAATGAATTTTTATAAATCGTAACTTTATAAAAGTTTTAACACTTCTAAATAAATAGTTTAATATTAATTATATAAAATTCGCTTTTATATTTTTTTAAGCAGTATTATGGCAAAAAAACCTAGAAAAAGGGTTAGATTCAAACAGAAATTAATTAATAAATACCGTTTGGTTGTTTTAAATGAAGATACTTTTGAGGAAAAATTATCATTTAATTTAACCAGGCTGAATGTGTTTATTTTTGGAACTTTATTTTCTGTCTTACTCATTGTAAGTACTATTTTTTTAATTGCATTTACTTCTTTAAGAGAATACATTCCAGGATATTCTTCCACAAAATTAAAAAGAGACGCAACGCAGCTGGTATATAAAGTGGATTCTTTAAATCAGGTTTTGGAAGTAAACAATCTATACATTCAAAAAGTAAAAGATTTGTTAACGGGTAAAATTACTGAAGTTCAGTTCGACACAGATTCCGTTTTAAGCGCGATGAAATTTGATAAAGATTCTATGAACGTTAATCCTTCTGTTACTGATTTGGAATTTAGGCTTGATGTTGAAAGTGCCGACAGATTCAGTATTTTTAACGAAGCGAAAAAAAGTGCCGATATTGTCTTTTTTTCTCCGGTTAAAGGAATTGTGACCGATGGATACAGCCTTAAAAACAAACATTTCGCCATAGATATTGCTGTAAAAATGGGAACTCCCGTGAAATCAGTTGCAGATGGAACTGTCATTTTTGCTGAATGGACCGCCGAAACCGGCAATGTGATTATTGTAGAGCACAGCAGAGGGTTTATTTCCATTTATAAGCACAATACGGCTTTGCACAAAGAGCAGGGTGATATGGTGAAATCTGGAGAAGTTATTGCTTCAGCAGGAGACACAGGAGAATTTAGCACAGGACCACACCTGCATTTTGAATTATGGAATGAAGGTTATCCAGTGAATCCAATTAATTATATTGAGTTTGAATAATTATGAGTATAAAATCAATTTTAGCAAAACCATTTGCAAATCGCATCGCAGCCTCTGTTAATAAACAAAGCAAAAATGCTGTAAAAGTGCAGCAAAATCTTTTAAAATATTTGATTGCTCAGGCACAAAACACCACTTTTGGCAAAGACCATAATTTCAGCAAAATTAAATCTTACGACGATTTTAAGAAACAGGTTCCCATTCGTGATTATGAAGTGTTAAAACCTTATATAGAAAAGGTTGTTGCAGGAGAATCGGATGTTTTATGGAAAGGAAAACCGCTGTATTTCGCAAAAACTTCAGGCACCACATCGGGCGTAAAATACATTCCGCTTACCAAAGAATCGATGCCCATGCACATCAGTGCAGCGAGAAATGCATTGTTAATGTATATTGCTGAAACTAAAAGGGCCGATTTTGTAAACGGCAAAATGATTTTTTTACAGGGAAGTCCGGAATTGGATGAAAAAAATAGCGTTAAAACAGGTAGGCTTTCTGGTATTGCCGCACATTATATTCCTAACTATTTAACGAAAAACCGATTGCCAAGCTGGGAAACCAATTGTATTGAAGACTGGGAAACCAAAATTGAGGCGATTGTTGATGAAACCATCAATGAGGATATGACCTTAATTAGCGGAATTCCTTCATGGGTGCAAATGTATTTTGAAAAATTAATGGAGCGCACCGGAAAAAAAGTGGGTGAGATTTTCCCAAACTTTAACCTGTTTGTTTATGGAGGAGTGAATTTTGAACCATACCGCAACAAGTTTGAAGAGATGATTGGCAGAAAAGTCGATACCATTGAATTGTTTCCTGCTTCTGAAGGATTTATTGCCTATCAGGATTCTCAGCAAGAAAACGGAATGCTATTATTGGTTGATAACGGGATGTTTTATGAATTTATTCCTTCCGAGGAATTTTTTAATGAAAATCCGCCAAGAATTTCTTTGGCCGATGTGAAAATTGGGGTAAACTACGTGCTTATTTTGAATACCAATGCCGGGCTTTGGGGCTACGATATTGGAGATACCATTGAATTTGTTTCCATAAATCCGCCAAGAATTAAAGTAACCGGCAGAATTAAACATTTTATTTCAGCATTTGGCGAACACGTGATTGGCAGCGAGGTGGAGCGTGCCATAAATAGCCAAACTATGGGTACAACAGTTGCTATAAATGAATTTACCGTGGCGCCGCAAATTACGCCTGAAAGCGGATTGCCTTATCATGAATGGTTTATTGAATTTGACAATAAACCTGAAGATTTGAACAATTTTGCAAGCAAAGTAGATGCTTCTTTACAACAACAAAACAGTTATTACTTCGATTTAATCAATGGAAAAATATTAAAACCCTTAAAAATTACCTTGATTGAAAAGGGAGGATTTAATAAATATATGAAGTCAATTGGTAAATTGGGAGGTCAAAATAAAGTGCCCCGTTTGTCCAACGACCGAAAAATTGCTGATGAACTTTTAAAGTTTGAAGAAAAATGAAAGTGATTTCTGTGAATGTTGGCGAGCGAAAAGTACTGAACTACAAAGGAAAAATTGTTGAAACCGGTATTTTTAAGTTTCCCGTAAATCATCCTATTTTTTTGGGCAAAGAAGATGTTGAAAACGATGCTGTAATAGACCGAAAATATCACGGAGGAATTGAGCAGGCAGTTTATGGGTATTCCCAAAGTCATTATGCATTTTGGAAGGAATTATATCCAAATTTAGATTGGAATTATGGCATGTTAGGTGAAAATTTAACCATTTCAAATTTGGAAGAAACCGAAATATTGGTTGGAAATACCTATAAATTAGGTGAAGCGTTGTTGGAGGTTACCAAACCGAGAACTCCTTGCTTTAAACTTGGAATTCGTTTTGGAACCCAGGAAATACTAAAGCAATTTTGGAATTCCACCAAAAGCGGCATTTATTTTAAAGTGCTTCAAACAGGAAATGTAAAGGTTGGCGATGAATTGATTCTAGTAAATCAATCTGAGAATTCACCAACAATAGCCGAAGTTTACGATTCAAAAAAAGATAATTAAAAAAGGGCTCGCCAACGCGAACCCTTTTTTAATTTATAAAAATTTTGTTTATTTTTTTGCCAACAAATCTCTAATTTGAATCAATAATTCTTCTTGAGATGGACCTTTTGGAGCAACAGGTGCAGGAACTTCTTTCTTTTTAGTTTTGTTAATAGCTTTTATCATCATAAACATTACAGCCGCCACAATAATAAAATCAATAAGGTTTGTTAAAAAATCCCCATAAAGTACTGCAACTTCTCCAGTGACTGCTCCCGCTTCATCCATAACTCCCTGATCTATTATGTATTTTAGATCCTTTAAGTCTGATTTGAACAATAATCCAACAAGAGGAGAAACAATACCTGCAGTAAATGAAGATACAATTTTATTAAAAGCTGCACCCATTACAAAACCAACTGCAATGTCAATAAGGCTTCCCTTCATTGCAAATTCTTTAAATTCTTTTAGCATTCCCATTTTATTATTTTTTAATTAATGATTAGTGTAGCTAATTTAATGAAAAAATAATAGGTTCAACAAATGGGCTATTTCAGGGACCTATTTACGCGCTGTGAAATAGCGGTTAGCAATTCATAAGGAATGGTGTTTGTTCGTTTTGCCAATTCTTCAATATGACGTTGGTCTTTGAAAACAAGAACTTCATCGCCTTCAGTGCAGTCTATATCTGTGACATTGACCATGATCATATCCATACAAACATTGCCTACAATTGGCGCTTTTTTGCTGTTGATATAAACATATCCGATACCATTTCCAAATTGTCGTGAAATCCCGTCGGCATGGCCAATAGGAATGGTTGCAGTTCTTACGGTTTCAGTAGCTTTAAATGCGCGGTTATAACCGACAGTATCTCCTTTTTCTATAGTGTTGATTTGTGAAATAACCGATTTTAAGATAATCACATTTTTCAGTTTTGCAGTTTCAGCTTCTTCATTCGCAAAACCATACAGTCCAATTCCCAAACGCACCATGTCGAATTGTCCTTCGGAAGCATAATTTATGATTCCCGAAGTATTTAACATATGCCTAAAGGGCCTTGATGAAAGTTGGCTAATAAATTGTGCCGAAATCTCTTTGAAGTTATTTATTTGCGCTAAAGTGAACTCGCGTTCATTTAAATCTTCACTGGCAGCGATATGCGAAAAAACGGAGGCAACAATGATCTCATTTTGATTTTTAAGCAATGATAAAATTTCAGGAATGTCTTTTTTTGTAAATCCCAAACGATTTAAGCCTGTGTTAAATTTTATATGAATTGGATAATTTTGAACTTTTAAACTTTTAGCCTCTTCAATAACGGCTTTTAGTAAAGTAATGGAATAAACGTTAGGTTCCAGATTGAATTTTATAATTTGCTCCAAATTAATTTTTTGTGGATGCAATACCAAAATAGGTGTTTTAATTCCGGCGTTTCTCAAAGCGATGCCTTCATCTAAATAAGCAACGGCAAAATAAGCAACTTTTGGGGCCAGAAACTTAGCAATTTTAACAGCGCTGCTCCCATAACCAAAAGCTTTCACCACTGCCAAGACTTTTGTTTCAGGATTTAGTTTTGATTTAAACGCATTTAAATTATGTTCAATGGCATTTAAATCTATTTCAAGCACCGTAACGTGGTTATTTCCCATTATTTTCTTTGGCTTTTTTGAGTTTTTCTGCAGCAATGGCTTTAAAATAAGCCGATCGGCTTAAAGGTTCATATTCTTGGGTTTCGCCCAATAAAACAAGTTCTTCGCTGGCGGCGGTTCTATGACTGTAATGCGCCAAATTCCCAGTTCTTGTGCAAACTGCATGAACTTTAGTAACATATTCCGCAGTTGCCATAAGCGCAGGCATTGGGCCAAATGGATTTCCTTTAAAATCCATATCCAAGCCTGCAACAATAACACGAACGCCACGATTTGCCAAGTCGTTGCAAACAGCTACAATTTCATCATCAAAAAACTGAGCTTCGTCTATTCCTACAACATCACAATCACTGGCTAAAAGTCTTATGTTTGCGGAAGAAGGCACTGGAGTTGATCTGATTTCATTGGCATCGTGCGAAACTACTTTTTCTAAGTCATACCTAACATCAATGGCGGGTTTAAAAATTTCCACTTTTTGTTTTGCGAATTGGGCTCTTTTTAGCCTGCGAATCAATTCTTCCGTTTTTCCGGAAAACATAGAGCCGCAAATTACTTCAATCCAGCCAAATTGTTCGTTATGATTTACTGTATTTTCAAGAAACATTTTGTAATTTCACGCTTGAAAGGTTATTGTAATTTTTTTATTTTTAAAATAAAAGTATGGTAATATTTTTTTACATTCGTTTTTATAAAACCACTTTGTATTTTTACGATTTCGATTTGATACAAATTTATTAAAAATTACACACCAATACTCATTTAAAACGTCAACTTATGCACAAAAAATTAGAAGCCGAACTGGTTAGTCTGGCAAACAGCATTTTGCTAATGAAAAACATGGATGATGTAAATGCATTGCATAAAAAAGCACGAGATATTTTTGAAAAATTGACGGTATTGCGATTTGTGGAAGATTATATTGAAAAAACACCAAGCATATCCCAAACCGAGGAAGAAACTTTGGACAGCATTCAAAATTCCTGGGTTGAAGAAATTAAATTTGAAAGTTCGGTGGCTGTTGAAATCAGCGAAGAAGAAGTAGAAAAGGAGGCCTTTTTGGAAGCTAAAGTAGAAGAACTATTTAACGAGGGAGACACCATAGTAAAAGAGACCGAAAAAAAAAGTTATTCGCTTCAAGTCTCTTTGGAAGATGAATTTAAAGATGCTATTTCTGCAGATATTGCAACCAATCTGTTTGAAAGAGCAACAAAGGAAAATCCAGTAATTGAAGAAATAATAACAGAAAAACAAGAGAATAAACAGCGTTCTTTAAACGATGCTTTATTTAAAAATAACATTCAGGTTGGCTTAAATGACCGCATCGCTTTTGTGAACCAATTGTTCGATGGAAGTCAGCAGGATTTTAACAGGGTAATTTCACAGCTAAACTCTTTTAAAACGGAAGACGAGGCCAAAAATTTCATTTTTGAGTTTGTAAAACCAGATTATGACTGGAGTGCCAAAGATGAATTTGAACAACGATTAATCAATTTAATTGAGCGTAAATTTTTATAATTCCTATGGATTAAAAAACGCGGGAAGATGAACTTAAAAAATGAACAATACCCGATTATTTTTGTTCGGCAAAAGGCGTTGAAAGTGTTTTTTGCGAACACGAAAACGTAAAATCTCCTATTGATTCTTTCAACAAATTCACCGATTTTTATATCTGAAATATTTCCTTCGACCATAAAACTACTGTTTTCTAAAAAGATTTAAATAAATCAGTTGCTCATGCAATATTGGACAAAAAAGAACTTGTCGAATGGTTGTATGAAAATCAAAGTCAGCAAAAAAGAAAACATCATAAAATCGGCCTTTTATTGTTTTGGTAAATTATCAAAATGAAAGCGAACACTGGAAATTAAAACAGGAAATTCATTGGCTCAAAGAACTAATCTCAGTTTATTTGCTTAATTTTGACCAGACAAAACTTCACAGTTTTTCTATAGAAGATAAAACAATAAAAGTGGATGTTATTTGGGCAATAAAGTAAAATTGCGTAATCGTTTAAACGTTTAATTATTGCGTTGTGAAAATTTAAATAGAAAATCATAAGTTTAAAATCTAAAATTAAAATCTGCTCATTGCTTATTCAAAAAATCGTAAATTATACATCATAAATTTAAACTGTGAATTATATCGGGTCAAAACATAAGCTATCCTCTTTTTTAAAAGATGCCATCATTGACACAGTTGGGAAGGATTTGTCGAATCTGGTATTTTGTGATTTGTTTGCGGGAACCGGAAGTGTCGGACGAACTTTTAAACCGCTTGTAAAACAGGTTATAGCCAATGATATTGAATTTTATAGCTACGTTTTAAATAGAAATTATATTGGAAATCACCAATCTTTGATGTATAAAGAACATCTCAGTTTCTTAAATGACTTAAAGGAATCGGAAGGGTTTATATTTCAAAATTACAGTGAAAACGGCAATGAAGGACGATTGTATTTTTCCGCAGAAAATGGAAAAAAAATTGATGCGATAAGGCAGCAAATTGAAATATGGAAAAACACTGATGAAATTACGGAAGACGACTATTATTTTTTATTGGCGTCCTTGATTGAAAGTGCCGATAAAGTGGCAAATACAGCTTCGGTATATGGGGCTTATTTAAAAAATATAAAAAAATCGGCCCAAAAAGAAATGATTTTAAAACCTGCGTTATTTACGATAAACAGCAATAAACATCTGGTTTTTAATGCAGAAAGCAATACATTAATCAAAAAAATAAAAGGAGATATTTTATATTTAGATCCGCCTTACAATGAGCGGCAATATGGGTCAAATTATCATTTATTAAACACCATAGCAAAATATGATTTGTTTGAGCCTCAGGGAAAAACAGGTCTGCGGGCCTATTATCGTTCCGATTATTGCAAAAAAAACGAAGCTAAAAATTCTTTCGAGGAATTGATTAAAAATGCTAATTTTAAGTATATATTTTTAAGCTACAATAACGAAGGTTTAATGAATGAAAATGAAGTAAAGAACATTATGGCCACCTATGGGCATTACAGCCTAAAAACAACCAATTATCAGCGTTTTAAAGCCGATAAAACAGAAAGCAGAAACCACAAAGCAACTTCAACAGTTGAATATTTACACATTTTAAAAAAACAATGATGAAAGCAGCCCAATACAACAAACTTTTTGATGAAGTAATAAAAAAATATCATGTGATTGATGATGTTGACCAAGTATTTGAAAATCCGTTTGACTCCAAATCTTTTGAACATTTATTGTACAGAAAAAACTGGATAGATACCGTTCAATGGCATTATGAAGATATTATTCGTTTGCCTAATATTGACCCGGTTGAGGCGTTGGTTTTAAAACGAAAAATTGATGCATCAAATCAGGATAGAACCGATATGGTTGAGTATGTAGACAGTTATTTTTTGGATAAATTCAAAAATGTAAAGGTTAAAGAAGGCGCTAAAATTAATTCTGAAACGCCAGCATGGGCAATTGACCGACTCTCTATTTTAGCATTAAAAATTTACCACATGAAAGAAGAAGCCACACGTAAAACGGCTTCCGATGAACATAGAGCGAAATGTCAGAAGAAATTGAACGTTTTATTGGAACAAAGAGTTGATTTATCTACGGCAATTGATGATTTATTGCATGATTTTGCCACGGGAGAAAAATACGTTAAAGTATATAAACAAATGAAAATGTATAATGATGCAGATACAAATCCTATGTTATATAAAAAATAACAGGCTTGTTAAAAGGCGCCTGACTGGCATTAAAATAACATTGCTTTTTTTAGCGTTTGTTGTTTTAAGCAGCTGTAAAAGTGCTGTGATTCCATCTTTTACATCTCAGCGGCCGCCTGTATCTCCAAATTATGAGAATGCTTCAACTTGGGCGGTTTTACCCGATTCTTATCCCGAAAATTTAAAACGCTGGCAAACAACCACAACAGCTTTAGAGGCAGATATCTTCTATATTTATCCGACCTTAAATATCGAAAAAAAGGATTTAAGATGGAATGTGCCGGTAGCTGACTCCATTCAAAATGTTAAGGTGATTGAAAAAGCTGTTTATTTTCAGGCATCTGCATTTTTGAACGCCGGGAAATTGTATGTTCCTTATTACCGGCAAGCACATTTAAGATCTTATACACAGTATGAAAAAGGTGGAAAAGAAGCCTTAAATTTAGCCTACAGCGATGTTAAAGAAGCTTTTAAAACCTATTTGATTAAGTACAATAATGGCCGACCAATAATTATTGCATCACATAGTCAGGGAACCACTCACGCGGTTCAACTTTTAAAAGAATTTTTTGACGGGAAACCATTACAAAATCAGCTTGTTGCAGCTTATATTCCAGGGATTGCCATTAAAAAAAATGAGTTTGATTATTTAAAATTGATGACTGATCCAACTCAAACCGGTGGTTTTGTAAGTTGGAATACCTTCAAAAAGAATTATTATCCGAAAACTTATGATAAATGGTTTAAAGGAAAAGAAGTCTCAAATCCTGTTGATTGGGACAAGAGCAATGAATCTGATCGCTCAGACCACAAGGGATTTTTATTTACCGACGATAAATTATATACCCAGGCATTACAAGTTTATGTAAAAGATGGTTTATTGTGGATTAGCTTGCCGCATTTTCCATATAGACTGTTGGTTTTGGGCAAAAAGAGATATCACGCAGGCGACATTAATTTATTTTGGGAAGACATCAGGGAAAACGCTTCTTTACGCGTAGAATCTTATTTAAAAACACACGGCATGTTGACTGAAAACAATAATTGAATTGTTTGATGAACATTTTATTTTTCTAATGGAGAGCCCAGTCAAGAAAACAATTCAAATGAATAAAATTAAAATGTCATAAAATGTTACAAAAAAGGTATTTAATCGTCATTAATTAAATACCTTTTTTATGAAAAATAGTCTCTTAATTTTAGTAACTGCATTATTATTAGCTTCTTGTGCGTCGAAATCATCTTTTAATTCTTTTTATGAAGAAAATAAAGAGGAATGTGAGTTTTCAATAAGTTCGCCGGCATTAATTGCGAATTTATTTATACCAAAAGAGGATGTTGGGGAATATAAAGCATTGTTTAAAAAAGTAAAACATTATAAAGTGATGATCTTTTCTGATGCGTCAACTTCCTTAGACAGAAAGTTTGAGCGATTTATTAAGCAAAGAAAATATGAAACAATTTTCAGCATAAATCAGCATGGCGATAAAGTTCAACTATACTTTTTACAGCATAAAAATGCAATCAGGGAAATTGTGTTAAAAATTAAAAGCGACAATGATTTTGTGGTTCTCGGATTAAAAACGAATATATTGGAAAGTGATTTCAATAAAATTATTGAAAATTCAGACAATAGGATTTCTGGTAACTAATACCAATTAAACCTTCAAATGTCGCATAAAATTCGTTTCTTTTTAGCTCATTTGTTGTCATAAAATGGAACCGTATCTTAGGCTATGTTTAAATTTTATTTCTAAACTGAACTAAAAATAATTCAAATTTTTAATACAACATTTAAACATTCAATGGGTATAAAAAGTCAAAGAATAAAAAAAACCCGTTTAAAATTTAATTTTAAACGGGTTTTTCAGTATAAATAAGTTTAATGGTGACTACTTATTTATTTAGCTTCTTTTTTTGAAAAAGTATAAGTGATCCCAAAGTTTAATCCAAATGAAGAATAAGGAACTTTTTGAGATAATTTCACTGAAGGATCGGTATTTTGGAGTGAAACTTCATCTTCATAATTTGATTTTATAACATATCCAGGAGGTAAATTATCTAAAGAATAAAATCCTGCAACAGCAACTGTTCCATCTGCTAATATTATATCAGTGTTGAATTTTTGAATTTCAGAATCTTTTCTTTTTACACTAACACCCATATATTCAGCTTCCACAAATAAATCAAGATTGCTGCCAATATTGTGTTTGAATCCAAATGCACCTACAAATCCTAATGGCAATTGACCGTGATAATCTTCAGTATAATTTGTCTCAGCAAATGTGCCGTCTCCGTTTGCCGTTTTACTATAAACCAAAGCTTCAGTTTTGCCACCAACTTTTATTAAAGCTCCAAAACGACCATATAAATTATCAGTAAAGTTGTAAACTAAAGAAGTAGTAAATCCTAACGCTCTGGCTCTAGCAATTGCTTCAACCTCTTGAGAAGGTGAATTTATTTTTGTTATAGTTTGGTCTGTTCCATGTACATATCCAAGTCCTAGTTCAAGACCAAAAGTATTATTAAAAAAATATCCCCCCTTAAATTGAAAGTTTACACCTTCACCGTAACTACCATAAGAATTAATTTCTCCAGTTGTTGTTGTAATTTCTGTTCCTAATTTCATGCCGGCACTCCCTACGGAATAACCACTACTTCCTGAAACATAGAATTGTGCATTTGCACTTGTTGCGATTGCCAAAGTAATCAATAATAATATGTGTTTTTTCATAAATATAAAGTTGTTTGAATTAGAAACAAATTTATATTTTAGATGAGATTATTGTGCCTCTATTGTTACCTTATTCTGCTCTCATGTCATTAATATGATTAATGCATTTCAGAAGCTTATAAATTGCGCAATAATTAATTTATGTCACTCTTTTTTTAGTATTCCCAACATAAACTTCACTTCCGATAATAATAACTGGTCGTTTTAAGAAGGTATATTCGTCCAATATGAATTGTCGGTAGTCATTTTCGGTCAATTGTTGACTTTTTAAGCCCATTTGTTTGTATTTTTTAGCCATTCGACTAAATAACACCTCGTAGCTTTTTGTAAGCGAAAACAACTCATCCAACTGCTTTACGGTGATTGGTTCCATTTTAATTTCCTGTAAAATGAAGTCGGAAGTGTCCATTTCTTTTAAAACTCTTCTGCAAGTATCACAAGTTTTTAAGTAATATATTTTTTTCATATTTTCAAAAATTGGTATTTGAGTAAAATTAATGTGTTTTTGTTTTAAATTTGAATACTTTTAATAAAAATCAACTAAAATGCAAAAACAACTTGAGACACTTTTAAAAACCAGACAATTAGTTTTAAAACTTATTGAAAATCTTACAACCGATCAATTAAATAAAATCCCCATGGGATTTAAAAATAATATTGCCTGGAATATCGCTCATTTAGCAGTTACCCAACAGCTTTTATGTTACAAATTATCAGGTTTAAATTGTCTGGTATCCGAAGAAATGATTGCTGATTTTCAAAAAGGGACAGCGCCAAATTATACTGTTTCTAAAGAAGAATTTGAAATGATAAAAGAACAATTTTTACAACTGCCTTTGAATTTGAAAGAAGATTACGATAAAGGAATCTTTAAAAATTATAATGAATACACAACAAGTGTTAACATTACTTTAAATTCTATTGAAGACGCAATCATGTTTAATACGTATCATGAAGGAATTCACCTTGGAATCATTCTTCAATTGATGAAATTTATTTAAGATGAGCTTATTTGTTGCAATATTCGTATTAATAGTTTTAGCTCTTTATTTGGCTATTTGAACGCACGGTTTTTAAAATTGCCAACCTCAATTGGTTTAAAGGTTATAATCATAGCTTTTACCTTGCTTATTTTAGCACTGAGTTCATAAGCCGGAAGTCTCCAGTTTAATTTTGGATCACACTACAAAAAAAACCAAGCAATTTGCTTGGTTTTTTTGATTTATTAAATGCAGAAACGCTAAATCTCGCGCTGTCTCGGCAATTGAAGCTACATGTTTTTAGCGGCTGGGTAATCTTGTCGTACTCTGTCATAGTCCGAGTATTTGATGTTGTAAAATGTAAGTGATAGCTCCTGCTAAGTATCCGAGTAATGCAAGAAAACTGATTTTTCTAAGATACCAAAAGAAATTGATTTTCTCCATACCCATTGCTGCGACACCTGCTGCTGAACCAATAATTAAAACACTCCCACCTGTTCCTGCGCAATAAGCAAGGAACTCCCAAAAGTAATGGTCTGTTGGGTATTGGTTTAGGTCGTACATGCCTTGTACTGCTGCAACTAAAGGAACATTATCTACAATTGATGAAAGCAAACCGATTAAAATTATAACCATATTGTCATTATGAAATGTTACTGTCAACCAGAGTGAAAGTTGATTTAATATGCCTATTGATTGAAGTGCTGAAATACTCATCAAGATACCAAGGAAAAATAAAATGCTCGGTGTATCAATCTTGCGAAGTGCACTCACAACCGATAAATTATTTTTATCTTCTTCGTCTTTTTTCCCGTGTATTATTTCAGTAATTATCCAAAGTATTCCAAGACCGATAAGTATACCCATATATGGGGGAAGATGGGTTAGAGTTTTAAAAACAGGAACTAAAACAAGAATTATAACTCCGGAAAAGAAAACAATTGATTGCTGCTTTCCAGAGATTGGTTTATCGTTAATATCAATTACAGGACGTTCAATTTTTCCTTTTAGCTTAAATGAAAGAAAAATTAAGGGTACAGCAATACAAATTAAACTCGGAAGGATTAATTTGGCAATTATATTAACAGCTGTAATTTGTCCGCCAATCCAGAGCATTGTTGTTGTGACATCACCAATAGGCGACCATGCGCCGCCTGCATTTGCAGCAACCACCACAATACCTGCAAAAAATAATCTGTCTTTTTGGTTTTGAATTAATTTTCGTAGAAGTGAAATAATTACAATGGTGGACGTAAGGTTGTCTAAAATGGCAGAAAGGAAAAAAGTGATAAAAGCAATAATCCAGAGCAGTTTTCGAATGTCTGTCTGGCTAATTCGTTTGGTAATGATGTCAAACCCGTCATGTAAGTCAATAAGTTCAACAATTGTCATTGCGCCAATCAGAAAAAACAAAATGCCAGAAAATTCACCTAAATGATGGGTGAGTTCATCTGACACAATATGTTTGTCAGGAGAAAAAAGAATATAAACTGTCCAGCAAAGAACACCTGTCACTAAAGCAGTAGCTGCCTTATTTATTTTTATAGAATGTTCTAATGCGATTGCAGCATAACCTAAAACAAATATTATAATTATCAGTGCAATCATAAAGTCATTTTATCTGTGTCGTTTCATTTTTTTGCCTTGCTGTTAATGGTTTTGTATATGATTTGTGCTACTTAAAAATCGGAGATTTTTCGGTTATAGCAAATCGTTTGTTGAATGTTTGTCTGTTTGTTCTATTTCAAATTTAAGCATAAATTTTATACGTCTTAAGTTTACAAATCGTTAATTTTAACAATTACGTATATCATCGTTGTTTTTTCAATTATTGGTCAGGGGTTAACTGTAGGCGGTTTAATTAAAAAATTAACCAAGCAATAAGTTGCTTTAGCTTGAAGTATGCTGAAATTGCATACTTTTGTAACATGAAATGAGGTTATGGTGATGCTTGGTCAGGAACCTGAACAGTATTATGGGAATCATAACGGAATAATAAAATTAAACTTAAATAGATGAAATTTAACACAAAAACCATACACGGAAATCAGCAGCACGATCCTTCAACCGGAGCGGTAATGCCACCAATATATCAAACTTCTACCTACGCGCAAACTTCTCCGGGAGTTCATAAAGGCTACGAATATTCAAGATCAGCAAATCCAACGCGCACGGCGGTGGAAAATGCGTTTGCCAGTATTGAGAACGGGAAATTCGGACTTGCATTTGGTTCGGGATTGGCGGCCATTGATTGCGTGATGAAGTTATTGAGTCCAGGAGATGAGGTGATTTCTACCAACGATTTATATGGAGGCTCTTATAGAATATTCACAAAAATATTTGAGAATTATGGTATTAAATTTCATTTCATAGGAATGGAAAATGCAGGGAATATTGAACAATATATTTCTGAAAAAACAAAATTGATTTGGGTTGAAACGCCAACCAATCCAATGATGAATATCATTGATATTGTAGCTGTTTCAAAAGTCGCCAAAAAACATAAAATTTTATTGGCGGTAGATAATACTTTTGCAACACCTTATTTGCAAAATCCTTTGGATTTAGGTGCCGATATTGTGATGCATTCTGCTACAAAATATTTAGGCGGACATTCAGATGTGGTGATGGGTGCTTTAGTTGTGAACGATAAAGAACTTGCCGATAAATTGTATTTTATTCAAAACTCTTGTGGTGCCGTTTGCGGACCAATGGATAGTTTTTTGGTGTTGAGAGGTATAAAGACCTTACACGTGCGTATGCAACGCCATTGTGAAAATGGAAAAGCGGTTGCTGAATATTTGGCAAATCATCCAAAAATTGTAAAAGTATATTGGCCAGGATTTACAAGTCATCCAAACCACGAGATTGCCAAAAAACAAATGAAGGATTTTGGAGGAATGGTTTCTTTTGTAACCAAAGGAAACAACATTAAAGATGCTTTTAAAATATTGGAAAACTTAAAATTATTCACTTTGGCCGAATCATTGGGCGGCGTTGAATCTTTATCGGGCCATCCGGCAAGTATGACGCACGCATCCATCCCAAAAGCTGAACGCGAAAAAACAGGTGTTGTAGATTCTTTGATACGTTTAAGTGTTGGAATTGAAGATATAGATGATTTATTGGCCGATTTAGACCATGCGTTGCGTTTAATTTAGGTAATAAACATAACCAATATGTACCCATAATAGCCAGTCATTAAATTTATTGTTTGGATCTCGAATGTTATTGGCTGGATCTGCCTTGGCGTTCAAGCCATCAACATAGTTAGAAAAGAAATACTGCCAGCGAGATTCTATTAATAAATCTGAGTATTCGCCAAACTTATAGCGTGTACCAATTCCAAACGTTGCTGACATGGTAACTCCAGGAGTGTCTCTGGCAGCATCTGGGGAACCATCTGGATATATATTATTATCCCATTTTGGGTATAAAACTTCTGGGTCTCTCCAATCTCCCAGTTCTGAAGAAATAGAAGGATCATAAAAATCAACAAAAGCTCCGGCGCTTATGTATGGTGACCAATGTAAATCGGGAATTCTTCTGGAGCCGAAATCAACAATGTCAACCCAATGAAACTCCATTTGTGCGCCTAAATTTACCAAATATGTTTTACCATGATGTGCTCTTAAGCGTTCTGCCCATTGTGTTTCCCTACTTTCTGCATATTTTCCAAAGTGATCTAGTTTAGCCGACATATAAGATAATTCTGCACGAACACGAAAATGTTCTGCAAAATAGCCTGTACGTTGGTTCCAACGATATCGATAATCGGTAAAATTTAAATAATAGACAATACCAATACCCATTCCAACATTTCCACCAACATTGGCCTTGAAATTATTTCGTGCACCGTAGTCGGTTGTAAAAGATGCCGAACCGGAAATAATACCAATTTCATGACTCTTTTCACTTTGGGCATTCAAGTTTAAAGAAGCAATCAAAAGAAGTATAGTGGTTGTTATTTTTATAAATTTATTCAAAAAAATAAAATATTAGTTGTTTCAAATGTAATAAAAACTTCAGTAATCGTAATATTAAATAAATTTAATCCAGATTAAACGTTTCATTCACGTCCCAGTTCGCCCTTAATTCAATTATTTTGTCAAAATATTTAATAACCTCAGGTTGTCTCCTGTTTAAAAAGCTTCCAGTGTCCCAAATGCCATTATTATTTTCATCTATGGTAATCCTAATCCCATAATTTCCTGGAGATAGTAAATTAAAGCTTACTTTTTGAGGCTTGTCTATTTTTACGACTCTTATTAAAACGTTTTTATCGCTTAACAATTCCACAATAAAAGACGTGTTTTTTGCACTGACCAAATCAATGGTAATTATGCCGTAATCTTCAGGTGTTTTTGTTTTTAATTTAAAAGACAATGAATCGTTTGACATTCCAAAAATATCTGTAATTGTTTTAGGCAATAACTCAAAATGGTATTCCGTACTGTATTTTTTTTCAAAATCCAGATATAATTTCGTTTTAGATTTTGACAATGTTTCTCTAAAATCAATAACTGTTGAGTCTTTATCCGTTATTTTAATCTTTGATCTGTCAAAATTTATAATGGGTGTATTCGTGGCAATTGAAAAAGTATCTATTAAATGTAAAACTCCCGATGCGCTATTGGAAACTTTCAAGGAATCTATAGTTGAACTTCTAATTTTGACAGAAAACGCTTCAGAATAATTATCTTTTGAAACCAAGAAGTTTAAAGAGTCCGCTTCAAAAGGCGTATACCAATAATTAATGGTGTCTTTGTTTTTTTCAAAAACAGTTTCGGCTCTAAAATCGGCTGTTTTTTCTGACAAAAGTTCAATATTCAAATCTTTCGCATTGCCTTCAAATCCAAATATTAGATGCCCTTTTTTAACTTCTTTTGGCCTAAAGACTTTTAATTCAGGGATTTCTTTAAAAATCGTAAAATTATATTTTTTGTCTGTTGGCAATGTTATGGAATCTTTTATAAAGCCAATTTTATCAATTTCCGGATTGTAAATTTTATTGCTATTGGCATCTTTTAGCGCAATCAATAAATATTTGCCGGCACGTAAATTGGTTATTTCAAACAGCGTACTGTCTAAAGTATTGGCAATATATCTTGGTTTTTGTTTATAAATAACGGAATCTGTAAAGGAAGCGTTATATTCATAAAGCATAACATCAAGACCTTTGACTGTTTTTTTTATTAAAGGGTCAGTTACTTCACCAACAACACTTAAAGAGTCTATATAAGTTCCTGTTGAAAAGACATATTTAAAGTTTCCCAATTCATTTTCTTCATTATTGTCAACAATGCTGTTTCCGAAATTAAAAGAGTAGGTAGTATTTGGATCTAAAGTATCGAGAATTTTTATGGAGATGAATTTGCTGGCTGTACCAACCGGCGTGATAATTGGATCTGTTTTTTGGGGAGGAGAAATTACCAAATTCTTTTTGGCATCTTTTAGTTTAATATATTCATCAAAATATAATTTTATTCTTTCTTCCTTAAAATTGATGGATTCAACTGCAGGAATGGCTTTAACTAAGACTGGCGGAATGGTGTCTTTTGCCCCGCCGGTTGGGGTGCCTCTTCTGGCGCAATCAAAAAACACACCTGTAATCATTAAGAGTAATAAAAACTTAACTAAAGAATTCCTCATATTATATTATTGAAAATACAAAATAACAATTATTTTATTAGAAAAACGCATTAAAATGGGCAGTCGTATAATATTAACTATTTTATTTTGTGTAAGCCATGCAAGCGATACTTATTTTTAAATTTTTCGTCTTATTAAGTGCATCGTAACAAGCCTCAAGAGTTGCTCCTGTAGTAATTACATCGTCAATTAATAAAATATGTTTGTTTTCTAAGGTAAAATTATTTTGGACATGAAATAATTCCTGTACATTTTTCCAACGATCAAAACGCATTTTTTTAGTTTGTGTATTTGTTGAAGAAACCCTGATCAAAATATCCTCATAATAGGGGATTTCCAGATTTTTAGCCAGACTTTCTCCAAAAGTGGTTACTTGATTGTATCCTCGTTTTTTAAGTTTTTTGGGGTGAAGAGGCACGGGTATTATACAATCTACAGTTTTAAATCTATTGCTTTCAATAAGTTGTTCACCTAGCCAATCTCCAATTAAGGTTCCAACCTGCTGTTGTTTGTTGTATTTAAGTTCGTGAATTAAATGCTGCACGTTTCCTTTTTTGAAGAAATAGAATAATGAAGTTGCCTTTTCGAGAGGAATCCTTCCGTAAAATGATTTTTCAATTAAATTATTTTCTTCAAAACTAAAATTTGTTATTGGTAAATCATGTCGGCAGGTTAAACAAATAACAGACTCATTGGTTCCCAAATATTCCTTGCAGCACAAACAAACTTCAGGAAAAAAAACAGCAAACATGTCTTTTAAAATTTTCATAGCAAGAACTTTTTTTAAAAGTACATTTTTAATTTAAATAAAATTAAGTTGTATAAAAAAGAAGGAGAAATCAATTTGTTTATTAGCATTTTTGGGTGTCCTAATCACTAATCGATTCAAAAAAAGAGATTTACGTGTAATTTATTTCTTAATTTGGCGTTTCATTAGAATAATTTAATATTTAAAAAAATGGAAGAAAATAAAAAATCAAACAACAAACTGATAATCATATCGTTAGCGGTTTTGTTATTGGGCGTTTTGGCGTACACTTTTTATACCAACTCAGAACATAAAAAGTTAACTGACGCTATTGAAGTCGAAAAACTTGAAATAGAGCAAAATTTAGACAGCATGATCGTAAGATATGAAGATGCTATTGCTGAAAAAACATCAATATCTGGTGAATTGACTGTTGAAAGAGACAGAATTATCGCTTTAAGAGATTCTATTAAAGATTTGAAAGTTGTCAATTACAGTATGTTGCGTCGTTATAAAGGTGAAATATCTAAATTGGAGGCGTCTAACAAAAAATTATTTTTATTGAATGAGTCCTTAACAAGTTCCAATCAACTTTTAACAACCAATTTAGACAGTGCCAATGTTAAAATTACAAGACAAATAGCTAAAAACGATACGTTAACAGTGCAAAATTTAACGTTGGCCCAAAAAGTAGCAATTGGATCTGAACTAAAAGTAAGCACTGCGAAAGTTATTGCGATGAAGGAGCGGAATAATGGGAAATTGGTGGAAACTTCAAGAGCGAGTAATACAGATGCCTTAAGAATTAATCTTACAATTGTTAAAAATGAAATTGCTGAACAAGGTGATCATCAGATTTACATCCAAATAGTTGACGCCAATGGAACAACTGTGTCGCCAAAAGGGGAGTTTATGCTTTTTGACAACACTATGGCAAGTTACAGCGACCTTTCAATGGTGAATTATTTAAATGAGGCTATTGATGTAATTTCATTGGTTGAGGTTAATAGGGATATCATGAAAACTGGGGTTTATACCGTTAATATTTATATTGATAACAAATTTGTTGGAGCAACTAAAATTACATTGAAGTAAAAAAGCAACTCCAAATTAATATTATTTAATATTTAATGAGTGGAAATAGTTTAAGCTATTTCCACTTTTTTGTTTTTTAGTACTAAAAGCTTTACTATTTTTGCAACATGGCAAATCAAGATGATCAATTTAAAAAAGTAGTTTCACACGCAAAGGAATATGGTTTTGTATTTCAATCCAGTGAAATTTATGATGGTTTGAGCGCAGTTTACGATTATGCTCAAAACGGTGTAGAATTAAAGAAAAATATAAGGGAATATTGGTGGAAGGCCATGGTACAGATGCATGAAAACATTGTTGGATTGGATGCTGCAATTTTTATGCACCCAACCACTTGGAAAGCCTCTGGCCATGTCGATGCTTTTAATGATCCTTTAATTGACAATAAGGATTCTAAAAAAAGATACAGAGCCGATGTTTTAATTGAAGATTACGTTGCGAAATTAGATGATAAAATTGAAAAAGAGGTTGGAAAAGCGGCAAAGCGTTTTGGAGATTCTTTTGATAAAGAACAATTTTTGGCAACCAACCCAAGAGTTTTAGGCTATAAAGAAAAAGGGGAAACCATTTTAAAACGAATGGGAAGATCGTTGGGTGATGAAAATTTAGCTGATGTAAAAGCCCTTATAGAAGAATTGGAAATAGCATGCCCATTAACTGGCTCAAGAAATTGGACAGAGGTAAAGCAGTTCAACTTAATGTTTGGAACAAAAATAGGCGCTTCTGCTGATACTTCGATGGACTTATATTTACGTCCGGAAACCGCTCAAGGAATTTTTGTGAATTTTTCTAACGTGCAAAAATCGGGCAGAATGAAAATTCCATTCGGAATTGCACAAACAGGAAAAGCATTTAGAAATGAAATAGTGGCGCGTCAGTTTATTTTCCGAATGCGAGAATTTGAACAAATGGAAATGCAATATTTTGTGCGTCCGGGCACTCAAAAGGAGTGGTATGAAGAATGGAAACAAACGCGATTAAAATGGCATTTATCCTTGGGATTGGGAGCGGAGAATTACCGTTTTCACGACCACGATAAATTAGCGCATTATGCGGATGCTGCAGCTGATATAGAGTTTAAATTTCCTTTCGGATTTAAAGAATTAGAAGGGATTCATTCTCGGACCGATTTTGATTTAGCAAGTCATGAAAAGTTTTCAGGTAGAAAATTACAGTATTTTGACCCAGAAATAAATGAACATTATATTCCTTATGTAGTAGAAACTTCTATTGGATTAGACCGTATGTTTTTGGCAGTATTCTCACAATCTTTGCAGGAAGAAGAACTGGAAAACGGAACCACACGAACCGTTTTGAGACTTCCGGCAGTTTTAGCACCAACAAAAGCGGCTATTTTACCACTGGTAAAAAAAGATGGTTTGCCAGAGATTGCGCGTAAAATTATGGAGGATTTAAAATGGGATTTTAATGTGGATTATGATGAAAAGGATGCAGTGGGCAGAAGATACAGAAGACAGGATGCGGTTGGAACGCCATTTTGCATTACCGTTGACCATGAAACCTTAACAAACGACACCGTTACCATTCGTTACCGAGATACGATGGCGCAAAATCGCGTGAAAATTTCGGAACTTCGCGACATCATTAAAGAAGAGGTTGACGTTAAAAAATGGTTGATGAAAATGTAAGCTGAAAAATAATAGTTGTAAAAAAACTCCATAGTTAAAATAATTATGGAGTTTTTTTATATTTTAAAATAAGGACTGTTGGTTTGATGGATTTTCGTGCTCCAATAACCATTTTTTACGCCATATTCCACCAGCATAGCCTGTTAACGAACCATCGGTTCCAATTATTCGATGACAGGGAATAATAATCCAAATGGGATTTTTGCCATTTGCAGAAGCTACAGCCCTAATGGCTTTTATATTGCCCAACTTTTTTGATTGTTCTGAATAAGTTCTCGTTTTTCCATAAGGAACCAACAACAATTCATTCCAAACACGTTTTTGAAATTCTGTTCCTTGCGGATTCAGTTTTAAATTAAATTCTTTGCGCGTACCATTAAAATATTCGGACAATTGCTGCACACAATCTTTTAAACTTTCAGGGATTTCTGATGAAGTTTCGAACGAGTTATCAATTACGGTAACCGCACTGATGCCGTTTTTATCACCCATAATTTTTGCTGTTCCAAGGGGTGTTTTATAATAGGTAGTTTGATTAGATTCCAAAAACGTTTTTTGAGTTTTGAGTGGTTATTTTCGCAATTTCTTGCGGAGTCAATTTATAAATTTCGGCCAATTTATCCAAAACTTTTGTAATATAACTGCTTTCATTTCTTTTTCCCCTGAAGGGTGTTGGTGCCAAATAAGGAGCGTCTGTTTCCAAAACAATATGCTCTAGGGGGATTTCATGTAAAAACTGGTCTATTTTTCCATTTTTAAAGGTTACCACGCCGCCAATACCCAATTTCATATTATAGGAAATGGCTTTTTTCGCCTGTTCAAAATTGCCGGTAAAGCAATGAAAAATACCAAAAAGCTGATCGTCTTTCACTTCTTCCAAGATCTCGAAAATTTCATCAAAAGCATCTCGGCAATGGATTATAATGGGCATATTTTTTTCTTTGGCCCATGCAATCTGGGTTTTAAAAGCAATTTGTTGTTGCTTTAATAGTGTTTTGTCCCAATACAAATCAATGCCAATTTCACCAACGGCATAAAAATTTCGTTTATCCAGCCAATGTTTTACAAAAGTCAATTCATCTTCAAAATTTTCTTTTACATGTGTTGGATGCAGACCCATCATCAAAAAAATATTTTCCGGATAAGATTTTTCCAGAGCTAACATTGAATTGAAATAAGTTGAATCAATTGCAGGAATAAAAAAACGGGAAACGCCAGCATCCAAGGAACGCTGAATCATGTCACTTCTGTCATCATCAAATTGTTCACTGTATAAATGGGTATGTGTGTCTGTAATTATCATGATACAAAAGTAAACAAAGTTTGAAAGAGAGAAAATTTAGTTTTCAGAAACAAAATTGGGTTACAGTTCTTTTTAAAGATTGATTATTGAATTGGTTGCAATTTTAATGGGAATATATCGTCATTTCTAATTATTCGTTCAACTTGCGTTAGTGATTGCAGCGAAAATCCTGTCATCGCGAGAAACGAAGCAATGACAGATTGGGCGGAAAACACGCCCGCTTTTTCAGCGGGAACGCCCATATTTTTTTGGGCATTTTTCTTCTGTTTTTGGACTAACTTTTTATGCCTAAAACATTGTTTATAAGTTAAAAAAGATGTAACTTTAATATGATAAATACCTTGCAAGATATTGCTGCTATAAAGATTTCTTGTGTTAAATTTCTTGCATTATAAATTATACTGTTAAAACAACAGTTTTAAATAATTGTTCTAGTCTCACTATAACAACGTTCCCATGCAAGTCAAAAAATATCCAAATGCATCACTTGAAAATTACAGTAAAATGTTAATTCAATTGGGTTTAGTATTGTCGCTATTCCTAGTCTATGAGTTTTTAACCATGAAATCGTACCCAAGAGAAGTTAAAGAAATGAGAGGTCCTTTATTAAATGTTGAAAATATTGAAAACTTGATTGAAGTTAAACAGATAGAGGTAGAAGCACCACCAGAAACAAAAGTGGCACTTCCTGAAAAAATATTAAAGGTGGAGGATGATGTTGACATCAAAGAAACCGTTATAGAATCTACCGAAAGCAATGAATTTGATGCCGTAACTATAACTATGAATAAACAAATTATTGAAGTTGTAGAAGAAGAGGAAGTGGTTGAAGATGTTGCATTTGTAGTGATTGAAGATGTCCCTATTTTTCCTGGGTGTGCAGGGAATAATGCTGAACTGAGAGCCTGTTTTTCTGATCAAATTGCGAAATTTGTTGCGAAAAAATTTAATATAGGACTGGCCTCTGAATTAGGTTTAACGCATGGAAGTATTCAAAAAATATTTGTAATATTTAAAATTGACAAAAACGGCAATATTACCGATATAAACGCAAGGGCTCCTCATAAAAAATTACAGGACGAAGCCATTAGGGTTATTAATTTACTTCCAAAAATGACTCCTGGAAGGCAGCGTGGAAGACCCGTTGGCGTAAAATATGGACTGCCAATTGTATTTAAGGTAGAATAAATTTAGTGTTGGTTCTAAAATCCCGCAATTGCGGGATTTTTTGTAAGTAATGATTAACATAAGGGCTGAGTTATTAAGTAAATTAGTATTTTCGTAAAATAAAATAAAAAAATGAACATCAATCAATATTTAGATTCAACGTATTTAAAAACAGCGCAACAAGCAGGTATTTCTGAAAGTGAAACTGAAAATAAAGTAAAAGAACTTGTGACTGAGGCCATCGAAAATAATTTTAAGCTTGCCATGATTCGTCCAAAATTTGTTGCGATGGCTCATAAAATGGTGAAAGAAGCAAAATCAGAAACTTTAATTGGTACTGTGATCGGATTTCATGAAGGAACTTTTGAAACCGCCCAAAAATTGACAGAAGCGCAACAAGTGATTGATGATGGCGCAGATGAATTGGATTATGTGGTAAATTATCAGGCGTTTAAAGAAGGAAAAATAAATTTGATTAAATCTGAAGTTTTTAAGGGAACAAAATTGGGTCTGGATAACCATAAAGTTGTTAAGTGGATTATTGAAATTGCTGCGTTAACAAATGATGAAATTGTGGGTTTGTCACAATTGATTCGTGATGTGGTACTTGATAATTTTGGTATGGAAAATGCGCAAAACGTATTTGTGAAATCATCTACAGGTTTTTTTAAAACTGAAGAAGGCAAACCAAACGGGGCAACTTTTGAAGCGATGGAACTTATTGTTGAAAATTCAAAACCTTTGCAGGCAAAAGCTGCCGGAGGTGTAAGAAATTATGAAGATGCGGTAAAAATGGTAAAAATGGGTGTTACACGCATTGGGACGTCAGCGGCAAAAACAATTGCAGATGGAGGGAAAAACAATGAAGAATATTAAAATGGGAAATTATTTCGCACATGAAACAGCCGTCATTGATGAAGGTTGTGAAATTGGAGAAGGAACTAAAATTTGGCATTTCAGTCATATTATGCCCAATTCAAAAATTGGTGAAAATTGCAATATTGGTCAGAATGTTGTTGTTTCACCAAATGTAGTTTTAGGGAATAATGTAAAAGTCCAAAACAATGTTTCCATTTATTCAGGCGTTATTTGCGAGGATGATGTTTTTTTGGGGCCGAGTATGGTATTTACGAATGTCATAAATCCGAGAAGCGCTATAGTACGAAAAGATGAATATCAGGAAACCTTGGTAAAAAAAGGCGCGAGCATTGGTGCAAATGCCACCATTATTTGTGGCAATGAAATTGGTGAACACGCTTTAATTGGTGCCGGTGCGGTTGTTACAAAACCCGTATTGCCTTTCGCCTTGGTTGTTGGAAACCCTTCAAAACAAATTGGCTGGATCAGTGAATATGGACATCGGTTAAATTTTGATAAAATTGGATTCGCAACTTGTGTTGAAAGTGGCGAGATGTACCAATTACTAAACAATAAAGTTATAAAAATCTCGAAATAATTTACAATGAACAAGATATTTTTAAGTTTTCTACTGCTTTTTTCATCCATTTCAGTATTTTCTCAAATAGAAAAGTACCCGGTTTTTAAAGAATGTGATGATGTTGACATTTCTGAATTGGCGACTTGCTTCAGAAATCATATTAAAACTGCAGTGATATCGGAATTTAAAGTTCCTGAAAACTTAAAAAGGGATAATTTTAAAGCAACCACCAATATTATTTTTTTAGTGGATGCTTCGGGAAATTTTAAAGTCATCTATGTGAATTCCCCTTACAAGGAATTGAAAGAAGAAATTGAACGCGTTTTTGATACGCTGCCAAAAATAACGCCTGCAAAATATAACAATCATGCTATTGAAATGCAGTTTGTACTTCCTTTAAAAATTCCTTTGCAAGATAATGAAGAAGAGGTAATTACCAAAAAAGAAGTTGTTGCAGAATTTGCAATACCTCATGAAGAATTAACTTTTGATGAGCCCAAAACCACTTTATTTCCCGAACACAAAAGTGAACTGAATATTCCTTTCACACACGCAACTTACAACGCATACGATGCCTATTTAAATAATGCCAGCAATTCCCACACCGCGGTAAAACCTTATTTATATAATGAAGTACGTGAATATGTTGATTTGGATGCCTTGAAAAACAAATTAATCACACCAAAATCAACTTGGTTCGGCAGGAAATTGTTCAATGAACATATGGCATATGTTCAAGGGAAAGACTTTTGGTTTACCGTAGACCCTTTAGTTGATTTACAACTAGGAAAAGACAGTGAAGGCCTAAAAACGTATAACAATACACGCGCCATTCAGGTAAATGGAGGAATTGGCAAGAATTTTAGTTTTTCGACAAGTTTTTATGAAAGTCAGGGCCGATTTGCATCTTACGTAAATGATTATGCACAATCCATAAAACCTGCCGGAGGAAATCCTGCCATTATTCCGGGACGTGGCATTGCGAAACCATTTCAGGAAGATGCTTACGACTATCCTGTAGCAGAAGCCTATATTTCCTATGCGCCAAGCAAACATTTTAATTTTCAGTTTGGAAGAGGCAAAAATTTTATTGGTGATGGTTATCGTTCCTTATTTTTATCTGATGTAGCTTCACCTTATCCTTATTTTAAAATTTCAACCAATTTTTGGAAAATAAAATACACCAATTTTTTTATGTGGATGCAGGATGTAAGACCGGAATTGACAGTTGATGGCGCTTACAAGCAAAAATATATGGCCATGCATTATTTGGACTGGAATGTTACGAAAAAATTTAATATTGGATTGTTTGAAAGCGTTATTTGGGATGATGCGAACAACAGAGGTTTCGACATCAATTATATAAATCCGCTTATTTTTTATTCTGCTGTGGAGTTTGCGACAGGTTCAAGAGCGGGTAATACAACGCTCGGATTAAGCTTAAAATATAAGATGAAAGTGATTACCTTATATTCCCAATTGCTGTTGGACGATTTTAGAGTTGGTGAAATGACAAGTAGCAACGGATGGTGGGCTAATAAATTCGGATTTCAGTTTGGCGCAAAATATTACAATGCTTTTCATATTGAAAATTTATTTTTACAAGCCGAATTTAATGCGGTACGTCCATATACTTATTCCCACGATGAATTAAATCTTAATTTCGGACATAACAACGAACCGTTGGCGCATTTATGGGGTGCCAATTTTAGGGAAGCCATCGGAATTTTGAATTACACTAAAAATCGCTGGTTTGCAAACACAAAAATAGTAATCGGAAAAAAAGGATTTGATTTCGCTGATGTAACAGATACTAAAAGTTACGGCGGGGATGTTTATGCAGACAATGATAACAGAGTTTCGGATTACGGAAATAAAATAGGTCAGGGAAATACTGCCAATGTTTTTATAGGAGATTTTCAATTGGGTTATTTGGTTAATCCAGCTACCAATTTAAAATTATTTGGCGGTTTAATTTATCGAAAGTTTGATCCGATAGCGCCGGCTAATGGTTTTCTAAAATCAAATTCAACTTGGATATCCTTCGGTTTAAAAACCGATGTTTTCAATTGGTATTTCGATTTTTAGCGTGATTTAAAATCTCATTTCAACTAAAATAAAAGTCGGAATTTCAACTGTTGAAATTCCGACTTTTTCATCTTTGGGTTATTTTTTATATTCTTGTTGCTTCAAAATATTCTCTGTCAATTGCCTCTCTATGCGAAGGATGCGCTATTTTAACCAGTTCACTTATTCTTTGTTTAATTGTTTTTCCATATAAATTGGCAACACCATATTCGGTAACAATATATTCAACATGAGCTCTTGTGGTTACAACTCCTGCGCCTTTATTTAAAAAAGGCACAATTCTGCTGATTCCTTTTTCAGTGACTGAAGGTATGGCAATAATGGCTTTTCCACCTTCACTTAAACCGGCACCTCTAATAAAATCCATTTGTCCGCCAACGCCCGAATACAATCTTGTTCCAATAGAATCCGCACAAACCTGTCCGGTTAAATCAACTTGAATAGCTGAATTTATAGAGATCATTTTGGGGTTTTGTCTGATAACAGAAACATCATTCACATAATCACAAGACCGCAATTCAACAAACGGATTGTCATCTACATAATCATACAAGCGTTTTGACCCCATTAAAAATGTAGCTAAAGCCCTACCGGCATTTACACCTTTATAATTCCCGTTAATCACATCTTTTAAAATTAAATCAATGACTCCGTCAGAAAACATTTCGGTGTGCAACCCTAAATCTTTATGATTGCCTAACTGGTGCAAAACAGCATTTGGAATGTTTCCAATGCCCATTTGCAATGTACTTCTGTCTTCAATTAATTCAGCAATAAAACCACCAATTTTATTTTCTATAGGTGTTGGTTCTGCCATAGAATGTTCATGAATGGGCATATTCACTTCAACAAAAGTATCCAGTTCAGAAATATGAATAATACCTTCACCGTGAACCCTAGGCATTTGCTCGTTTATTTGCGCAATTACGTGCTTTGCATTGTCTATGACCGCCAAAATGGCTTCTACGGAAACGCCAAGAGAACAATAGCCGTGCTTATCGGGCGTAGAAACCTGAATAAGGGCAACATCAACAGGAAGAATATTTCGTTTAAATAAATTGGGCACTTCACTTAAAAATACCGGTGTATATGAACCGTTTCCGGCTTTAAGCGTATGACGCACGTTTTTACCAATAAACAGCGAATTAACATGAAAACTGTCTCTGTACTTTGGATCGGAATAAGGAGCATCTCCTTCGGTGTGTAAATGGCAAACTTCTACGCCCCTGAGTTCTTCGTGACGCGCAGACATGGCGTTTATCAATTCTTGGGGTGCTGCTGCTGCTGCCTGAATATATATTCGGTCGTGCGATTTAATAATTTTCACAGCCTCTGCTGCACTAACTGCTTTATACATAGATATCAATCAAATAATTATTTTTCAAATGTACAACTGATTTTGGGCAAAAAAACTGTTTTAAATCATTTTTTGGGCTATTTTTTAACGAAGGGTATTTTCAGAAAAAGCAAGCCTAAAAAATATTTTTTTGAAGTACCTTTGCAACATAAATTTTATGATAGAATGATTAAACTTAAAACGAGAGCTGAAATTGAATTGATGCGCGAAAGTGCCCTAATTGTTTCAAAAACTTTAGGGGTTATTGCGAAAGAAGTAAAACCAGGTGTTACTACGTTGTATTTAGATAAATTGGCAGAAGAATTTATTAGAGATCAAGGTGCTATACCGGGCTTTTTGGGATTGTATGATTTTCCAAATACCTTGTGTATGAGCCCGAACGCTCAAATTGTTCACGGCATTCCAAACAACAAACCTTTGCAGGAAGGCGATATTATTTCGATCGATTGCGGTGCTTTAAAAAACGGATTTTATGGAGATCATGCCTATACTTTTGAAGTTGGGGAAGTTGATGAGGAAATCAAAAAATTGTTGAAAGTCACCAAAGAAAGCCTATATGTGGGAATCCGAGAGTTTAGAGCAGGCAATAGGGTTGGAGATGTTGGTTATGCCATTCAGCGTTATTGTGAAAAACAGGGCTTTGGAATTGTTCGTGAATTGGTTGGGCACGGTTTGGGAAAGGAAATGCATGAAGATCCTGAGATGCCAAATTATGGGTTCAGAGGAAGAGGAAAAAAATTTACTGAAGGAATGGTGGTTGCCATTGAGCCTATGGTAAATTTAGGGACGCATCAAATTAATCAACTGAATGATGGCTGGACTATTTTAACAAAAGACGGCAAACCAAGTGCGCATTTTGAGCATGATGTTGCCATTGTAAACGGAAAACCCGAATTACTTTCGACATTTAGCTATATTTATGAAGCCTTGGGAATAGTAAGTGATGAAGAAAAGGAATTCAGACAGTAAACCATAAAAAAATGATTCAGAATATTTCCAACATTGAACAGAAAGAAATTCAAAAAGGTTTTAAAGGCCGATTTTTTCACACCAATAGTTTTACAATTGCTTTTTGGGAGATTGAAGAAGGTGCCATTTTACCTGAACATTCACATATCCATGAACAATCGACTCAAGTGATTGAAGGAAAATTGGAAATGGTTATTGGCAATATTTCAACAATTTTGGCACCCGGAATGATTGCCAATATTCCTTCAAATGTTATTCATAGTGGAAAGGCGTTAACAAATTGTAAAGTAACAGATGTATTTTCCCCAACCAGAGAAGATTTTAAATAAGTGGAAGGATTATTCAAATTAATACTCAACAAAATACCTCGCCCAATACTCATTAAAGTTAGTTATTGGGTTAGTCCGTTATTGTCAAGATATTTGCGGGGCTCTCGCTATACTGACCCGATTGACGGCAAAGGTTTTAGAAGTTTCTTGCCTTATGGCTATGGAAAGCAGCGAAAAAACGCTTTAGCGCCAGGCACACTTTCCTTGGAGAGACATAGATTGCTTTGGTTGTATTTAAAAAATGAAACCGATTTTTTTACGGCTTCTAAAAAAGTATTGCATATTGCTCCTGAACAATGTTTTTTAAAACGGTTTAAAAACCTTAAAAATTTAGATTATTTAACAGCCGATTTATATTCCCCAATTGCTGATATAAAAGCAGATATATGCGATTTGCCTTTTGAAGAAAATTCTTTTGATGTTGTTTTTTGCAATCATGTATTAGAGCATATTGAAGATGATAAAAAGGCAATGAGTGAATTATTCAGGGTTTTAAAACCTGGCGGATTGGGCATTTTTCAAATTCCGCAAGATTTGGAACGAGAAAAAACCTACGAAGATTTTTCAATCACTAATCCTGAAGAGCGCACCAAACATTTTGGACAATATGATCACGTTCGTGTTTATGGAAAAGATTATTTTGATCGCTTACGGGCTGTTGGGTTTAATGTTGACGAAGTGAATTATTCAGAAAAAATTTCTTCAGAACTCGTAGAGAAATATTGTTTAACAAAAGGTGAAATTTTACCCGTTTGCTTTAAATAAGTTAATTCTCAAAATTGTCGGTTTTGTAAGTTTGCATTTCTCCTTTTTCGTTAATAAAAATCAGAAACGCTTTTAATTCAGGATGGTTTTTTAAAAAATCTTTCGATTTATAAAACCCCATTTCCAGAAAAGCAGTGGCATAGCCATCAACATCTGCACAATCCGATTTTGAAATTACTGATGCACTCAGCAAATTGCTTTCTTTGGCGTACCCTGTTTTTGGATTTATAGTGTGCACATATTTAGTTCCGTCTTCTTTAATCTTGAATTTTCTGTAATTTCCTGAAGTAGCAATGGATTCATCTCTAAGTTCAATAACGGTTGCAAAAGAACGACTTCCGTCGGTATTTGGATTTTCAATGGCTATTTTCCAAAGTGTTCCTTTTTCATTTTGGCCTCTTGCCCTAATTTCACCGCCAATTTCAACCATATAATTTGCAACACCGTTTTTTTCAAACATTCGACTAACCATATCAACCAAATAGCCTTTGGCAATCGCATTGAAATCCAGATAAATTTCGGGGTATAATTTTTTTATTTTACCGTTTTCGAGCTGAACTTTTTCATAACCAACATATTTTAAAAGTGCTGTAACTTTTAGGGAATCCAGATTTTCAATTGGTTTTTCAGGGCCAAATCCCCAAGCATTCACTAATATACCAATGGTTGGATCAAAAGCACCTTCAGTTTCTTTAAAAATTTTTTCTGATTTTGTAAAAACCTCCTTTAAATTGGCATCAACCAAAACAGTGGTGTCTCCTTTATTTATTTTTGAAAGATCCGAAGTTGGAATATAAGTGGAAGCAGATTTGTTAATTACGGCAATTAAACTGTCGATTTTGGTTTCATAATTGTTGCCTCCAGCATCAAGATAACGAACTGTGAAGGTGGTTCCTATGGCGTTTCCTGTTATTATTTTTAGGTCGCTTTCATGATTCCCACAAGAAAGAAATATCAATAAAAATAGGGTAAGCAGACAATTTTTCATAACTTCAGTTGTTATTAGATTATTAACGAAAGTGAATGGTAAATATAAAGTTTTATTTTTTCTTAAAAATATCACAAATTAACTATAATTTAAGAAACGGTACTTAGTTTTATTTACTTTTGTTTCACACTAAAAACAATATAAATTATGAAGAAAATTGGAATTTTGATGCTTGTAGCATCCATTTTTTTAACTTCTTGTGTTTCGCAAAAGAAATACACTGATTTGGAAAACAACTACAACAAAACAAGTTCAGAATTGGTTGACACCAAAGCTGATTTGATGAAATGCAGAATTGAAAGTGAAAGCAGAATTTCTGCTTTAAATCAGCAAGTAGCGGATTTGAGAAAGGACAAAGAAAAAACATTGGAATATGTTGAAAATTTAACTGTTTTATCTAAATCAGCTTCAGATAACATTAAAGAAACTTTAACCCAAATGGGAAAAAAAGATGAATATATCCAATATATTCAGAAAGCGATTACCAAAAGAGACTCTTTGAATTTGGCATTAGGATTTAAATTGAAAAGTGTTCTTAAAGATGGTTTTACTGATGAAGACATTCAAATTGATGTAGAAAAAACTGTGGTATATATTTCAATTGCCGACAGATTGTTATTTAAAAGTGGAAGCCATGTGATTTCTAATGATGCAAAAAGAGTCTTGAAAAAAGTTGCTGATGTTATTGCTGCCCAACCTGATTTAGAGGTTATGGTTGAAGGATATACCGACAACATGCCAATCAGCACTTCAGATATGAAAGACAACTGGGATTTGAGTGTTAAACGTTCAACTTCTGTTATTAGAGTTTTACAAAATGATTTTAATATTAAACCAAGTCGTTTAATTGCTGCAGGTAGAAGTGAATATATGCCATTAGAATCTAACGCCACTGTTGATGGAAGAGCCAGAAACAGAAGAACTCGTATTGTTTTAATGCCTAAATTAGATCAATTCTTTAAATTATTGGAAAATAAAGTTGAGTAATTGATTATATAAACTTTTACTAAAAACACGCCGATGGCGTGTTTTTTTTGTTTAATTTTTAATGGAGAAGTTTAGTTTAATTCCACATCCAATAGTTGTAAACCTTCATATTGCATCAAGTACGCTGAATTTAAATGAGGCGTTTCCTCTTTATTGGTTGCGTTCCCCAATCCTACATTTGCAAACAGCACTTTCGCCTTATTTTTTTGCGCGTGGAGTTTTATGGTTTCCATCCAAATAACGTCATAGGGGATGTGGTATTGAGAAATGGCAACTACTTTTATAACCACAAAATAACGGACGCTATTTTTATCAATGCACACAAACTGTGGGTTCATTTTTAATTGGCTGTTAATGGCTATAAATTCGTATCCTTTTGCTTCTAAATCTTTTCCAACGATATTCATTCCCAAATTATGTAATTCCTGAGTTGTAAGTGGTCTGCTCATTTTTAAAACGGGTAACATAAAAAAATCCGACACAAAGGTATCGGATTTAGTTTTCTTATTTTTTGATTTCTTGGATTAACCTCCAAAGTCGTCAAATCTAATATTTTCATCAGCCAAACCGAAATCCTGACCCATTTTTTGAACTGCCTGATTCATTAATGGCGGTCCGCAAAAATACAATTCAATATCTTCAGGCGACTCATGTTTAGATAAGTATTCATTGATAACCGCATTGTGCACGAAACCTGTAAAACCGTCTCCTTCAAGATCGTTTATGTCTTTTTTAGTCACCCAATTGTCTACTGGCATTGGTTCAGAAAGTACCAGATAAAATTTAAAGTTAGGGAACTCTTTTTCTAGTTCACGAAAGTGATTTGTGTAGAATAATTCACGTTTGGATCTACCTCCATACCAATAAGTTACTTTTCTTCCTGTTCTAAGTGTTTTGAAAAGGTGATATAAATGGGAACGCATTGGGGCCATACCGGCACCACCGCCCACATATAACATTTCAGAATCAGATTCATTGATAAAGAACTCACCATAAGGTCCTGAAATCACTACTTTATCACCTGCTTTACGAGAGAAAATATAAGATGATGCAATACCTGGGTTTACAGTCATCCATCCATTTTTAGCCCTGTCAAAAGGGGGTGTGGCTATACGCACATTCAACATAATTTCTTTTCCTTCTGCAGGGTAAGAAGCCATGGAATAGGCGCGAATAACAGTTTCTTTATTTACCATTTTTAAAGGCCATAGGGCAAATTTGTCCCATTCCTCTTTAAACTTATCCGGTGTTTCATGTTCTTCCGGATGCGCTGTAATGTCCATGTCTGAAAAATTGACTTCGCAAGGAGGAATTTCAATTTGAATATATCCGCCGGCTTTATAGCCCATATCTTCCGGGATTTCAACAACAAATTCTTTTATAAATGATGCAACGTTATAATTACGGACAACCGTTCCTTCCCATTTTTTAATCCCAAATACTTCTTCAGGAATTGAAATATCCATATCCTGTTTAACTTTTACTTGACAAGCTAAACGGATTCCGTCCTTTAATTCTTTTCGGGTAAAATGTGGTGTTTCAGTTGGTAAAGCTTCACCTCCCCCAGAATGAACGTGACATTCACATTGAACACAAGTTCCACCACCTCCACAAGCTGATGGTAAAAAAATTTTAGCGTTTCCTAAAGTTGATAATAATGAACTTCCTGAAGCTACTTCAATTTCTTTTTCGCCGTTAATTCTAATTTTTACGGGGCCTGAAGGCGATAACTTTTGTTTTACAAACAATAATAATGCAACCAATAATAGTGTTATAACTAAAAAAGCTATTACTGTTGCTAAAATTGTATTTACTGTATTTACTGCTAATATGATCATTATTCTATAATTTCTTTTTCGTTCTTAGCTATGTCAATAGCTTCTTTTGTAACCTCTACCTTATTTATACTAGGTGCAACAACCGCTGTTTGTTCTGTAGTTTGTTCCACTTCATCACCTCCAGTTAACATTCCTCCAAAACTCATAAATCCAATGGCCATTAAACCAGTAATAATAAAGGTAATTCCCAAACCTCTTAATGGTCCTGGTACATTTGAGTATCTAATTTTTTCACGAATTGCTGCAATAGCTAAAATTGCTAGAAACCAACCAATACCTGAACTTATACCGTAATTAAAAGCCAATCCTAAGGTTTCAATTTCACGAGATTGCATAAATAATGAACCTCCCAAAATGGCACAGTTTACAGCAATTAAAGGCAAAAAGATTCCCAAAGAATTGTACAATGCAGGAGAAAATTTCTCAACAATGATTTCAACCAGTTGTACCATTGTTGCTATTGTTGCAATAAACATGATAAATGATAAGAAACTTAAGTCGTACTCAGCATACTCTTCACCTAACCAACTTAAAGCACCTTCTTGTAATAAATATTGATCCAATAACCAGTTTAACGGCACAGTTATAGCCATTACAAAAATTACAGCAGCACCTAAACCAACAGCTGTTGCTACTTTTTTAGAAACGGCTAAGTACGAACACATTCCTAAGAATGTTGCAAATACCATATTGTCTATGAATATTGCTTTAAAAAATAATTCTAAATGTTCCATATATTTTAGTATTTAGTTCCTGTTTTATTAATACAGAAAACTAATTATATTAATTTTCTATTAATGCAGTGTTTCTTGAACGTTGAACCCAAATGATCACTCCTAATGTAATTAAAGCCATTGGTGCCAATAACATAAATCCGTTATTTTCATAACCATAAGCATAAACACCTGTTTTTTCAATTGGATCACCTAAAACTTTAATTCCAAGTAAAGTTCCAGAACCTAATAATTCTCTAAAGAAACCTACAATTACTAATATCACCCCATAACCTAACGAGTTTCCAATTCCATCTAAAAAAGATCTCCAAGGACCGTTTGCTAATGCGAACGCCTCAAAACGCCCCATAATTATACAGTTTGTAATAATTAACCCAACGAATACCGATAATGTTTTACTTAATTCATACGCAAAAGCTTTCAAAATTAAATCAACTATAATTACCAATGTTGCAACAACAATTAACTGAACAATAATTCTGATTTTTGAGGGTATAATATTTCTCATTAATGAAATTAACACATTTCCCATTGCAAGAACAAATAATACAGCAATTGACATTACAATTGAAGCTTTTAAATCGGCCGTAATTGCTAAAGCAGAACAAATACCTAATACCTGAATAGTAATTGGGTTATTATCTGCTAATGGGTCGGTAATTAATTTTGCGTCTTTTTTTGATAAAAGTCCCATAAATTATTGTTTTAATGTTTTTAAATATGGCAAATACAACTGCAAATCTTTTTTAAGCATTGCTGAAATTCCATCACCAGTAATTGTAGCTCCTGCAATAGCATCAACTTCAAAATCTAGCTTGTCTTTGTTTTTTGGATCAGAATTTCCTTTAGAAGCTGTAATTCCTTTAAATGTTTCACCATCTAAAAAATGCTCGCCTTTAAAATCATCCATAAAAAAACGTTCCTTAATGTTTGATCCTAAACCAGGAGTTTCACCGGCGTGGTCAAAAAACACACCTTGTACAACCAATTGATTATCTATTGCAACATAACCCCAAATAGCATCCCACAAACCTTTCCCACGAACAGGAATAATGTAAAATGTAGCATTGTCCTTTTCTCCAACAAATAAAGGAAGTCTTCTTTTGTATGTAGGGTTTTTTGCCGCTGCTGCTTCTTTTTTAATATCTATTAAATATGCTTTTGAATCTTCAACAGCTTCTGTTCCTATTACAACATATTGTTTGGTTATATATTTTGAAAATTCTTGTCCAACAACACTTTTTGAAACAAATTCAACACTAGTTTCATCATTTTCATTTACACCCATGGCATATAAAATATTTTGTTGCTTTTCAATACGCTTATTTTCTGTAATTTGCTCTTTAAAATAAGAAGCTACAAAAGCAAGTAACGTTCCAACAACAATTACCATTGCTGTTGCGAAAAGCACTGTATACGAGTTTTTATCTGTATTTATTGCCATTTTGTTATGCTGTTTTTACTTTTAAACGTTTTAATCTTCTCTTCATATTCCCTTGCACAATATAGTGATCAATGGTAGGTGCAAATACGTTCATTAATAAGATTGCTAACATCACACCTTCTGGATACGCAGGGTTGAATACACGGATTAAAATAGAAATAAAACCAATTAAAAATCCATAAATCCATTTTCCTTTGTTTGTTTGAGATCCTGTAACAGGATCTGTAGCCATAAATACAACTCCAAATGCAAATCCACCAATTAGTAAGTGGCGCCAAAATTCAGTACTCATTAATCCATAAAATTTACTTCCTTCTGAAATAATCCCTGTATCAACAACAGTATTAAAAATAAGCCCCATTACCAAAGCTCCTAAAGCAGCTGATAACATAATTCTCCAACTTGCAATTTTTGTAAAAATCAAGAATAAACCAGCCAATAATATTAAGAATGTTGAAGTTTCGCCTACAGAACCAGGAATAAATCCGAAAAACATATCATAAACAGAATACACAACTTCTTTGCCTTGTGCCAAACTTCCCAAAATGGTTTCACCGGAGATAGCGTCGAGATTTGCACCTTCCATAATTTCATTAGCCCTTTCTACAGCCCCTGAAACCCAAACTTTATCGCCACTCATCCAAGTTGGATAGGCGAAGAATAAAAATGCACGAATGGTTAATGCCGGATTTAAAATATTCATTCCGGTTCCCCCGAATATTTCTTTTCCTATGACTACACCAAAAATAACAGCTACAGAAAGCATCCAAAGTGGTATATCTATAGGAACAATTAATGGAACTAACATTCCCGTTACAAAATAGCCTTCTTCAACTTCATGTCCTTTAATTATTGCAAAAAGAACCTCAATTCCAAGCCCAACAACATAAGAAACCACAACAAGTGGCAGTACTTTTAAAAAACCAAACCAAAAGGCATCAATAGATAAAAAAGCTACCGGTTCGCCAAATGCTTTGAAGTGTTGAAAACCTGTATTGAACATTCCAAATATCAAACAAGGTATTAGTGCCAACACTACCATGCTCATTGTTCTCTTCAAATCATCGGCTCCTTTTATGTGCCCACCTGAGTGCGTAGTCTCATTGGGTGTATATAAAAAAGTATGAACAGCTTCAAAAGCGGGCAACCACTTTTTGCCTTCACCTTTTACTTTTATATTATGTAATTTTTCTTTTAATCCCATAACCTTATCCTATTTCTTTTAACATTAAGTCTAACCCTTTTCTTATAATTTCCTGATGTGGTTGTTTAGAAACACAAACAAATTCTGTTAGGGCAAAATCTTCAGGCGCCACTTCATACATTCCCAATTGTTCCATTTCGTCTAAATCCTGATATAAACAGGATTTTAAAATTTGCATAGGATAAATATCTAACGGAAAAACTTCTTCATAAGCTCCGGTAACTACAAAGGCTCTGTGTTCGCCATTTGTATTGGTATTTAAATCAAACTTTTTATTTGGGAATAACCATGAAAAAGTTAGGGCTCTTGAGGTAGATATTTTATTGAATACCGGTAGTGACCAACCAAATAACTCGTAGTCGTTTCCTTCAGGGATTACGGTTATTAGATTATCATAATACCCTAAATTTTCTTTAATATTTTTGGCTTTGCCCGTTAAAACATTGCCACTGATAATTCTGTTGTTATTTCCTTTTAGTTTTTTGTCAACTAAAGAAGTAATTGTTGCGCCAATTTTTGTTTTGTAGTATTTAGGCGTTTCAACGGAAGAACCTGCCAATGCAATGGTGCGTTCGGCATTAAATTTACCTGTTAAAAGCAATTCTCCAATAATTACTAAATCTTGTGGATTGATTGTCCAAACTGTTTCCCCTTTATTTATGGGATCGATTTTAGCAATTTGCGTACCTACATTTCCGGAAGGATGCGGGCCTGAAACTTTATGCAAGTTTATATTATTCAGTCCTGCCAAAGGTGAGTTTGCATTTTTACCTACAGAAACATGGACTTCACCGGTGGTTAATTTGCTTAAGGCAGTAATAGCTGCCTGTAACTCTTTTTCTTTTCCGGCCAAAACATAATCGTAATCGGCCGCTAAAGGAGCGCTGGCGTAAGCAGAAACAAAAATGGCTTTTGGTGTATTTGCCGTATTCGCAATTACGTCATAAGGTCTTTGTTTGATAAAAGGCCAACAACCGGATGCCAATAAATGACTTTTAATCTCTTCGGCTTCCATGGCTTTAGCATCTTTTACGCCAAAATCAACAAATTGTTGCTCCAAATCGGCTTTAATTTTAATGGCCAATATTTTTCTTTTTTCCCCGCGAATAATATCCACCACTTCTCCGCTAACCGGTGATGGAAATTTCATTTCCTCATTAGCTTTATTATAAAACACGGCTTCTCCAGCTTTTAGAATTGCGCCAATTTTTACGGATAATTTAGGGATAATACTGTGGAAATCTTCAGGTTTTAATGTGTAAACATCACTAGTTATTGCTTTTTCGGTAACTTTTTGAGCCTCACCTTTTAGCTTAATATCTAGACCTTTTTTAATATGAATGTCCTTTGACATATATCTTAAGTTTATTTAATAGTCTTTAAAAAACGGAGCAAAAATACAATTTATACATTAGTATTCTATGTTTTTTATCATATTTTCATATAAAAACTTGTTCATGGCAATTATGGTATAGTTTTAGTACTTTTAGCACTAAATTTACAATACCAATTTTGTAAAAATGGTTGTGTTAAAATTTATTTTTATGGTTAAAAATAGCTTTATATTTTTTTATTTTTTGTGTTCGATCCAATTCGGGTTTTCTCAAAATGAGTTTAAGGATGCTGAACATATTAAAACCATCATATTAAAACCGGCGGCCATAAATTCCTATGCGCCAATAGTTCGGCTGGGAGAAAAATTAATGTTGACATTTGACGATTTAAATGCCGATGAACATACATATTCCTATAAAATTGAGCATTGTGAATTGGATTGGAGCAGCTCTAACTTAGTAGAATCCGAATTTATTGATGGGTTCGCTGAAGACAGAATTAGGGATTATGAAAATTCATTTAACACCTTGCAACCCTATACCAATTACAGGTTAGCAATCCCAAATGAAACTACGAAACTTAAAATTTCGGGAAATTATGAAATTGCTGTTTTAAATGAAGAGGAAGAAGTGGTTTTTAAACGTCTTTTTGTGGTTTATGAACCCAAGGTCACCGTTGGCGTTGCTGTTTACAAAAGCAGGGATATTTTTTATATCGACACAAAACAATCTGTTGAATTTACCATCAATACACCAAATATGCTGATTAACAATCCTAGTGAAGAAATTATTCCGGTAATTCTTCAAAATAACAATTGGCAAAATACCATTACAGGCTTAAAGCCCCAATTTTATAGAGGAAACCAATTGCTTTACAAATACAATAAGGAAACAAGTTTTTGGGGAGGAAATGAATTTTTATATTTCGATTCCAAATCCATCAGAAATACCTCCTTAAATATTGCCAATGTTGAATTGGGCGAAGAATTATACCACACCTATTTGTTTACTGATGAAGAAAAAAGAAACCAGCCTTATACTTTATATCCCGATGTAAACGGAAATTTTGTAATTAGAACATTAACCGGTGAAAATAATAACACGGATGCCGATTACAGCTGGGTATATTTTTCATTAAAATGTTCTAACAATCTTGATGGAAAGGCTATTTATGTGAGTGGAAATTTTAACAACTGGCAGTTAAACGATGCAAATAAACTTGAATACAATGAAACTTTGGGCTTGTATGAAACCAAACTCCTTTTGAAACAGGGGTTTTACAATTACCAATACGTAACCAAATCAATTGACGGAACAATAAGCAACCATGATATTGACGGATCTTTTTACCAAACTGAAAATGATTACACAGTTTTGGTGTACTTTAAAAAATTTGGAAGCAGGTACACAAAAGTAATTGGTGTTGGTTTTGGAAATTCAGAAAAAATAAACAACTAGTATTTGTTTTAAAAATTCAGTATCTTTGAATTTTTAAATTAAAGTAAGTATCTATGGTACAACAAGTAACAAACGGCATTAAAATTTCAGTAACCTCTAATTTTGAAGGCACAAGCTATCGAAATTTCAGACTGTATTTTGCTTTTAGCTACGAAGTTACCATTGAGAACCAAAGCAATGATACCGTTCAGCTTTTAGAACGTCAATGGACAATTTTTGATTCTTTAAACCATAACGAAGTTGTTGAAGGCTCAGGTGTTATTGGTAAAAAACCAATATTAAAACCGGCAGAAAAATACACCTATAAATCAAATTGCTTTCTAACATCTCCTATTGGTGCCATGAAAGGTTTTTACAATATGGTAAACTTTTCTACCTCAAGCGCTTTTAAGGTTTATATTCCCACTTTTCAATTAATGGTTTCCAGTATCCATAATTAAACCACAATTGGTTTTAAAAGCCAAATCCGCAATGGCGGAAACTATAGATGGCTGCCAAATCACAAAAATTAATTTGCATTTTAGTTTTATTTAGAAAAGTTTTATTGTCTTTTAATGTTGGTTAAAAACGGATTAAAGTTTTTTGAGAATGTGCTAAATCTTCGTAAATCATTTCAATTTTATTTTCTGATTTTTTTACTGATGTGATACTAACGGTTTCCACATAAGCGCGTTTCATTAAAATAGATTGTTCTTTGTCGCCATTTTCAGAATGATGAAATTTTAAAACAGCAGATGAAGTAAAATCATTTTCTGCAATCCACTCTTGAAACAGTTTTTCGCGTAATTTCTTAATTTCATCGGTATACAAAGAAGAGGAAGACCATATTTTTGGTTCGTTTTTGTGTTTTGTTATGTGCTTTTGGTTTTCATCCCAAACCAGTTCAACCAAATTCAATTCATTGTTATTCCAATCCGCAATAATTATGGTAAAAGGCTCAACGCCCAATAAATCAAGTTTTTCAATGTAAGGCTGAATGGCATTTTCTTTTAATATTTCTTTTGCAATCAATCCTCTGCTTTTGCTGTAACTGTCCTTTCTTTTGTGTTTTGTAAAACCTCCATTCAATACACAAACCAATCGTTTTTTTGAACTCACTCCAATCCATGTTCCACCTGCAATTTTGTCTTTTGGAAACAGCATTTCAATGCCATTTTCTTTATATGTTTTTGGAGGTAAAGTTTCTCTTAGCCTTTGTTCATCCCTGTTTGAAGTCAGCATGAAATCGGTGTTGGATAAAGGCAAAAAAGTAACGGTACACATGGTATTAAAATTTGATTATTGAGTATTAGGCCTTAATATAAAAAGTAAATTCAATTTTGTAACTTTGCAAAACAAATTTAAATTAAAAAACCTTAAAAACAGACACTATGGCTTCAGGATTTTACAATGTGCCAAAAACAGTTAATGAGCCTATAAATTCATATGCTCCAGGAACTCCAGAACGCAAAGCGTTAATAGACACTTATAAAAAAATGTTCAACGAACAGGTTGACATTCCGTTTTATATTGGAGGAAAAGAATACAGAACAGGAAATACTGTAGATATTCACCCTCCTCATGATCACAAACACTGTGTGGGGAAATACCATACTGCCGAAAAAGAACATATTGAACTGGCCATTAAAAAAGCTGCGGAAGCACGCGTAAAATGGGCAGCAACAAGCTGGGAACACAGAGCGGCCATTTTCTTAAAAGCCGCTGATTTATTGGCTGGGCCTTTTCGATACAAAATGAATGCAGCAACCATGATTGCGCAATCTAAAAATGTGTTTCAGGCTGAAATTGATGCCGCTTGTGAATTGATCGATTTTTTACGTTTTAACGTAAAATTTATGACAGAGATTTACAGCAATCAGCCAACATCTTCAACAGGAATATGGAATCGTATGGAATATCGTGCGCTGGAAGGCTTTGTATATGCAATTACGCCTTTCAACTTTACGGCTATTGCAGGAAATTTACCTTCGGCTCCGGCATTGATGGGAAATGTGGTGATTTGGAAACCGGCAAGTTCACAAGTATATTCTGCACAGGTAATTATGGAATTGTTTAAAGCTGCAGGTTTACCAGACGGAGTTATCAATATGGTAACCGGCAATTCAGCGATGATTACTGATGTTGTTTTAAACAATCGCGATTTTGCGGGTGTTCACTTTACAGGTTCTACACCTGTATTTAATAGTTTCTGGGAAACCATAGGAAAGAATGTTGGCAATTATAAATCTTATCCGAGAATTGTTGGAGAAACAGGAGGAAAAGATTTTATTTGGGCACATCCAACTTCGAATCCGCAAGAAGTTGCCACGGCAATTTCAAGAGGTGCTTTTGAATACCAAGGCCAAAAATGTTCCGCCGCATCACGTGCTTATTTACCAAAAAGTTTGTGGGGAAGTATAAGAACTTCCATCGAAAAAGATATAAAATCCTTTAAAATGGGATCTCCGGAGGACACTACAAACTTTATAAATGCAGTAATCGATAACCGAGCGTTCAAAAAATTATCGGGTTATATTGAAGAAGCGAAAGCAGATACAGACGCAGAAATTATCATTGGCGGCGGTTATAGCGATGAAATTGGCTATTTTATTGAACCAACAGTAATTGTGACCACCAACCCGAAATACAAAACAATGTGTAATGAGTTGTTCGGACCAATAATGACCATTTATATTTATGAAGATGAGAAATGGGAAGAAACTTTGGATATTATTGACAGTACCAGTGAATACGCATTAACGGGCGCCATTTTTAGTGGTGACCGATATGTTATTGACATTGCCACCGACAAATTGGAAAATGCCGCAGGAAATTTCTATATCAACGACAAACCAACAGGTGCAGTTGTTGGACAACAGCCTTTTGGAGGCGCTCGTGGATCGGGAACAAATGACAAAGCAGGTTCTGTTTGGAATTTATTGCGTTGGGTAAATACCCGTACCATTAAAGAAACTTTTGTGCCGCCAACAGACTACAAGTATCCGTTTTTGAAAGAAAGCACGATTGAAACTGTGGAAAAAGAAGTGGAAACAGCCATTGAAAAATTGAGAGAATTTGGAAAGGAAATTTCCACAAAATTTAAAAAGTAATAAATTTTAAATAAAAAAACGCGCCGATTGGCGCGTTTTTTTTTTTGTAATAATTTATAATAATCCTTGATTTATCCGCCCTGAAGTTTGTCGGCTCCAGCCAATAAACCATTTAATTGTTCAGGATGGTGTATTAAAATAGGGATGTGTTGCGGGCAGATGTAAAATTCACTTTCCTGATAATAAAATTTTGTTACCGGGACTTCCGTTGATGGTTTTTTACATACCAAACATGCTTTTTCTTGACTCATAATTTTACGATTTAATATCAGACAAATTTACCTTTTATTATTTGGATAAATCATAACATTTGTCATCTTTATAATTGAAAATAAAAAACGTCTCATTGGCTTATTGCCAAATTGGCTAATTAACTCATTTCTTTTTTAAGGGAATATGTACCACTTTTTTGGTTTCAAAAAAATCATCTTCAAAGAAATTAGTTAAATCAAATAGCTTGGCATTTGGGAAATTTTGTAACTCTTCCGTTAAATCGCCTCCTTTTAAATACAAAATTCCGTTTTTAAGTTCGTGTTGATGTTTTTTTGCTATTTTATTTCTTGTCCATTTTACAAATTCATCCATATTGGTAACCGCTCGGCTCACGATAAAATCGAATTCCCCTTTCACTTCTTCAGCCCTAATAGCTTCAGCTTTTACATTTTTTAATTCGAGTGAAGCAGCAACTTCCTTAACCACTTTAATTTTTTTTCCGATGGAGTCAACCAAATGGAAACGGGCTTCAGGAAATAATATGGCCAATGGAATTCCGGGAAATCCACCCCCTGTTCCAACATCTAAAATTTGTGCGCCTGATTTAAAAGGCTGAACTTTTGCAATTCCAAGGGAATGCAATACGTGCCGAACATGTAGTTCCTCAATATCTTTTCTTGAGATTACATTTATTTGGGCGTTCCAAAAAGCATACAATTCCTCCAATTTTGAAAATTGTGAGATTTGATTTTCAGATAATTCGGGGAAATATTTTAAAATGATATCCATATTTGTGCTATTGCGAGTGCAAAATTACTATTTCCAAAATTAAATTAACATCTTTTGAAAAAATGTTATATTTTTCACAATAATTCTTTTACAAAACATAAATGGCGTAATTTTGGAGATGTAATAGATATATTGACAGATAAATATAATTATGACAAATAATACTATCAGCTTTTCACGAACAGATAACGCGAATTTTTTCAGGACACTAAATAAAAGAGTGAATGCTTATTTTAAAGAAAATAAGATTCAACGTACTGGTAATTGGAGGTTATACACCAAAGCCATCATCATGTTTAGTGTATTTTTGGTGCCTTTAATTTTAATATTAACGGTTTCCATGCCACAATGGGCACTACTTTTATTAACCGTTGTTATTGGAATTGGGATGGCTGGCGTTGGAATGAACGTGATGCACGATAGCAATCACGAATCTTTTTCAAATAAAAAATGGGTTAATAAATTAATGGGAAGCAGCATTTACATTTTGGCTGGGAATGTTTACAATTGGAAAGTGCAACACAATGTTTTACATCATTCGTTTACCAATATTCAAGGACACGATGAGGACATTGATGCCGGCAGAATTATCCGTTTTACCAAACATGCCAAATGGCTTAAAATACATCAATTTCAAAAATATTATTCCATTTTTTTATATGGTTTATTAACCATTAACTGGGCAATTACAACCGATTTTAAACAAATGCGCAAATATTTGAAACGCAAGCTTTCTTATGGTAAATTTCCAAATCCAGCTGCGGAATGGACCACGTTAATCGTGACCAAACTGGTTTATTATTTACTCTGGATTGTTTTGCCTCTATTGGTTTTGGACATTTCTTGGTGGAAAGTATTAATCGGGTTTTTTGTAATGCATTACACTGCAGGAATGATTTTAAGCGTCGTTTTTCAATTGGCGCATGTGGTTCCAAAAACTGAAATGCCATTGCCCGATAAAGAAGGTAATTTGGAGCATACCTGGGCGGTACATCAATTGTACACAACTTCAAACTTTGCGCCGACAAATAAATTTATTTCTTGGTACACAGGAGGGTTAAATCATCAGGTTGAACACCATATTTTCCCTCATATTTCCCATATTCACTATGGAAAAATTGCAAAAATAGTAAAGGAAACCACATTGGAATTTAATTTACCTTACAACGAATATAAAACTTTTCAAAAGGCAATTATAGAACATTTTAATCAATTAAAAACGCTGGGTAAAAAACCTGCGTACGCATAAATTTTTCTTTATGACTAACCAACTATCAGACAGAATTAACAACTTACCGGTTTCAGAAACTTTAGCTATGGCTGCCAAAGCCAGAGAGTTAAAAGAACAAGGAAAAGACATTATCAGTTTAAGTTTGGGAGAACCCGACTTCAATACACCCGATTTTATAAAGGAAGCCGCGATTCAGGCTATTCATGACAATTACAGTTCTTATAGTCCTGTTGATGGTTATGTAGATTTAAAAATGGCGATTTGCGAAAAATTTAAACGAGATAATCATTTAACTTATCAGCCCAATCAAATTGTGGTTTCAACCGGGGCGAAACAATCTATTGCCAATGTGGCCATGGTGTTGTTAAATCCGGGTGATGAGGTATTGTTGCCTGCGCCATATTGGGTTAGTTATTCGGCAATTTCTATTTTGGCGGAAGCGACTTATGTAGAAATCCCTTCCACCGTTGAAACGGATTTTAAAATTACGCCTACACAGTTGGAAGCTGCTATTACGCCTAAAACAAAAATGATATTTTTCAACTCGCCAAATAATCCAAGCGGCACTATTTATAGTGAAGCTGAGTACAGGGCTTTGGCAAAAGTGTTGGAAAAACACCCAAATATTTATATTCTTTCCGATGAAATTTACGAACACATTAATTACGGAGAGCCCAATTTTAGTTTTGCGGCCATAGAGAACATGTACGATAGGACTATTACCGTTAATGGCGTTGCAAAAGCGTTTGCCATGACCGGATGGCGAATTGGCTATATCGGAGCACCAGATTGGATAGCCAAAGCATGTACAAAAATGCAAGGACAAATTACTTCTGGAGCTAACAGCATTGCACAACGCGCAACGATTGCCGCTTTACAGGCGCCAGTTTCTAAAATTAAATATATGGTTGATGAATTTCGTGACCGTAGAGATATTGTTGTTGCATTGCTTAAGGAAATTGATGGTTTTAAATTAAATGTACCCGGAGGCGCGTTTTATGTGTTTCCTGATGTCTCTGCTTTCTTTGGAAGAGAAATAAAAGGTTATAAAATAGCAAATGCCGCAGATTTTTCTATGTTTTTGTTGGCGGAAGCAAATGTTGCAACCGTAACAGGTGATGCTTTTGGCGCTCCAACTTGCATTAGAATATCTTACGCCGCTTCAGAAGCGCAATTGCGTGAAGCAATCAAAAGAATAAAAGATGCATTAAGTTAAAAACTTATTATATTTTATATCAAAAAGCCAGACAAATTGCCTGGCTTTTTTGTTTTTAAGAAAATTACTTTAATGGTTTAATGCACTAAAATGGCATTGGAAGTTTTAAACACCCAAAATTTTTGTCCCATAAAACTTACTGAAGCACTGAGGCCGGATGCGCCTACAAAAGCAATAAAGTATTTAAAAGGCAAATCGACCAGATTTCTATATTGGTACAAAACATATAACAATGCCGAGTTGGAGCCAACGTTTATAAGCAATGCGATGCCATACAAAACGGCAAACTTAAAAACTCTTTTTCCAGATCGGTCCTTTTTTTTCCAGGTCCAAAATTTATTGAGAAAATAGGTTACGGTCATCCCACACATAAACGAAATGCTTTTGGAAACAGCTTCGTTGCTTACGACTTGGAGTAGTTTTTCTGGTAGCATGTGCAACAAAATGAAATAGAACAATAAATCTATCGATACTGCCAAAAGGCCAATAAGCGTAAATTTAACCAGTTGTTTTTTTAAGGGTGATATTTTTTTTATCATTTTAATGTTTTGTTTAATATTTAACTTCCAGCAGATTACAAACTTTCACCGTGGTCATCTTTTTTAAATATGTTTCCGATGCCGCGTCCTATTTTTTGCACGGTTTCAATGCCCTTACTCAATGGTTCTGGCGTAATATTATTATAACGCACATTGCTGAAGCGCTGGCTGAATTGTTGCGGATAAATAACGATACGGCTGTTTTTTTCAAAATGCGTTTCTAGTTTCGACGGAAGGTTTTCGAGCAGGTTCATATAAGAAGCGGCTCCTTTTCGTGCACAAACCAAGACCAACAAATCATCTTGGCGAATGGTTTTGGAAATCACAAAGAAGTCGTCCCAATTTTCAAATAAATAAGGTGCAATTGACACCGTTAACTTCGCTTTTTTCAATAGTTTAAAGGTGTAATTTTGGGTCGTTTCATTACAACAAAATAAAATGGGAATACTGAGTTCCTGTGCCAGTTTCGCCATTTTTGTGAACCAAAGATCAAATCCGTTTTCATGTTCAGCCAAAGGCGGCACCACAATCGCAATTCTTTTATGCCAAACCAAAGGCTTTTCAAAATGGCAAATAAAGGTGGTTTTATTGGTGTTGTTTAAGATACTGTCCACTTTTTCGCCAATCAGTTTATCTATCAATTCTGCATGTTTTGGCCATCCCAAAACAATGATATCTGCCATGATTTCTCTTGAAATGCGGGAGATGCCACTTGCCGGATTATGGTCTATGGTGGTTATGATATTAATTTTAGTTTCTGATGCCGAAGCCTGTTTCACAAATTCTTCGAGTATTTTTCTTGCTTTTAGAATGTTAATTTCCGCTTCGTCATTATTGGAAACCACGGAAAGAATGGACACAGGATTGGCTGCTTTTTTTTCTTTGATGAAAATTGAAAATTCGAGCAGCTTTTCTATACTTTCTGTATTGGCGATTGGAATGAGAATATGTTCATTGTTAAAGCTGTTTGTGCTTTTAAAATCGGAGGGATCATTGTCCATTTCAATCACGATTTTTTTGCCGGCCTTTTCCGTTGCAAAAGAAGCCACAATACAGGTGATTAAGATAAGAATGATGGTTCCGTTAAGGATATTTTCATCCAAAATTTCTGCTTTGAAACCCACCAATATCACCGCAAGCGTTGCAGCGGCATGAGAACTGCTCAGCCCAAAAATAAGTTGGCGTTGCGCTGCTGAATATTTGAAAACCTGTTGCGTAAAAAATGCAGCAAACCATTTTCCAAACAAGGCGACAACCGATAGCGTTCCAGCCACAATCAATGCTTCCGTGCCTTTGGTGATGACACTCACATCAACGATCATTCCAACGGAAATCAGAAAAAACGGTATAAAAAGTGAATTTCCTATAAACTCAATTCTGTTCATCAATGCCGAAGAATGTGGAATCAATTTGTTGAGTGCCAATCCGGCAACAAAAGCGCCTATGATGGGTTCAACTCCAGCAACTTCGGCCAAAAATGCGGCAAAGAAAACAACAGCCAATACAAAAATATAATGCGAATGTTTTTCACTTTCCATTTTGCTGAAAAACCATTTTGCTATTTTAGGAATCACAAAAAACATAATGACCGAAAAAATAGCCAGAGAAACGCCTAATTTAATCCAAAATTCCTGGTTCAAATTTCCGGCGTTATTGCCAACAATTACCGCCAAAATAATTAGCACGGCAGTATCTGTAAGGATGGTTCCTCCAACTGTTATGGCAACCGCCTGATTTTTAGAAATTCCTAACCTGCTCACAATAGGATAGGCAACCAACGTATGTGTTGCAAACATACTGGCGGTGAGCAAGCTTGCATTAAAGTTATATCCCAAAAGATAAAAACAAACAGGGAAGCCGATGGTTAACGGAAAAATAAACGTAAAAAAACCAAATAAAATACTTTTGTTTCTGTTCGCTTTAAATTGGTTCATGTCCAGTTCAAGTCCGGCAATAAACATGATATAAAGCAAACCGATGGTTGAAAAGAGGTCGACAGCCGAATTTTTTTCAAGGATATTTAAGCCATAAGGACCCACAATCACTCCGGAGATAATTAACCCAATAATTCCTGGAATATTTAATTTTCTTAGAAGAATAGGCGAAAGCAGAATTATAAGCAGAATTAAAGAGAATACCAACACGGGATTTCCCAGCGGCAATTCAAATTCGTGCATTAAATTGTTAAAAAAATCTGTCATCCGTTATTCTTATTAATATCTCTGACCTGCCTAAATTTGGGGTAAATATAGGAGATTAACAGATATAAAAGGACTTCTTTCAGGGAATGCCAAAATATATTTTTTTAGACTGTTTTAGGTCTGTTGAGTTCAATTTTCATCATAATGTCAGTTTGAGGATCGTCACCTAACATAAAAATATGTTTACTAAATGCTTTCAACCCATTTTTTTCATAAAATTTAATGGCTCTGTAATTTTCTTCCCAAACACCTAACCAAACATAGCTAACCTGTGCCTTTTTTGCTATTTCAAGCGTTTTCTCAAAAAGTGTCTGGCCAATCTTTTTCCCCTGAAATTCTTTGAGTACATAAATTCGTTCTAATTCGAGCGCTTTTGGGTCTTGCAATTCCGTTTGGGCATCACCAAAATTGATTTTCAGATACCCGATTGTTTTTGTGTTTAAAATTGCCAAATAAAATTGGGAGTTCACATTGTTTATTTCAATTGCCGTTTTTTCAAAACTATATGCTTCCGCAGCATATTTGTTCATATTTTCCTCAGTATTGTTTTCTTTAAATTTTTCAAAAAAAGTTTGTCTGCCAATATTTTGAAGGAGTTCTATATCTGTTTGGTTAGCTTTTCTGATTTCAATGTTGTCCATTTATATTAGGTTTGTGATTTGAAAGGAGAATTAAAAAAATAAAAAAAGGAAGGAGCTTTTCACAATAAATTAGGAAGTTCATGCTTTAAGATGCTTCAATGTAAATATAGTAAATTTGATTTTATAGAGGAGCAATTTTAAACCTGGTTATCGGTATTTCTATATCATGTATTGCCTTTTATTTAACTACTAAAAGACTTAAATTTAACCATATCAAAAATTGGGTGCTTCTTAATGAATTGACAATTTAGTATATTTATAAAAAAAATTAATGAATGTATAGAATATACTTTCTTTTTTTACTCATTTTAACGAATTGTAATCATAAAACCGCGACTAAAATGCCTGTACATAAATTCACCAATAGCCTTATTAATGAAACAAGCCCGTACTTGTTGCAACACGCACACAATCCTGTAGATTGGCACGCTTGGAATAAAGAAACACTCGCGCTTGCCAAAAAAGAAAACAAATTGCTGTTAATTTCCATTGGGTATTCTTCCTGCCATTGGTGCCATGTGATGGAGCATGAAAGTTTTGAAAACGAGGAAGTGGCTGCGGTCATGAATAAATATTTCATCAGTGTTAAAGTTGATAGAGAAGAACGTCCTGATATAGATCAGGTGTACATGAATGCCATACAATTAATTACAGGCAGAGGTGGGTGGCCATTAAACTGCGTGGCTTTGCCAGACGGGAGGCCAATTTGGGGCGGCACTTATTTTCCCAAAGACAATTGGATCAATGCACTGGAGCAATTGGCAAAATTATATGAAGAAACACCGGGAAAAGCCATAGAATATGCCGAAAAATTAACGGAAGGCGTAAAAAATTCTGATTTGGTGGCGTTTAACACCAAAAAAGAAGCTTTTACATTGGTTGATTTAGACAAATCAGTAAAGGAATGGCAACAATATATGGATGTTGATTTGGGCGGAAGAAGAGGCGCGCCTAAATTCCCGATGCCAAACAATTACCAATTTTTACTCAATTATGCGGTTCGTTCCGGGAATGATGAAATTTTAAATTATGTGAATACTTCCCTCACAAAAATGGCTTATGGTGGAATTTACGATCAAATTGGGGGCGGATTTTCACGATATTCGGTTGATGCAAAATGGCACGTGCCGCATTTTGAGAAAATGTTGTACGATAACGGACAATTGGTGAGTTTGTATGCCGAAGCTTATCAAGCCACCAAAAATGAATTGTATAAAAAAACGGTATACCACACACTTGAATTTATTGAAAGGGAACTTACCACCAAAGAAGGTGCTTTTTACTCTTCATTGGATGCCGACAGCTTGAATTCCGAAGGCAAATTGGAAGAAGGTGCTTTTTATGTTTGGACCCAAAATGAATTAAAAACCATTTTAGGAAAGGATTATGACTTGTTTGCGGACTATTACAATGTAAATTACTACGGACTTTGGGAACATGATAATTATGTGTTGATTAGAAAAAACAGCGATGATGAAATTGCAAAAAAACATGTGATTTCAATAGCTGAACTCGAAAATAAAGTCGTTTCCTGGCAAAAAATATTGCTGATGGAACGCGCAAAAAAAGAACGGCCAAGACTCGATGACAAATCATTAACTTCCTGGAATGCCTTGATGTTAAAAGGATACGTTGACGCCTACACTGTTTTTAATGAACCTCGTTTTTTAGAGGCTGCCATAAAAAATGCGACATTTATTTATACCAGACAATTACAGGAAGAGGGGAATTTAAACCACAGTTATAAAAATGACAAAAGTACGATAAACGGATATTTGGAAGATTATGCCACGGTAATTGATGCCTATATTTCTTTGTATGAAGCTACTTTTAATGAAACTTGGCTAAATATGGCCAAACAATTAACAGATTATACTTTTGATCATTTTTTTGATATTGAAAGTTCTATGTTTTACTTTGCTTCAAATCAGGATGCCAATTTAATTGCACGTAAAATGGAAATTGAAGACAATGTAATGCCGGCTTCAAACTCTATTATGGCAAATAATTTATTTAAACTGAGCCATTATTATTCCAATAGTTATTACCTGAAAGTTAGTGAACAAATGTTGCGGAATGTAAAAGATAAAACCCAACAAAATGGTTCTGGATATTCTAATTGGTTACAATTGCTTTCAAATTTTGTTGGGGATTATTATGAAATTGCCATTTCCGGCAAAGATGCCTTAAACCAACTTAAAGAAATTAATCAGCACTATATCCCTAACAAATTAATTGCGGGAAGTACCAAAAAAAGTAATATTCCCTTAATGGAAGGACGTTTTAACGAAAATGAAACGCTTATTTATGTTTGTGTTGATGGTGCTTGCCAGCTGCCGGAAAATAATACCAAAAACGCATTATCACAATTAAAAATCAAATTCTAATAATGAAACGAGCATTACAAATTTTGATACACAAAGGAATGATTAATGGCGAACAGCAGCTGTTACCGCTATAAAATAAAATTTTAACAGATGAAAGCAATTCAAATTTTCTTGGTTGCTTTGGTGGCATTTGAACATATTTATTTTATGATATTGGAGATGTATTATTGGGACAAACCAAAAGGATTAAAAATATTTGAAATGAAGTTAGAAGAAGCGAAAATCAGTAAAACACTTGCTAAAAATCAGGGTTTGTATAATGGTTTTTTGGCAGCCTGACTTATTTGGGCCATTGTCAATAAAACTAATTTTGAGCAATTGGCTGTTTTCTTTTTAAGTTGTATTATGATTGCAGGTATTTTTGGGGCTTATACCACTCGTAAAATAAAACTTTTTTATGTTCAGGCTGTACCGGCAATTATGGGACTGTTATTAATTTTAACACAAGTTGAAGTCTAAATGATTCAGTCTTTTTCTAACTCACTTTACTTATATAACAATTAATTAATTTTAATAAACTATCTTTTCAATCTAATTTTATAACTCACTTTACTTATATAACAATTAATTAATTTTAATAAACTATCTTTTCAATCTAATTTTATAACAAATGAAAACAACTTTTAAAAATTGCATGTTAGCATTACTATTTTTTGTAAGTTTTATAGGTTTCAGTCAAACCGGTTCTAATCAAATATTAGAACGAACAACCATTAATTCATATAATCTACAATCAGAAGGCTTAGTTGGAACAAGTTATATTAATGATGATTTTCTTCCGGCTAAACTCATAGATGGTGAGGAAATTTATTCTATGAGATATAATGCATATAAAGATGTGTTTGAGGTAGAAAGAGATGGTGAAATTTTTTATTATTTGCCAAAAGAATTCGAATATCCCGTTACTTTTGTTGGCGACAAAAAAGTATATCAAGTATTTTCATATGAGGAAAATAATAAAACTACTTCTGGTTTTTTTGTGATTTTAAATAAGGGCAAAAACATTTCTTTACTGTTAAAAGAAAAAATAAATTTTTATGAAGAAGTAAAGGCTAAAAGTGAATTAGATAAATACAAGCCCCCTACTTTAAAACGCACAATCGACACGTTTTTTATTGGCTACAAAAACAATACTTCAACCGAGTTGCCGAGAAATAAAAAAGACTTCTTTAAATTATTCTCAAGCAAATCAAATGAAGTTGAATCTTTTGTTAAAAGAAATAAACTTAGTTTTAAAAACAAAAAGGAAGATTTAATCCAGATATTTAGGTATTATAATACCTTAAACTAAATTACTTTTTTGAGATTCCTCCTATAAATTCTTTCAAATAAAACGGCTCAAAATAGGCAACATCCTCAAAATCGTTTTTAAGATATTTTTCATAAGAAATAACCGACATTTCGTTTGCTGAAGGAAATTTTCCGTCGATAAAAACAGCGTTTTTATGGGCAATCATTTCCTTGCATTTTTCGGCACCATCACCCAAAAAATAAACTTTTTGGTCATTTAAATAATCAGAAAAGGAATTGGAATCAATAATTTCAGCATAGACTTCCCTTATTTTTGCTGTTTTTTCATTAAAAACCTGGCTGTAAACTTCCATTCTTCTCGCATCTAAAAGCGGAATTTTATAGCCTTTGTTAATGTTAACGGAAAGCGCTAAGGATTGTAACGTATTAACAGAAATTAACGGAAGATCAAGTGCAAAACAGAGTCCTTTTGCTGCTGAAACGCCTATGCGCAATCCTGTATAAGATCCAGGACCCTTGCTTACCGCTATGGCGTTTAAATTTGATAATTCAATTCCTGCTTCTAAAACAACTTGCTTAATGAGCTCATGCAATTTTTCGGCATGCGAATAATTACCGTCATTTAATTCCTTTAACGCAATGGTTTCGCCATTTTCGGAGATGCTTACAGAGCAATTTTTTGTTGCAGTTTCTATGTTTAATATAAGTGCCAATTTCTTGATTTTTAAAGACAAAGATACTTCATTTCATCTGTTTAAATTTTATTTTTTTAGTGGTAACAGATGCTGTTCGCCATGAATCATTCCTTTGTGTATCAAAATTTATGATGCTCGTTTCATTTTTATAAAAAAACATCCAACGTTTTGCGTTGGATGTTTGCGTGAATTAAAAATTAACAATTATCATTCCAGGACAATTGGAATTCCTAAATAATATTCTAACAATTTAGTTCTGAAAACAAAATTGTATTTTGCATTTGCCAACGACGATTGCGCATTCACTTGTCTGTTTCTTACTTGGTCAAAATCAAATGAAGTCATGACACCCGAGTCATAACTTACCTGGGCGTTTTTAAAGGATTCATTTTGGGCCAGTAACGATTTTTGTGCTGAAATATATTGATTTAATGCTGCTTTTGCATCGGCATTGGCTTTTTCAATAGTTTCCCTTAATTTGACCTGTTTGTCTTGCAATTGCAGGGTGGCTATTTCTTGGTTTATCTGGGCTTTTGCTACACTTGATTTTGTTTGAAATCGGTTAAAAATCGGAATATTTAATGAGAAACCGAAGTTGTATCCCAAATTGTCTTCCAGTTGTTTTCCAAATCCGTTAGGTACGTAAACAACATTGTTATTTGAATCTATAATTGGCCTAACATCTTTATCTCCTTGATTGTGCTGGTATGAAGTGCCTATTCCGGCGCCAAAAGAAAGCGATGGGTAATAAGCGCCTTTTGCTATTTCAATGGCAATTCCGGAGCGTTCAACGGCTATTTCTGCGCTTTTAATTTCAGGTAAATTAGAGACCGCTGTTTCATAAATAACATCAGTATCGTTATAAACTAAGGACTTGGAATCAATGGTTAAATCCACATCCTGAACGTCAAATCCTTTATGAGAAACCTGCAGTAATTGCGCTAAACTCAATAATGAAAGGTCCAGCGTATTCTGGGCCGTGGTTAATTGTTGCTCATTGCTGGCCAAAGTAGCTTCGGCTTCCAAAAGTGTTGCTTTTGGCTGTGAGCCGGCTTCAACCAAAGTCTTTGCTTTTTCAACCTGTTTTTTGCTGATGTCAACCTGGTCTTGGGTAATGATTAAACTTTCTTTGTTCAGCAAAACATTTAAATAAAAATTAACAACATATAACATGATGCCATTTTTGTTTTCTTCTAAATCAAAGCCGGCTGTTTCCAGGCTTTTTTGAACCTGCAATAAATTATTTTTATTTCTGTTCCCGTTGTACAGCATTACATTTGAATTTAATCCGAAACTATTGGAACGGCTGTCTCTGGAAACCCGACCGCCATAGTTATCTATATAGGAACCGAAATTCCAGCTTTGTGAAGCCGAAGAGTTTAGTGAAGGATAAAAATTACCTTTGGCCATGGTTATGTCTTCTTGAACCAATTCTTTGCTTAACTCCTGTTGTTTTACTGAAATATTGTGGTCTAAAGCGTAGCTGACACATTCTTGAAGTGTCCATTTTTTATCTTGCGCATTTGCGTTTATAAATAGCACGAATACCAAAATAGTAACAATTTTTGTTCTCATTATATAAGACTGAGTTTTATTAGTGATGTTAACTTTTGTATATGACGACTAAAATTAACATTTGTTACACTTTTATCCACTTATGGAACTGTTAAACTTCTTCGTTTTTATTTTTTGTTATTTTATACTTAATAATGAAAAAAAATAAAACACCTATTAAAATATAAGGGAAGATCATTAAGTATAAAATTCCTGAATTTAAGCCTTCAGCTTCAGTAGGATTTCCGCTTTCTACAACTGCTCTGCACATAGCGCATTGTGCATTTACAAAATGCGTAAAAAACAGAAACAGGAGCAGTGTTAACTTTTTCATATTATATAATATGGTGAGATCATTAAATAAACAACCACGCCGGATACGGCAACATAAAGCCACAACGGAAAAGTAAAATGGGCTATTTTTTTATGCAGTTCCACTTGGTATGTGATGGCTCTTACATAGGTAATTAGCACAAAGGGGATTACCGCCACCGATAATAAAATGTGGGTAATTAAAATTACAAAATAAACGGTTTTTATGGCGCCTTCACCTCCAAATTTAGTGGAATTTGAGGTCATATGGTAAGCTACGTAAAGCACTAAAAACAATACGGAAAAAATGATGGCAGTTTTCATCAGGTTTTCATGTAATCTCACTTTTTTGTTTTTGATTGCCCAAAATGCCAGCATAAGAAATACTGCGGTAAAAGCATTTATTGTTGCGTAAATTGGAGGTAAAAAAACAGGAAGCTGCACGTCAATTTTAACGCTGAACAAAGCTGCAACCACCAGCGGAATTGCTATGGATAAAATGATGATCCACGTATTGTATTTTTTTGAAGCTGTAGCCATTATTCTTTTAAAAGTATTTTAATGTCCTCTTTAATTTGTTGCACTCCTTTAGGGTCAAGTCCGTCGTAAAAGGCAATCGGATTTCCATACTCATCCAATCTCGAGCGAATGTTTCCCTTTTTATCTACCAAAGCAAACATGCCAGAATGTTCAAATCCGCCCTCGGCATTGCTGTCTTCTCCGGCATATAAAGTAAATCCGGTATTTGCCAATTCATAAATTTTAGCTTGTTCTCCAGTTAAATAATTCCAATTTTTTAAAGTTGCGCCATGTGTTTTGGCATATTCCTTTAAAATTTTGGGCGTATCATTTTTTGGGTTGATACTGAAAGATGCAATGCCAAAATAGGCATTTCCATAAAATTCATTTTGTATTTTCAGCATGCTTTCCGTCATTATCGGACAAATGGTAGGGCAGGTGGTGAAGAAAAATTCCACTACCCAAACTTTTTCCTCATAAAAAGAATTTGAAATTAGTTTGCCGTCCTGGTTGGTAAATTCAAATGCAGGAACTTTGGCAATGGTGACCAATTTGGGAGTTTTAAGTTTATTTACAATTTTTGGAATTGCGTAAATTCCGAAGATTAAAATGATAAATGCAATGCCTATGTATGAATATTTTTTCATGTAATTAGATTTCCCTTTTTCTTCTTTCTTGTTTTTCAGCTGATTTTTTCAATTGGTAATAAATAATGTCAATATCGTCTTTCATTTTATTCTTCAAAATTGAAACAGACTTCATATTATAGCCATATAATTTTCCGCCTTTGGTATCTTCGTCATCTTTTCTTCCGCGCAAGCGCAACTCCATATCCACAATATATGCATATTCTGAATATCCATTTTCATTTAATGTAAAAGGCGTTTCAAAGCTATTAAAAAGTAAGTTGCTATTTTTTGGACTGGCGTAAATAAAATGCCATTTACTGATATCGGTAAAGGCAGAAAGCTCTTTGATGGTTTCATTGTATTCATTTTCCAATCCCTGCGGAAGAATGGCAACCATCTGAAAAAATGGTTTGGAATAATATCTTTTATAAATCGTTTGGTTTAAATTGAAAAGACTTGCTTTGGCATTATTAATGTCACTTCCCAAAAAACAAACTATCGAAAGTTTTTCAGAGAAAGAAGCCGCAGTGGATGGAGCAGCCTGTTTTAGGTCAATTACTTTTTCCGTTAAAATTGGTAAATTTGAATATTTGTAGATTCCTTTCGAAAGAAATATGTAAAATACCAATGGCAATATGAATAGGCTAAAAAGAACCCAGAATTTTTTCATGTGATTAAAGTTAAACAAAAAAGGCGGTTAAAAACCACCTTTTTTAATTTAAAATATTAGTAGTTCCACTTTGTAAGCGGACCTAAAATATCATTGATATAGCTTCCTTCAATTAACAATAAGGTGGCTAAATAAATGATTAAGAAAACTGCGGTCCAAACCACAGCTCTTCTTAAACCCTTTTTTTCATCGGCCATGTGCATGAAAAACCATGTGATGTAATAGGCTTTTACCAGCGTTAAAATCAAGAAAATAATATTTAGCGGACTTGTTCCCAAAAATTTGGTTAAATAAAGCGCGTCGGGTTTTATAATTCCCAAAGCAACTTCAGCAATAGTAATTACCGAAAGTATTGCGAATACTTTCCAAATTAATTTTGTGTGTGAAATATGTTCTTGTGTCATTTTAATATCGTTTTATGAATTAAATCAAGTAGAAGAAAGTGAATACAAATACCCAAACTAAATCTACAAAGTGCCAATAAAGTCCCACTTTTTCAACCATTTCATAATGTCCTCTTCGCTCATATGTCCCAACAATTACATTAAAAAAGATGATGATATTGATAATAACTCCCGATAAAACGTGGAATCCGTGGAAACCTGTGATAAAGAAAAAGAAATTGGCAAATAATGTTTTTCCGTACTCATTAACCTGCAAATTGGCACCCATAACCACTGTTTTTGCTTCGTTTAAAAAACCTAAGGCTTCATGATGCGGAACAATGATTTTTGTTTTTAATTCCGGATTAATTTGCTCAGTTCTTATGGAAATTGCCGGATTTGCTTTAAAACTTTCAACAACTTCGCTTAGGGTAAAAGGGGCTATTTCAGCTTCTTTCATATACCATAGGCCTTTATTTCTGGCAAGTTGCGTTCTTTCTGAGTGCTGTGATTTCACGAAACTTTCTAAAGTAATCTGTTCTCCTGTAGCATCAACAAACTGAATAATTTTTCCGTCGTTTAATTGCACGGCACCATAAGAACCATTTATAAAGTTTTTCCATTCCCAGGCTTGTGAACCCAAGAAAATAGCACCGCCAACAATGGTAAGCAACATATAAAAAGTTACTTTCTTTTTATTCATCTGATGGCCTGCGTCAACCGCCAACACCATAGTTACCGATGAAAATATCAAAATAAAAGTCATTAATGCCACGTAGTACATTGGTGCATGTACGCCGTGTAAAAAAGGAAAGTGGGTAAAAACTTCATCTGCTATTGGCCAGGAATCATGAAATTTAAAACGCATGAGACCATAAGCGCCCAGAAAACCGGAAAAAGTTAGCGCATCGGATAAAATGAAAAACCACATCATCATTTTTCCATAACTTGCGCCTAATGGATTATTGTTTCCACCGCCCCAAGATGATCCATTATTTTCAGTAGGAATAGTTACTTCCATAAAAGTTTGTTTTGATTTTTAGTTATAGTGTTGCCAAAAGTACATATTTTTTATTATCTAATAAAATAGAAAAATAAAAACAAATATATCCAAAGAATATCCACAAAATGCCAGAAAATAGCTCCTAATTCCATCCCAAGTGTCTCATTAGCAGAATATTTTTTATTGAAGTGATTAAAAATCACCACCAGTAATACCAAAATTCCTGCCGCAACATGCAATAAATGGGCGATGCTAATGCCATAAATAAAAGATGATTTTACGGTGCTTTGCTCACCTGCAAAAAACAATCCTGCATAAATTAATTCTTTAAACCCTTGAAGCTGAAAAAACATAAAACCAATTCCCAAAAATAAGGTTGACAACAAAAAGGCACTTGTGAATTGTCGGTTATTTTGTTTGATAAAATATTTGGCCAGTATAAAAGTGATGCTGCTTAATATGATTAATAAGGTACTAATATAGAAAGCCTGTGGCAAATCAAAGGAAACCCAATCGCTGCGTTTCCGACTCACCACATAAGCACTTGTGAGTCCGGCAAACATCATAGTCATGCTTACCATTGAAACCCATAACATAGGTTTTGCCGACTTTCTTTTGGCTTGTTTGTATTCCTGGTCTAAAGTTTGTTTCATGAAATTTTTTAATGTTTAAGAGTTGAATTTTATTTTAAAGATAATTGTTAAAAATTAGTTAACCAAAAATCACATATCGTAATTCAAAATTTTAATGTAAAAATTTATCTACCACATAAATAATCTGCACCATCGTAATATAAAATACACTTGACAGCATTAATTGACGGGCTTCTTTATTGGTTTGGTTTTTATAAAGTTTTATAGCATAAAATAACATAATACCGCCCAGGAAAGCTAAAATGACTGCTGTGACAGGATAAATATAAAAATTTCCTGTCAATTTCAATACAGGAATTACAGAAACTATAATTAAACATACCGTATAAATAATAATTTGCACCACCGCCTTTTTATTTTTTTGTCCCATAGGCATCAAATTAAAGCCGGCTTTTTTGTATTCTTCATACTGAAGCCAGGCGATTGCCCAAAAATGGGGAAATTGCCAAAAAAACTGAATTAAAAACAGCATTCCAGGCTCAATTGAAAAATCATCAGTTGCGGCAACCCAACCCAACATAAATGGAATGGCCCCTGGTATAGCGCCAACAAAAACAGCCAAAGGTGTAACAGATTTTAATGGCGTATAAACACTGGTGTATAAAAATATGGAAACGGCACCAAATAAGGCGCTTTTCGGATTGATACTGTATAAAATGGCCAAACCTAAAATGGTAAAGGAAACCGCGATAACCATCGCCATGGACACATGCATTCTGCCTGTTGGTAAAGGCCTGTTCATGGTTCGTTTCATTAAGGCGTCTGTATCTTTTTCAATAATTTGGTTGAATGCATTTGAAGCGCCAACCATTAAATAACCGCCAATAGCCAGTAAAATAAGAATTGAAATCTGAATTTCTTCAACAGCCAATAAATAGCCCGCCAATGATGAAAACACAACACTTAGGGATAGGCCAACTTTTGTCAACTGCTTAAAATCGGTAAATGCTGCTGAAAAATTCACCTTTTTTGGAATAGAATTTGAAGTTATTTGCATTAAATTTATATAAAACAGTGCAAAGATATTTTATTATTACAGAATTACAACCTTAAAATAAGCAGATTGAGAAAATCTTTTAAATAAATCTAAAAATAATCTTTGCGTTTACAAGAAATGTTTTAAATTTGCCGTCTCATTTAAGCAATTAAATGCACGTTCTTTAGAAAATGACTGCGAAAGTAGCTCAGGGGTAGAGCACCACCTTGCCAAGGTGGGGGTCGCGGGTTCAAATCCCGTCTTTCGCTCTAAACAATATTAGTACCAATGCAGGAGTGGTGGAATTGGTAGACACGCTGGACTTAAAATCCAGTGAGCTGTAAGGCTCGTGCGGGTTCAAGTCCCGCCTCTTGTACCAGTAGAACCTTCAACTTTTATTTAAGTTGGAGGTTTTTTGTTTTCAATAAACTCATTTATATACTTGAATAATTCGATGTTCTGATTCGAAAATAGGTCCATCTGGTGTACCAAAAGGGAGAAATCATTATTTTTTGATTTTCCCTTTTTTTATTTCCTTGTAAACCCTTATTAATATTGGCAATTTTAAAAAGTATAGGATTAATATCAGTGGTTCGAACATTGTTTTTTTTAAACTGAAACCTTTTTGGAAATATCGAACCAATTAATTGTCTTTTGCGATAAATATCTGATTTATTAAATTGATTATCAATACACTCAAGCTTAAAAGTCATCTTTTATAAATATCCAGAACTTCAGATTGCTTTGAATGGAGCTCATGTATGGATTTCAATTCTTTTAAAATATTTTCGTATCTAGCTTTGGCTGGTTCTGTCACATCCGTAATAATCAGCTCTATTTTTAGGTAATAACAAGAACATTTAAAAATATAAATGGCTGATAATCAACAAAAATATATGTATAATAAAATACAATTTAATATCAATTCCGACAAATGCGACAGTACCTAAAATTGTTGTGTTAATAAAAATTCATTAAACCTAACAAGAGTATAAAGTTTTTAAATTTTATTCACGAACTTGTGTTTTTTTAATTTAGCAGTTAAACCAATTAGTATTTTTTATGAAAGTAAATGAATCTAACGCCGAAATCATCGCCCAAGAGCTTGGCTGGTTCCAACAACTCCTCTTGTTTCGAGGCAAAATTTCCTTCGAGCAGTCCGAACCACCTGAAGCAGCAATGGAAGCCTTAATGCCACTTTCTATCGAGAAGATAGGCTCACCCTATGCCAATCTGATTCAAAAACACCAAATGGGAATGGCCGAACGGCTAGTATTAATTTTGGATTTCTTTCCTATTTAAAGATAACCCTTGAAAACAATATTCCAAATAATACATCTTGAGAATCTAAAGCAAAAGATTTTATCTTATACTCAGGTAGAGGATGAGGTGGTACAGGAACAGATGCAATGCTATCAAAGATTAGATTTAAAAAAAGGCGATACGTTGGTAACTCCAGGGCAGTTGGTTCATCACTTTTATTATGTGGCGACAGGGTGTATTTACTATTATAAGTTGGACGAAGGTGAGCAAAATGTATTGGAATTTTATACCGACGATGTCTTTTTCACCGATTTACCGGCCTATGTAAAGGGCACTCCTTCCAATTATTATCTAAAGGCTTCCGAGGCCACGGTAGTTTACGCTATAAAAAAATCCGATGCGGAGAACTCCTTTGAAAGGTCGCACCAGTTGGAGCGTTTTGGTCGGTTGTCCATGCAGGAGGCGTTTATGAAAATTTTCACGAGAGTGGAGCGTTTTAATAGTCGTACCAACGAGGAACGTTATTTACGATTGTTGGAAAAACGTCCAGGCCTTTTTCAGCGGGTGCCTCAATATTTGATTGCTTCCTATTTGGGACTAACTCCAGTTGGTCTTTCAAAACTTCGGAAACGTTTGGGAAAGGGATAGTTTTTTACGTTTCGTATAATAAACGTAGGCCTTGCAAACAAGTAAATACCTTTCTGCTGTGAAATACAATAATCTCATCAGGGATTATCATTCAATTTTATTAAACTAGTTTAATGAGATTCCTGGGAATAAATCCTAACTTGAACCTCATTAATCTTTAAAAGTAATTGTTATGGCCAATACCTATATAGAAATGGACACCCTCAAATTTTTGTTGTTCAACGTACACAATATCAAGGAGGTACTGCAACAAGAACGCTTCTCGGAATACGATGAGGAGTCTATTGCGATGATGCTCGACTCCGTTAAGGATTTTTCGGATAAGGAACTTTATCCTTATTTTCGGGAGATGGACGAAAACCCCGCGCACTTTAAGGATGGGGAAATTATTGTTCATCCACAGGTAAACAAGTACATGAAAGCAGGGGGAGAAATGGGGCTTTTATCCGGACCGTTCTCCTATGAAGCTGGTGGCATGCAAATGCCTTCGATGGCAGTAAACGCTTTTGCCTTTATTCAGGAAGCAGCCAATAACCACTTACCCGGTTACATTGGTCTTACGGTAGGTGCAGCGGAATTGATTGTGCATTTTGGGAATCAATTTCTTAAGGATACCTATGTGCCCAAAATGATGGTCGGAGAATGGGGCGGTACAATGTGCCTTACTGAACCGCAGGCAGGTAGCTCGCTCTCGGATATTGTGACAACTGCCGTGCCTAATGGAGATTCCTATAAAATAAACGGACAAAAAATATTCATCTCCGGAGGGGACTATAAAGGAGCTGAAAACATCGTGCATCTGGTTTTGGCCCGTATCAAAGGAGCGCCTTCAGGAATCAAGGGAATTTCACTTTTTGTGGTACCGAAAAACCGATTCGATGAAGGCGGTAATTTGGAAGATAATGATGTCACTACGGTTGCCGATTTTCAAAAAATGGGTCAAAAAGGGTATTGTACCACACACCTGTTTTTTGGGGATAAGGAAGACTGCACCGGTTGGTTAGTTGGTGAACCCAACCAAGGCCTAAAATATATGTTCCTCATGATGAATGGCGCAAGGATTGCCGTTGGACGTGGGGCGGCGGCAATTGCTACGGGAGCATATCATGCCTCGGTTAACTACGCTAAAGAAAGACCTCAGGGTCGGGAGCTACAACGAACGGGTAAAAAAGATGACTCCCAAGAACAAACCCTCATCATTAATCACCCCGATGTACGCAGAATGTTGCTTTTACAAAAAGTGATTACTGAAGGGTCTTTAAGTCTCGTCTTTTTGACTTCACGCTATCAAGACCTTTCGCAATCACTTCCAGATGCAGAAAGTAGGGCGAAATACAAGTTGTTGTTGGAAATATTGACTCCGGTAGTAAAGACCTACCCTTCTGAAATGGGCATTACTTCTGTTAATAATGGGGTACAAGTACTAGGGGGTTATGGTTTCTGTTCCGATTATATTTTACAGCAGTATTTACGGGATATCCGAATATCAGCCATTTATGAAGGAACCACAGGCATACAGTCCCAAGATCTTTTGGGAAGGAAAGTCACCATGGAAAACGGGAAAGCACTGCAATTAATCTCTGAGGAAATCATGAATTCTATCAAAGAAAGTATGGCGCACGAATCGTTGAGACCCTTGGCAGAAAAATTAGGGAGTAAACTGGAACTAACCCAAAAAGTGCTAAAATCCCTTATGGCTTATGCAATAAAGGGCGATTATCAACGGTTCTTGGCGGACGCCACGCCCTTTATGGAATTTTTTAGTACCGTCATCATTGCATGGCAATGGTTGGATATTGGCCGTGAAGCACAAAAAGCAATGGTCTCTGGTGATACTAATTTTAGCGCTGAATTTTACGAAAACAAAATCCATGCTATGCAGTTTTATTTTAAATACGAGCTCCCCAAAACAACGGGGCTTTCCGAAATATTGATGGACAATCAGGCATTGACACTGAATACGGAGAAGCAGGTATTCGCTTGATCAAAAGATTATAAAACAGGAGTAGAAAAGTCAAAAAAAATGGACAATCGCCAATAGTATAAAATGATTATGAGTAGTATAAAATCAAAATTTAACCTAGCAGGAAAAGTGGCAATTGTTACCGGTTCAAGCAAAGGGATTGGACTTTCCATAGCCAAGGGTCTTGCTGAAAACGGGGCCAAAGTAGTGATTAGCAGTAGAAAACAAGATGCCGTTGATGCGGTAGCAAAGGAGTTTAAAGAAGCTGGTTTGGAAGCTATAGGGATCGAATGTCATATTGGTGATGCCATCCAAAGGGAACAACTGATATCCAAAACTATGGAAGCCTACGGGCGAATAGACATCTTGGTCAACAACGCTGCCATAAATCCGTTCTACGGACCATTGGAATCGGCAATGGAAGAGGTATTCGATAAAATCATGAACGTGAATGTTAAGGCACCTTGGATTCTTTCGAATTTGGCACAACCGCATATGAAGGCCAATGGCGGCGGTAGTATTATCAATATTGCATCGGTAGAGGGCATTCATCCCGGATTTAGATTGGGACTCTATAGTATGACGAAATCTGCTGTAATCATGCTTACAAAGAACCAGGCAAAGGAGTGGGGCCGATATGGCATCCGTTCCAACGTGGTCTGTCCAGGACTTATTAAGACAAAATTCAGCGAAAGTCTCTGGTCGGATGATAAATTGGTGGCACAATACACCAGTATAGTTCCTTTAAAAAGAGTGGCAGAACCAGATGAAATGGCTGGAATAGTCATGTTGTTGGCGTCTGATGCAGGCTCCTATATGACGGGCGGAGTGTATACTGCTGATGGAGGTTATTTAATTTCAGGTTAATAAAAAAGAAATATGAATTTAAAAAAAAAACATGAATTTTGACTACAGCGATAAATCGATAGCACTTCAAGAAAAATTGAAGAATTTTATGGAAACCCATGTTCTCCCTATTGAAAAGGAGGTAGAGTTGTTTCATCAAAATCCAGATAATGCATGGAAACGATGGCCTGGGATGGAAGCGTTAAAACAAAAGGCTAAAGATGCCGGACTGTGGAATGTTTTTCTTCCCGCTTCTTATGGAGAACTGAGCCCAGGACTTACGAATTTGGAATATGCCCCTTTGGCAGAAATAATGGGGCGAATTATATGGTCGTCGGAAATCTTTAACTGTAGCGCTCCTGATACGGGAAACATGGAGGTGATTGCCAAATATGGAAATTCAGAACAACAAGAAAAATGGTTGAGGCCTTTAATGAACGGAGAAATTCGTTCAGCTTTTTTAATGACGGAGCCTGAAGTTGCTTCTTCCGATGCCACCAACATTGAAACCGCTATTGTTGCCGACGGAAATGACTATGTTATCAATGGTCGAAAATGGTGGTCCTCAGGTGGGATGGACCCCAATTGTAAAATTGCCATTGTGATGGGTAAGACCGATTTTGATGCGCCGAGACATGTACAACAGAGTATGATTTTGGTACCCATGGATACGCCTGGCTTAAAGATTGAAAGAGCACTGAGCGTTTTTGGGTATGCCAATTCTCCAGAAGGTCACGCTGAAATCATTTTGGAAAATGTTCGCGTACCCAAAACTAATTTACTGTTAGGCGAGGGACGAGGCTTTGAAATTGCACAGGGACGTTTAGGTCCGGGCCGTATTCACCATTGTATGCGGTTGATTGGCATGGCGCAACGTTCTTTGGAAATTATGTCGGAACGCACGGTGCAAAGAAAGCCCTTTGGTAGAACCTTAGACACTTTTAGTAGTGTACGACAAGATATCGCCCTTTCTGCTTGCGAGATTGAACAGACCCGTTTGTTGGTATTGTCCGCAGCTGATAAAATGGATAAAGTAGGCAACAAGGAGGCAAAAGATTTAATTGCCATGATAAAAATAGTCGCGCCTCAAATGGCTTCAAGAGTTATTGATAGGGGCATTCAAATTTTAGGCGGAAAGGGCCTTACAAGCGAAACCCCTTTGGCACACTTCTTTGCCGCGGCACGAACGCTACGCTTGGCCGATGGTCCTGATGAAGTTCATATGAGTCAACTGGGAAAAAGTACGATAAACAAGTATGTAAAAAAACCGAATGTCTAGCGAAAAAAACCTAAAATCGGTACGGGAAGGAGAGGAGCTCAATAAGGGTAAGCTCAAGGCTTTTATGCTAAAAAATTCCTTAATAACAAAGGGTAATACGGAATTGATAGTGAAACAATTCACCAATGGTTATTCCAACCTAACCTACCTGCTTCAAATTGAAAGCAAGGAATACGTTCTGCGAAGACCGCCATTTGCAGCGCCCAAGCGCGGGCATGATATGGGGCGTGAATTTAGGGTGTTACAGCATTTAAATCCCGTATATGATAAGAGTCCCAAAGTATATGCCTTTAACGAGGATCCCAAAATTATAGGAGCTCCATTTTATATTATGGAGAAGGTCAACGGAGAGATTTTAACTACTTTATCTGCACTTGACAAACAAGTTCCTCCTGCCGAATTTAAAACCATTTCCGATACATGGGTCGATGCTTTTGCAGAATTTCACAATATCGATTATAAGGCCGCAGGACTTTCAGAATTTGGAAGACCCGAAGGGTACGTTGAACGTCAGGTTTATAATTGGGGCAAGCAATATCTGGCGGCGGTAACCGATGAGGTTCCGGCAGCACAAAAGGTAATGACTTGGATGAATAAGCATCAACCCAAAAAATATGACCATACCCTAATTCACAACGATTTCAAATATGACAATGTGGTATTTGCAGATGGTACTTGGCAAAGAATAGCGGCCATTCTAGACTGGGAAATGTGTACATTAGGTGATCCTTTGATGGACTTAGGTACTTCACTGGGGTATTGGACAACGGCAGATGACCCAGAGTTTATGAAGCAAGGGCTTCCCTCCCCAACGATTATGAAAGGCAATCCCTCCCGAACGGAAATTGTACAGCACTATGCTTTAAAAAGTGGTAGAAATATCGATAATCTCACCTTCTACTTTGCTTACGGGCTTTTTAAGATTGCAGTAATTGCCCAGCAGATTTATTATCGATATAAACATGGCCATACCAGTGATCCCAAGTTTGCGAATTTGAATAAGGCTTCTGCATTATGTTGTAATACCGCATGGCAGGCCATTCAGAAAAATCAAATAGATAATTTGTACTAACTATGAACGAGCAATACCATTTGAACATGAATCCAGGGCAAGTATCGGACTTTGCAAATAGCGCATCCGAAAATCCTGTTGTTATGCTAAATATGGTAAAATATAAAGCTCTTGTGCCAGAAACGGGAATGACGGGAAAGGAATCCTACAAGGAATATATGCGCCAAGCAACTCCTTTTTTTCTTAAAGCGAATGCGGAAATAGTGTTTTATGGTTCGCCTAAACATACGTTAATAGGTCCTGAAGATGATACCTTATGGGATGATGTACTTATCGTAAAGTACAATTCCGTTTCTGATTTTATGACCATGATAATGGCCAAAGGTTATCCTTCAAATTTGAGGGAGCAAGCATTAGGGGATTCACGATTAATTCATTGTACACCTAATCAAAAAAATTAAATCAACCAAAAATGAAAAAATGAATTTAAAAGACAAAGTAGTGTTAATTACCGGTGCTGGTAGTGGCATAGGGGCGGCCACGGCAAAACTATTTGGAATGCATAAGGCTATTGTAGTTGTCTCTGATATCAATTTGAAAAATGCGGAAAAGGTGGCAGGTGAAATCCGAAATGATGGCGGTAAGGCCTCGGCATTAGCAACGGATGTAACCCAGTTTGAGCAGGTGAAAGAATTACTACAAACCGTAATTAAAAAACATGGTAGTCTTGATGTCATGGTGAACAATGCCGGAATAGGAGGCAAACACCAAGCAAAGACAGCAGATCATTCCCTTGAGGACTGGCATAATGTGATTGCGGTCAATCAAACCGGAGTATTCTATTGCATGAAACTTGCGATACAACAGATGCTGAAACAGGGATATGGTAATATTGTGAATGTTGCTTCTTTAGCGGGATTAAAGGCTTCGGGAAATAACCTTTCTTATTCCGCTAGTAAATTTGCAGTAGTGGGAATGACAAAATCGGCCGCTTTGGAGTATGGAAGAAAGAAAATCCGAATCAATGCAGTGTGCCCGGGGTTTACACATTCGGCACTGTTGGAACAATTACTCTCCGTAAGTCCCGATATGGGTGATAAGTTAAAACGTTTTATACCTATGGGCAGGTTTGGGGAGGCTGAGGAAATTGCGGAAGCTATTTGCTGGCTGGCCTCTGAAAATTCCAAATTCATCACCGGGCAGACGATAACCTTGGACGGAGGAACCTCATTATAAAAGCAAATTATGAATACATTAGAACTAACAGAAATGGAAAACTATGACTCGATTTAAATGCGGAGAATTCATTGAAAGAAGCAACGATATTGTGGTGGAAACCCGAAATTAGGTCCAAGATGAAGCTGATGTAGAAAGTTTCGCCAATAAGAATAAAAAATATATAAATAAAATAAGATGAACAAACAACTCATATTTGTAAAGAGACCGGTAGGAGCGGCAGATGATTCCACCTGGTCCTTAGAAGCAAACCCTATTCCGGAACTAGAGGAGGGGCAGGTCTTAGTAAAAAATCATTATATCTCTCTTGACCCCGCCATGCGTGGATGGATGAATGAGGGAAAATCTTATATAGCGCCGGTAGAAATTGGTGCTGTTATGCGCGCAGGTTCGGTTGGGGAGGTCATAAAAGCGAAAAATCATCCCACGTTCAAGGTAGGGGATTTCATTTCAGGTCATGGAGGCGTACAACAATATGTTGCGACGGATGGAAAAGGATATTATAAAGTTGACCAAAAGTTAGCTCCGCTGCCCACCTATATTGGCACCTTGGGAATGCCCGGAATGACCGCTTATTTCGGAATTTTGGAAGTAGGTAAAATTAAGGAAGGAGATGTTGTAGTGGTTTCTGGTGCAGCTGGTGCCGTAGGCAGTATTGTTGGACAAATAGCCAAGATAAAGGGATGTACCGTAATTGGCATAGCAGGTGGCGCGGATAAATGTAAATATGTGGTTGAGGATTTAGGCTTTGATGCTTGCATCGATTATAAAAACGAAGATGTAAAGGAGCGATTAAAGCAAGAATGTCCAAAAGGATTGGATGTTTATTTTGATAATGTTGGAGGGGAGATTTTGGACGCAGCTTTGGGAAGATTACGAATGCACGCAAGAGTGGTTATTTGCGGGGCGATTTCTCAGTATAATAACAAGCAAAATATGAGAGGACCAGCCAATTATCTTTCTTTATTGGTCAATAGGGCTACTATGCAAGGGATGGTCGTATTTGATTGGGCCCCAAGGTACGGGGAAGCAGGTCAACAAATGGGTAAATGGATGGCAGAAGGCAAGTTGAAAACCCATGAGGATGTTTATGTAGGAATAGAGAACTTCCCAGAGACTTATAATCGACTTTTCTCTGGCGACAAGTTGGGTAAATTGGTGTTGAAGGTTATTGAGGATTGATTTCTTACCAAGAGCTAAGAGCCAAGAGTCCCTATTGTCATTTCGAGCGCAGTCGAGAATTAAGGAATACGAAAATCAAAAATTATAAAAATATTGTAAGGAATGAAAGCAATACGATGTAAAACATACGGTCCACCCTCCATTTTGAAGTTGGAGGAAATAGATTCCTTACACGCAGGTCCAAAGGAAGTAGTAGTACAGGTAAAGGCCTGTGGATTAAATTTCCCGGATACACTAATCATTCAAGGGCTGTATCAATTTAAACCTGAGCTGCCATTTACTCCGGGAAGCGATATAGCAGGTATCGTAAAGGAAGTAGGTAATGGTGTGACCCATTTAAAGGTGGGCGATGCCGTTTTTGGCTTTGTGGCACATGGAGGCTTAGCGGAAGAAGTTATCGTACCAGGGAACGCTTGTTTTCCTAAACCACCCCAAATGGACTATCCGATAGCGGCATCCTTTATGATGGCCTATGGTACTTCCTATTATGCATTAAAAGATAGGGCAAAGTTACTGGAAGGGGAGACCCTCTTAGTTATGGGTGCTTCTGGAGGGGTTGGCCTGGCCGCTGTTGAACTGGGGAAATTAATGGGAGCCAAAGTAATTGCGGCAGCGTCCACTCAAGAAAAGCTAGAACTATGTAAAGAGTATGGCGCCGATGAACTAATTAATTACACCACCCAAGATTTGAAATCCACTATAAAAGAACTAACTCAGGGTAAAGGTGTAGATGTAGTTTACGATCCTGTCGGCGGCGACTTTTCCGAACAAGCACTAAGAGGCACCGCATGGAACGGTCGTTTTTTAGTGGTAGGTTTCGCAGCAGGTGCTATACCTAAGATTCCGTTAAATCTGCCCTTGCTAAAAGGAGCTTCGATAGTTGGTGTTTTTTGGGGTGGATTTGCGATGAAATATCCTAAGGAAAATATGTCCAATACAATGACCCTAATGCAATGGTATGCAGAAGGAAAGCTAAACCCTCATATTCATAAAACAGTCCCGTTAGAAGACACAAAAGAGGCTTTAGAGGAAATGATGAACCGAAAGGTAAAAGGAAAAATGGTTGTACAAATCTGAAAAGATGATATAACTATTTAACCCGTTATACATTTTGGTTTGCTATAAAGAAATGTCAGTTCGAGTGATTTTCGATAGAAAATTGTATCGAGTACAGGTTTTAAATCGAATTTTATTAAAATTTATGATGTTTAACTAATTAATACTAAACGATATGAGATTAAAAGATAAAACAGCAATTATAACAGGAGGTTCACGGGGAATTGGAAAGGCTATTTCCGAACTGTTCGCAAAGGAAGGTGCTACGGTGATTATTATGGATTTACTTCCCAAAGGCCAAGAAGTAGCCAGTGGAATTCGTGCATCCGGTGGCAAGGCAGAATTCCATAACGTTTCGGTAACCGACAAATCCTCCGTAGAAAAACTTTTTGAACAGGTAAATTCCAAATACGGCAAAATTGATATCCTAATTAATAATGCCGGAATAACTCGGGACCGCACCTTGGAAAAAATGAGTGAAGATGAATTTGACGCTGTTATCGAGGTGAATCTGAAAGGGGTGTTTATTTGTGCGCAAGCAGTAGCACCTTACATGAAGGCAAATAAATATGGAAGAATAGTTAGTGCGGCATCCAATGTGGGATTACGAGGTAATTTTGGTCAAACGAATTATGCGGCTACCAAAGCAGGTGTTATTGCCATGTCCAAGACCTGGACCATGGAACTTGGTAAATATGGGATAACAGCCAATGCAATAGCCCCTGGCTTCACCATGACCGATATGGTCGACAAAATTCCGGAAGAACACCTTGAGGCAATTAAGGCAAGTATTCCCTTAAAAACGGTTGCACAACCCATCGATATAGCCTATGGTTATTTATATCTAGCATCTGATGAGGCACGTTTTGTCTCTGGAATTTGCTTGACCATTGATGGTGGAATTTCAAGATAAACGATAGAAAAAATGGCTAAACTGGTTTTTGACGACTTAAAGGAATTTAGTACCTACGAAGGAAAAAAACTTCCGCCAGGGGAATGGATTACCATTACACAGGAAATGATAAATGATTTTGCCAAAGCTACCTTAGATTTTCAATGGATACATGTGGATGTGGAAAAGGCGACCCAATATTCCCCGTTTAAAAAGCCAGTTGCACACGGCTTTATGTCGGTATCCCTATTGTCCAACATGTTGGGAGATCTTTTACAGGTTAAATCGGTAAAAATGGGGGTGAACTATGGATTGAATAAAGTGCGTTTTCCAAATGCCGTCTTGGTGGATAGCAAGTTGCGACTAAATGGGAAAATTGCTGCCATTGAAAAATATCTTGAAAACGGTGTAAAAGTCACTTGGCACTGTTCAGTGGAAATTGAGGGAGCTGACAAACCGGCCTGCGTGGCTGAATTTATTAGTATTATGTTTGAATAACCCCTAACCAATACCTTACTACCCTTGTGAATTAGTGCGCTTTATTTTGTATATTCAGGGTTGTCAAAATAAACCAAACCAATGACCAGACTCTTCGATTTACTCGACTACCAATTAAAAAACACCCCGATAGAAGCTTCCTTTAACGGAAGGAATAAAGATGGAAATTGGGAACCGTATAGTACCCAAAAACTAAAGGATACTGCGGAAGACTGGTTTTGTATGATAAACTATCTAAAACCCAAAAAGCAGTAGCTGCCCTATAACATATTTACATCTTTGATGGATTGAACGGCAACTCATTTTGGCAAACTCTTTTAGAACTCCTTCTTTTAAAACTGAATCAATACTTATCTCTGTAATTTCCGAACCTGTTTTTACCAATTCAGAACTAGAAATAGTTTCTTTCAAAGAGGTTGATAGTTTTTTGTTGAGTTGTTATTTGGGTTCATTTTCGTTTTTTCGTAATTGTGTGTAACGGCTTAGGGTTATGATTTGTGCGACGTAAAAATCGGAGATTTTTCCGGCGTAGCAATATTTTTATTGAATGTTTGTCGGTTTGTACTAAATCCGATTTTAGCATAAATTATTTACAGTGTTACCTGTAGTTTTCTATCATTTTGTTATCACAAAAAATGGTTCAACTCCACTATTTGATTCCCAAAGTAAATTTCCATTAAGCCAAATTTTTCTTTGGAGAACAGCATTAGAAGTTCTCTCGTAAGTCGTTTCGATAGTATCTGTATCAACATCATTCCATTGAGTATAAGTTATTGGTTTATCTTCTTTGTCGGAATAATTTTGGAATATGCGTATTCTAAATTCATTTTGATGCTCGTAGATCATAAAATTTCTCGGATAGTCATAATTCGCATGATAGACTTCTTCTTTAATTCCATCAATAAGGTAAAATAGCTTAATGTCGGATTCTTTAATCGCATTTGGGTGATTTGGATTTAAAATATCCTCTCCATCTAAATTAACAATAGAGAATTCTACACCAACGTCTAAATTAAACGCATCTTCATTTTCTTTACTACATCCAATAATCATTAAACTAATCATTAAAACGATATACTTTTTCATTTTTTTTTATTTTAAGTTGTAGAACTTGGTTTTTAATTACAGGTAACGTGATTGTGTATGGTTAGTTGCGTGGTTAAGCACGTAATTTAGCAAATAAAAACCGAATAGAAAATCCGCGAGGATTTTCGTAAGTAGGCTAGAACCAAGCAATTAATTATACACGGTGTTCTATGCCGTTTTTATTTCGTTTTTAAATATAATGTATGAATACACTATTGGTATTATTGTAATTATTCCAGTAATTATTAAAAATACGGTAACATTCGGTTCTTTATCTAAAATCAAACTTGTAAGCACAACAATAATCCCACCTACAAACCATAATTTTCCGCCTAATTTATGAGTTTTTTTCCAAACTGTTTCATTTTCCAGAGTCCAAGGCATTCTAATTCCGATAAAATAATTTGCTTTTATTGTTTTAAAATAATTACCAAGAATTATGTATAAAACTCCAATTAATAATATAATATAATTCGGATTAGCGAAAGATTGATTTTTAGCTGAATAAATTATAAATAAGGCTAGTATTGACATAAAAGTGGTTAATAAAACCTTTATGGTTTGAAGTTTGTTTCCCATTTTATTCAGTTTATTTTTTGGGTCAATTTTCGGAACAACTAGAAAGATAATATAAACAAGTAGAGGTAATAAAATCGGGATTATTATTAATTCCATTTTTTCTCCATATCTATCTATTTCTCCTTTAATATTCCAATGCATAGGAACTTTTTCGGGCAATTGATTCCAAATGTATGCTAAATAGATAAAGGGTAATAATACGATTGTAATTAGTGGTAATTCTTTTTTTAGGTTCATAATTTATTTTTTTAGTGTTATTATCCAGTTTATTAAATCTTCTAATATGCTAGTGTTTAATGAATATTCTACAAATTGTCCTTTTTTCTCGCTTGTTATTAAATCTGCTCTTTTTAAAATGTCAAGATGATGCGAAATACTTGGTTTGGATATATTGAATTGTTCTGCAATTTCTCCTGCATTCATATCTTTCTCTTTTAATAATTCGACAATTTGTCTACGAGTTTCATCATTAAGAGCTTTAAATAGTGAATTCATTTATTTAGTTATTTAGACAAATATCTAAATATTATTTCAAATGTCCAAATGTTTTTCGTTTTTCAAATGGCATAGAACGGATTTTTATAAGATTTGTGCGACTTAAAAATCGGAGATTTTTCGGTTGTAGCAAATCGTTAGTTGAATGTTTGTCGGTTCATTATTTAGTTTAAATTTAAGCAAAAATTAAATGCAGTGTTCCCTATTAGTTTCTTTTTTGTCATATTTAAATCATTTTTCTTAGTTTAAATTATTTTGTTCCAATATTCAAAATCAGTGTTCTAATAGTCAAAATCTGGAATGTTTCCGTGTTTTTTAATTAATCGTCAGATAATTTTTCTTATCTTTAAATATTAATTAAGCTGATGATTTCGGATACTCATCTTTCTATCTTAAACTCTTTTCTGTTGCCTCGAGTTTCTCCAATCCTGCTGAAATTATAACGGTAAAATTAGATTTTATTGAAAAAAAATTAACTTCGAGTTAAAGTGAATTTTAAAAAATATATAGCAGAACTTAAAAGACGTAATGTATTTAGATCAGCGATAACCTATTTAGTAATGGCATGGTTAATTGCTCAGGTATCTGCTATTGTTCTTCCAGCTTTTAATGCGCCACAATATTTTATGAAAACCTTGATTTTTATATTGATTATAGGTTTTCCTATTAGTTTGGTTTTTGCTTGGGTATATGAATTGTCCGGAAAAGGAATTAAAAAAATTGAAAATGTTGAGGCAGAAAAATTTAAAGCAGAACAACCTAAACATCAACTTAATAATGACAATAAAAAACTAGTAGTATTACCTTTTCAGAACATCAGTAAGGACAATGACAGCAATTATTTTAGTGATGGGCTGACGGAAGAAATCATTATTCGTTTGTCCGCAATCAAAGAGCTTGATATTGCCTCACGAAGCACATCTATGCGGTATAGAGATTCTGAATTGGACATTGCATCATTAGGTCGAGAATTGAAAGCGAGATATCTTTTGCAAGGAACTGTGCGAAAGCATAAGGACGTCATAAGAATATCGACGGAGTTAATTGATGTAGAAAAGGATTCAGAACTTTGGGCCGAGATTTACCGCGGCAAGATAGCAGATGTTTTTGGTATTCAGGAAAAGGTGTCTAAAAGGATTGTGAAGTCATTACAACTAAAGCTTACTCCGAAAGAAAAAGTGGCACTTGGTAAAAAAGCAACGATGAATAGTGACGCCTATGATGCTAATTTAAGAGCTCGCGAATTTCTGTTTAGATATACCAAGAACTATCTTCTTTTAGCGATAGATCTTTTTCAAAATGCAATAGATTTGGATTCAAAATATGCTGCTGCTTATGCTGGTATGGCCGAGGCTTGCGCCCTATTATATGAAACACATGATAAAAATATAAAATGGATTAAAAAGGCAGAAGAATCATCATTAAAAGCACTAATCTATGATCCTAACTCATCTGAAGCGTATAGTGCTCTTGGGCTGGTTTATTATAATAAAAATTTACCAAAAGAAGCATTGATAGCTGCTGAAAAGGCAATTTTATTTGACCCTGATAATTTTTTCGCCTATTGGGTCAGGGGTAGGCTATATAGAGTGATGGACAGAGATTCCGAGGCTGTATCTGATTTCAATAAAGTATTAGATCTTAATGGGGATTTCCATTCTCCATATGGTGATTTACAGATGGCTTATGAAACATTACATGATAAAAAAAATCTACAGGATACTGTTGAACGGGCTGCATTATTTTACCCAACCTATTTGTTACATCATCCTGACGACTCTCGAGCTCACCAATTTTATGCCTTTACATTGAAAAGGCTGGGTCGTTTAGAAGACGCAAAAAAAGAAATGCAAAAAGGAATTGAACAAAACCAAAATGATCCAATTATTGTTTATAATGCAGCTTGTTTTTATGCATTAATAGGTAATAAAACAGCCGCTATCGAAAATCTCAAAAAAGCGATGGATAATGGGTTTGAAAATTATAACTATATCAAACATGATCCTGATCTTAATAGCTTACAAAAAGAGCCTGATTTCCTTGCATTAATGCAAGGAAAATAGTACGTTATGAATGAATTAGGATAGGAGTTTTGATAGTCTTTTTCTTTTCTAGTATGAATTTTTTATATCTCTCAGATCTTTTTTGTGAAGTTTTTCGGCAATTAAAGGCAACGGTTTGAATAAAACACGTTTTCAAGGTGCTTTATTTTTTGTTGTAATCAGTTAATTCCATAGGTATTGGAATTTTGGTCTTTAAATATCTCCAATCGAGGTGGGTGAAATGTGTAAATCGCAAAAATTACACAAAAGGTAATTAATAGGATCAAGCCCGATATGTTGAGCGTGTTTGATTGTTTCAACTTAAACACTTTATGGCAAAACAATTGGCAAAGTAGTACTCCAATAATATATGAAGAAATGTCCAGCAAAACAATCGTTCTATTTAGGAACATTGTGTAAGTGTAAAAAACCAGTAGAATGGTGAATGAAATAATCAATACACCAACTGCTTTAGAAAAAAAATAATTATTTATTTCTTTACCTAGTGCAAAATATTCTACTACAGAAAATGAGATCACTGCCCAAAGACCTAATTTTAGGTGCTCCCATACACTTTCATTTACGGGAGTAAGCGCAGCAATAAGCACGCATTTATGCGACCATTCATATAGGTAATGATAAAGAAACCCAAGAAGAACAATAGCAAAAAATCCTCCTATACTCCATCTTTTAACTTTATCTGTATCGCTAACCATAATCCTTTAATTGATTACAACGGTTTTGTATTAAGATTTGTGCGGCATAAAAATCGGAGATTTTTCCGCCGAAGCAATATTATTATTGAATGTTTGTCGGTTTGTACTAAATCCGACATAAGCATAAATTATATAAGGTGTTAGCAAATATAAGTTCTTTATCCCATTTCCTGATAAGGCAACCTTAATTTATTACCGGCGTATGTGTTATATTGAGTGTTTAAATATGAAATAAAGTATGTTAGGAATCTAATAACTTCATTTTAATAGGTATTTGATTCATTTTAAACCTTATTTGTTTGGATTTTTTTGTTTTTTTTTGTTTATTTACATAGTAATTGCAGCAATTATCCATATAATAATAGTATTTTTGTTGCTTATTTAAAATTTAAATTAAGAAAACAAATCAAAATCAAATTATCTTATGAAAAAAACATTATTATTAGTAGGAGCTTTAAGTATAGCTTTTATATCACAAACTAAAGCTCAAGAGGCTGAAGTACAAACAGCAAAGCCTTACAATCAATGGTCTATAGAAGCTGGTGCAGGTTTTAATAAACCAGTACACGCCTGGACTGGCGGTTATAATACTGAGACAGTATCTCCTTACACACTTAATGTAGGTGCCAGATATATGTTTAATGAATTTGTAGGTTTAAAAGCCATGTTTAGTTATGATAATATAGAATCAGGAGATGATTATCTTGATTTTGAAAGTAAATTTTACACATACTCTTTAGAGGGTGTTGCAAACTTAGGAAGAATCATGAAATTTGAATCTTGGACTAAAACACTAAACGTTTTAGGGCATGCTGGTTTAGGTTATTCAAGGTTAGCTCCTGAAACTGGAATGTATAATGATAAAGTAGATCAAATGCTTAATTTCAGAGGAGGAGTTACTGGAGAAGTAAAGTTATCTGATAAATTTGCTTTAACAGGAGATGTTTCTGTATTGGCAAATATGAGACAAGATTTAACATGGAATGGAGGCGTTGATAATCATAACTCAATTCAAGGTATTTTGTTTAATGGTACTGTTGGATTGGTTTATTATATGGGTAAAGCAAAAGTACATGCAGATTGGTATGATGCAGACTTACAAGGGCAAATCAATGCTTTAGACGGAAGAGTTACTGCTGTTGAAGGTAATCAAAATGATGCTGACGGTGACGGTGTTGCCGATTATCTTGATAAAGAAGCCAATACTGCAAGTGGGGCTATTGTTGATACTCATGGTGTTGCTGTTGATAAAAACGATAATGGTATGGCTGATTCTTCAGAGTCTTATTTAGATAATACTTATGTAAGAAAAGATGCCGTTGTAGAAAAAGTAGATTTTCTTGCTAAATTGTTAAATGATGGTTATGTAAGTGTATTCTTTGACTTTGATAGTTCTAAAGTTAAAACGGTATCATCTAAGGATGCTATCAATTTTATCTCTACTTATTTGAAAGATAATTCATCTGTAAATGCAGAATTATCAGGATATGCTGATGAAGTTGGTGCAACTGAATATAACAATAAACTTTCTGAAAAAAGAGCTCAATCAGTAAAAACAGCTTTAGTTGAAGCAGGAATTGATGCAGGTCGTATTTCAATTAAAGGTCTAGGTGAAGTTTCAGATAATGCGGATTATTTAGCACGTAGAGTTACTGTAAAACTTAAATAATAAAATAAAAGAAAATTTACCGAATAAGGTAATTTCAAAAGCTCCAATTTTAATTGGAGCTTTTTTTTGTGACCTATAGTGAATAATGTTATTAAATAAGGAATAGATGTGGGTTTATAATACTTAATTTTTAATTTGGATGAAATTAACCTTTCCTCTATCCGGCAGGTATTATTGCTGCAATACTCCACGTAATTTCAGGGCCCGATTATTTGGCGGAAGTAACGCCTTTTGCCATTGAAGGTAAAAAGAAAGATGCGTATTTTTTATGATTTAAAACACTTTGAGAGCATCGGAATTTTTGAGCTGGTATAATATAATTAAAAGTAAATTGGGCAGTAATAATCTTAATTTGCAATACAAAATGCGCCGAAGTTGCCATGATGTGTTAGAGAAAAAGCGTTCTTTAATGGCGTTTTATTTTGAAAAAGTTGCGGAACGCCATCTGTATTTTTTTTAATACTTAATCGGGAAATTGGAATATTTAATTTATCAGAAAAGGCCAGCAAAACATTTTGATAAGTTTCCAGATGTTGTGTTTCGAAAGAATGGTCATTAAATTTAAAACATTTGTTTAAAACCCAATTATCGTATTTCTCAGGAAATGCAATAGTGTGAATAAAATCTTCATTAATTTCGGATTCGGCAAAAAATAATTGTTTATTAATTAAAACAGAAGCTTTATTTTTTGAAATAGGACTGCATGCTATCTTTTTAGGAGAAAAAAATTGGCCGCCATTTAAATGAATATAGGCTTTATACGCACTTTCTTTAATACTCCATAATAGCCAAACGGCCTTAAATGGTTCGCTTGAATTTAAAATAAAATCCTGCTCTTGTGAGGTAAACAGTTTGTCTAAAAATCCGTTCCGCTGCCAATTGCTTTGTGTTGATGCAAGTTTTAAATCGACAATATCATTTCCAATCATTTTTCATTGAGTTTGGTATTTATGATTTCCAATGCAGCTTTTACCGATAACATTTTTTCCATGGACTCATTGTCAATGACAATATCAAATTCATCCTCTACATCTAAAATAACATCTACTAAATTGGCAGAATTAATTTTAAGATCTTTCATAAAATCAGTGTTTTCTGATAATTTTTCAAACGCTTTTTCATCTTGAATATATGGTTTTACTATTTTTTTTAAAGTGGCAATTAAGTCTTCTTTTTTCATTTATTATGTTTGAGATTGTTAGAAAATTTCTTAAAAATGATACAGCCATTTACATCACCAAAACCAAAACTTGCTTTGGCAATAATGGTTAATTCTTTAGGTAATAATTTCTTCGGAATTTTATTTTCATCAATGATAGCAAGAATATTTGGATCTGTATCTTCACAATTGATATTCGGAAAAAGAAATCCTTCTTTTAACTGTAAAACAACTGCCACACTTTCTATAGAACCGGCTGCCGCCAAACAATGGCCAACCATTGATTTTAAAGAATTGATATAGGGAAAATCCTTTCCTTTAAGTTGCAAGGCGGTTGCCCAATTCTCGATTTCCACAACATCTTTTGAAGTTGCTGTTAAATGCCCGTTTATGGCATCAATTTCATGAGCAGTTATTCCTGCATTTTTAATTGCTGAGGTAATGCAATGTTGTACAGCGATTGAATTTGGGGCCGTGAGCGTTCCTCCGTTTCTTTGTCCGCCCGAATTTACAGACCCACCCAAAACTTCAGCATAAATAGTTGCGCCTCTTTCCAGGGCGCTTTCTAAACTTTCCAAAACCATGGCTCCGGCGCCACTTCCAGGAACAAATCCGGATGCTGTTGCGCTCATTGGTCGAGAACCTTTTTCCGGTGAATGATTGTGCTTATAGGTCGTTACGCGCATGGCGTCAAAACCTCCCCATATATACGGACCGTAATCACTGCAACTGCCTACCAGCATTCTTTTTGCCCGTCCGGCTCTAATACGTTCGAAGCCCATTAAAATGGCTTCTGTTCCTGTTGTGCATGCTGATGAATTGGTGGTAACCTGATTTCCCAAACCCAGAATGCCGCCAAGATAAGCGCTTATGCCGCTTGCCATTGTTTGTAACACCACAGTACTGCCTAATCGTTTTACTTTTTTGGCATCCAATTGATAAATGGCTTCACGAAATTTATCAACCCCTGAAGTTCCTGTTCCGAAAACGGTACCGCTGTTGAAATCAAGTTCACTTTCAGCATCTATTTTAAATCCGGCATCTGACCATGCATCCATTCCGGCAATACAGCCATATAAAATTCCTGAACTGTTGAAGTTTCTTAATTGTAAAGGGCTTAAATATTTAGCTTTTAATTCTTCGGAAACAGATGGAATTCCGCCAATACAGCACGAAAAATTAAGGTCTTCCAATTCTTGAAAAAACTGAATTCCGGATTTGCCAGCTTTTATGGCTGCTGTGAAATCGGCAATTCCTACACCATTAGGCGAAACGACACCAAGACCTGTTATAACTACCCTGTTTTTCATCTGTTTAAATTTTATTTTTTAGCTGTAACAGATGCTGTTCGCCATTTATCATTCCTTTGTGTGTCAAAAATTGTAATGCTCGTTTCATTTATTTGATCATTCCTGAAATAAAACCTCTGCAAACCAGTTTTTTAGAGGCGTTAAACAATTGCACCTTGCATTTCAATTTGTTAAACCTAAAATATTCTTTTTCAGATACTACCACGATTTTTTCTCCCGGAAATACCGGTAAAAAGAAGTCGATTTGTGTTGAAGTTAAAGCAATTTTTGGCTTTGAAATTTGGGGAAATTCGCTTCGCAATAAAAATATTCCCAAACAAACGACGCCTATTTGCGCCATAACTTCTGTTAAAATAACGCCCGGTGTTACCGGATTGTCTTTGAAATGACCTTTATAAAAAAATGAGGCAGCGTCAAAAGTATAATTTCCCGTAATTCCATTTTCTGAAATAATTGTTAATTCATCAACAAACAAAAATGGTTTTTGATAAGGCAATAGAGCTGTAATTTCTTTTGAAGTCATTCGTATTTAAATATTTATTAAAATCAATTTACTTTTAGCAATTAACTGATATGTTCGCCTCCATCCACAGGAATTATAGTTCCATTAATCCAGGCCGCTTCATCTTTACTTAAAAGATAAACAACGTTGGCAATGTCTTGTGGGGTTGTTAATCGTTTAAAGGGATTTCGCACCAAAGAATGTTCTTTGAGTTTTTTACTTCCCGGAATTGCTCTTAGTGACGCTGTATCAGTAACACCTGCCTGAATGCAGTTTGCTTTTATTCCGTGAACGGCAAACTCCAAGGCGATATTTCTTGTAATGGCTTCAAGTGCAGTTTTTGCTGCTGAAACAGCGGCGTAATTTTCCCATGCTTTGGTATTTCCTTCGCTGGTGAAACTGATTATGCGTGCATCCGAAGCAAATAATTTCGCGTCGAATACTGCTTTTGTCCAATCGTACAAGCTAATAGCCATAGCTGCTATAGTCAATCGGAAATCATCGTTTTTTAAGGTTTCTTTATCTTTGGAAACCATGGGTTTCAAATTTCCTTTGGCCACGCTGTGCACAAAAATCCGAACCTTTCCTGTATCGCCAAAATGTTCCTTTAAGACTAAAATAACCTTATTTCGTTCTTCTTCTTTTAAACCATCTACATTAAAAGTCAATAAGTCGACGCCTTCTTTTTTTATATACTCAAATTCCTTTTCAATTGCCGGCAAAACCGATTTTCTGTCTCTGTGAATGATGCAGATATTGCAACCGTGTTTGGCCATTTTTTGAGCTGTTGCCAATCCCAATCCGCTGGATCCGCCCAAAATCACTACCCAAAAATTTTTATTTTCAAATTCTCTTACCATGCTAATAATACTGTTTGTGCTGAAAAACCGGGACCGAAACTCAACATCAGTCCAACATCGCCTTTTGGCAGCTTTTTATCCATAAAGCGCTCTAAAACATATAAAACTGTTGCGCTTGACATGTTGCCATATAATTTTAAGACTTCTTTTGTATCATCAATATTTTTGCCGAGAGAACCAAAAAGTGTTTCAACTGTTTGAACAATTTTTTTTCCTCCGGGATGAAAAATCAAATGATCCACATTACGAATTGATATGTTGTTTCTTTCTAAAAAAGGATACACAATTTTAGGAAAATGTTCAGCAATAGTTTCGGGAACAGATTTATCTAAAATCATTTGCAATCCTGAATTTGTAAGCTTAAAACCCATCATTTTTTCGGAATTAAAAAAGTGGTACATCGCTTCATCTATAATTTTAGGACCTTCATCTTCTTCATAAGAAGAAACAATAACACAGGCAGCTCCATCACCAAAAATTGCAGCGCTCACAATATTTACCATAGAAAAATCATCGAGCTGAAAGGTAGAAGTCGGCGACTCCACAGCAATTACAGCCGCTCTTTTATTAGGATTTGCTTTTAAAAAATTATTTGCATAAATAATTCCGGAAAGACCTGCAGCACAGCCCATTTCTGTAACAGGTAAACGAACAATATCCTGCCGCATTTGCAGCTTATTTATGAGATAGGCGTCTATGGATGGAATCATAATTCCGGTACAACTAACGGTTATTATATAATCAAGATCCTGTGGATTTAAAGCTGCTTTTTTCAGTGCTTTTGTTAAAGCGCTTTCTGCAAGTTTTATGGATTCCCTGGCATAAATATCATTTTTTTCTTCAAATGAAGTGTTTAAAAACACCTCGTGCGCATCCATAATGGAATAGCGCTTTTCAACACCTGCATTTTCAAATATTTTTAAAACTTTTCTTTGAAAACGATCTTCTTGTCCGGTTAACCAAACTTTTAGAAATGGGATTATTTCTTCAGTCGTTCGGCAAAATTGAGGTAGTTGTTTTGCTACTGATGTTATTTTAACACTCATTTATTTTTTAATTATCCATTGATATCTAAAAGCCCACTTCCATTGAATAGTGCTTTTCGCATGTAATTTTTCTGTGATTCTTTCTAAATCAGCTTTTTTAAAAGCCCTCAATACCGAAATTAAACCATCTTCTTTGGTCATTTTGTTTTTGATGAACAAGCACAAAAAACTGAAAAGATAATAAGCGATTTTATTTCTGTTTAAATCGTTTACCACAATGCCTAAATTAGCTTTTTTTAAGATGGGTGCCAACAATTTTACAATGTCATCTTCATTAAAATGATGCAAAAACAACGTGGCCAATACCAAATCATATTGAATATTTTGAAACTCTTCAGAAAAAACATCTTGTTTTAAATAACTGATTTCCGGGTAATTGATACTTAATTCCATAGCATAATCTATGGTGTGCTGGTTGGCGTCAATCCCAATTAAAGTAAAATTATAGCCCGCTTTTTTGCCAAATTTGGCCACTTCACGCAACATATCGCCATTTCCGCAACCCATATCCAAAATGGTAATTGGTTTGTTTTTATCATGCTTTTTTAATACTTTTTTAAGCCCGTTTAAAGTTACAAAATTGCCGCCAAGCCATTTATTGATGTTCGCAATGGAATCTAATGATTCGCGAAGTGAATTTCCTTCCACCGAAAAATCGTCCATCAATTCAATTTGGGAACTTCGTTCTTTTGTATTTATGTTAAAATTCATTTATTTTTATGGGTTTTCCATGGGTTTGTTTGATAATGAATGGCAGCAATTTTGGAAAACTTTTTAATGCCGACATCATCAATTCTGAAAAATTATATTTTTTAAAAAGTGAAGCTACAATCCTGCCAACTTTTAGTCGAAATTTAAACTCGCTGTTCCAGGATTTTTTATAAATAGCTTCTAATTCCAATCTTGATTTAATTTTTCCGTTAAAGTAACTAATTATTAGTTGCGATGCCAATTGACCGCTTCTAATTGCCATACTCATTCCATTTCCGCAAAGCGGATGAATCATGCCGGCGGTATCACCACACATTAAAATATGGTTTTCAACTGGACTTTTATCGGCAAAAGAAATTTGACTTATGGTCAGCGGTTTTGGAAATACATCGATTGAATTTTCAAAAATTTCCTTCAGATTAGGATTTTGATACAGCACATTTTCTTGAAAATCCTCCATGTTTTTATACTTCTTAAATGATTTGAAATTGGTAATATAGCAAACATTAATGCTGTCATCTTCCACTTTTGAAAGTCCGCAATATCCACCTTTAAAGTTATGAAGGGCCACAACATTTTCAGGAAAAACTCCCGTTACATGAGTTTTAACTGCTAAAAAAGGCGCATCATTTTTAATAAAATTCCGATCCAATTTGATATCAATGGCCGATCTTTTCCCATAAGCTCCGATAACAATTGTTGCTTTAAAAACGCCCTCGTTTTTTGTGGTAATTTCAAATTGATCTTCTGAAAACTGAATGTTAATTACGCTGTCTTGTAAAATTACAACTCCATTTGACAGGGCCAATTTATACAGTTCGTAATCCAAAGTAAAACGGGAAATTCCAAATCCGCCCAAAGGCAACTCGGTTTTGATCATTTTATTTTTTGGGGTACTTAATAAAAAGGTATCAATCTTTTTTGCTCCAAAAATGAAAGGATCTAAACCTAAATAATTTAAGTAAGGCAACACTTCATTAGAAACATATTCGCCGCAAACTTTGTGCTTTGGGTAAGAATTTTTTTCGATGACTAAAACACCAATCCCAAATTTTGAAAGATGAATAGCATTTGTTAATCCAGCCAATCCGCCTCCAACAATAATAACATCGATAATTTTTTGATTCGTTTTCATATGCAAATATTTATTGTTTTTTAAAGGTCATATGGAATACGCTAGTTTGAAGAATATTTTTATCAAATGGCTATTTCATATTAATTTTTGTGCCGGATATTTAGGGAACAACATCGAAATTTTAATTTTTTGTCGTAATGAATGATTATATAATAATATAAAAAATAACTGATGACAGCCATGATACAATCTCTCAAAATTTCTAAAAAATAGAAGTTTTACTTATAAAGTACCCATAAAGATACGTTAATTTAGAACGATTATATTGTTGATTGTATTCAATAATTATGTATTTTTAATATTATTCAATTAAGCATCTAATGGAATTATCTTTTCCCATTTTTGCAGGTATTATTGCTGCAATACTCCATGTAATTTCAGGTCCGGATCATTTGGCGGCAGTAACGCCTTTTGCCATTGAAAGTAAAAAGAAAGCTTGGAAAGTCGGGCTTTTTTGGGGCATCGGACATTTGTTGGGCATGCTTTCCATTGGCGTCTTATTTTTGATGTTCAAAGATTTGATTCCCATTGAAAAAATATCGATGCATAGCGAAAAAATGGTTGGCCTTATTTTAATTGGTTTGGCCTTGTGGATTTTTTTTAAAATTCTTAAAGAAGGAAAACACCATAAACATACCCATGTGCACGCTGAAGGAAATCCGAGGATTCACACGCATCCGCACATTCATGAGGAGGCGGAACCATTAATTAACACACATTCACAAAATAGCTATATTGTAAGTGAAGTAATTAGGAAACACTCACACATTCACCAAAATGAAAAATCACACACGCATAGCAATACAACTTTAAAACAAGGAATTTTAGCCTCTTTATCGGTTGGTTTTATTCACGGTTTGGCCGGCGTTGCTCATTTCTTGTTATTTCTCCCCGTAATCGGGTTTACCTCAAAACTGGATTCAGCCAAATACATTTTGGGTTTTGGAATTGGAACTTTACTGGCAATGATTTCCTTTGCTTTTGTGATTGGCAGTATGGCTTCATTTTCAAAACAAAATCCCAACGTTTCTTTTTTCAAAGGCATACGGATGGCCGGCGGCTTTTTCGCGTTTATTATTGGTATTTATTGGGTTGTGGCAAATTAAAAGCTAGCAAATTCGTGGCAATTGTTCGCCCACCAGCGGACTCACAATGCGTTTTCCGCCAATTAAACTTTCCATGACCACTTTGTTTGGATGTTCTTGTGTGATTTCACCAATAAGTGCTGCATTTATTCCTTTTTTGTGATTTCTCATCAAGGTTAAAACTTCCGTTTCAATACTCGGGTCAACAACCACCAAAAACACGCCTTCATTGGCAACATACATGGGGTCTAATCCTAACATTTCGCAGGCTGCAGCAACTTGTTTTTCCATTGGAATGGCAATTTCTTTTAAGAAAACACCTTTTGAAATGTCATTGGCAATTTCATGCAAAACCGTTCCCAGTCCGCCGCGTGTTGGATCCCTGAACAGCTTTATTTTTTCGCCGAAGGCATCCAGTAAATCCCTTACCAAAAAGTTTAAATTGGTGGTATCACTAACCAAATCCGATTCAAATTCCAATCCTTCGCGCTCGCTCATAATGGCCATTCCGTGTTGGGCAATGTAGCCATTTACCAAAATTTTATCTCCTGCTTTTATGTTATGCACGGAAATTGCCGCTTTGGGGTGCACTTGACCAAAACCTGTAGTATTGATAAAAATTTTATCGCCTTTTCCGCGTTCAACCACTTTGGTGTCTCCGGTAATAATGAGCACGCCACTTTCATCGGCCGCTTTTTTTACGGAAGCCACAATTCTTGTAAATTCCTCCATTTTTAAGCCTTCTTCAATAATAAAAGCCAAAGACAAATATTTAGGAATGGCGCCACACATGGCCACATCATTTACGGTTCCGTTCACCGCCAGTTCGCCAATATTTCCGCCTTTAAAAAATATGGGCGTAATCACAAAACTATCGGTTGAAATCGCAATTTTAGAATGGACCTCTATAATGGCTCCATCGTGTTTTTGATCTAAAAACGGATTGCTAAAGGTGTTGAAAATAACTTTGTCCAGTAAATTTCTTGTTAGTTCGCCACCACTTCCGTGACCTAAATTAATGGTTTCAAATCCTGAGGTGTCCATATTTGTTTTAAGCTGTTAAATTATTTGAAAAATGATAATATGCTGCACAAGCGCCTTCCGAGGAAACCATAGGTGCACCAAGTGGATTGGCAGGTTTGCAGGCTTTGCCAAATTGATCGCACTGATTTGGTTTTTTAATGCCACGCAATATTTCTCCTGCAATGCAATTTGGGTTTTCGGGTACTTTAATGTGGCTGATGTTAAATTTTGCTTCGGCATCGTATTTTCTGTAGGCTTCTTTAATTACATAGCCGCTGTTTGGAATTTCACCAATGCCTCGCCATTCTCTTGCACCAACTTCAAAAACTTTTTGTATTACCGAAATGGCAGCCTCGTTGCCTTGTTCTTTTACAACTCTGGCATACTGATTTTCCAATTTATAAATCCCTTCTTCCAATTGCTTTACCGCCATATAAATGCCCTGGACCAAATCCAAAGGCTCAAAACCAGTGATGACAATCGGGATTTTATATTTTTCGACTAGCGGATAATATTCCTGCATCCCCATAATGGCACAAACATGGCCTGCGCCTAAAAAAGCATCAATACTACACAATTTATCGTCTAAAATAGCCTCCATCGCCGGAGGCACCAAAACATGCGAAGCCAAAATGGTATAGTTGTTTAAGCCTTCTTTTTCGGCATGTAAAACAGATAAGGCATTTGCCGGAGCAGTGGTTTCAAAACCAACTGCAAAAAAAACGACTTCTTTGTCGGGGTTTTCCTTGGCAATGGAAACTGCTTCCAAAGGGGAATATAAAATCCGCAAATCTCCTCCAACTGCTTTTGCTTCCAACAAACTTTTTTTGCTTCCCGGCACGCGAATCATATCGCCAAATGAACAAACGATAACGCCTTTTTCCAGCAATTCAATGGCTTTGTCAATTAAATTGAGCGGCGTTACGCAAACCGGACAACCGGGACCATGTATCATTCTTACCTTTTCGGGCAACAAATCTAAAATGCCGTTTTTAACCAAACTATGCGTTTGTCCGCCGCAAATTTCCATGACGTTCCATGCTCTCGTGCTGATTTTATGAATTTCATCCAAAATTTTCTTGGTGGCTTCAAAATTTCGATATTCATTTAAATATTTCATTTTGTTATGTTTAAATAATGCATTACTTGTCCAAAAGAGCTGTTTTCATCGTTAGGCGATAAATTTTTATGAAAATACAATTTTATTTCTTTAGGTGCTAATGCTGTTAAGATGTCTATCAAAGTTGTATTTTGAAATACGCCGCCGCTTAAAGCAATATGTTGGTAATTTTTGGCTTTTGCCAACTCAATTATTGAAAATGCCAACGTATATAGAAAGTTTAAAATAATCTGTTCCGTTGGTGTTCCGTTTTGAATATCCCCATAAATATTTTTAATGATTTCTTTTGCCGAAATACCATTTTCTGCAGCCGATAAATAACATCTGCACGATTTAAGATGATATTTCATAATCCTGTTTTCCAACAAAATAGCCGCTTCACCTTCGTAAGTATTGTAATCGGTAATATTTAATAAGGAAGCCACAGCATCAAACAATCTTCCTGTAGATGAGGTTTTTAATTTATTCGTTTTTTTTATCGCTTGATAGGTTTTGAGTTCATTTGGGGTAAATTTCCCCTTTAATACGGCAATCATTTCATCAGAAGCCAATGAAAGTAAAGACAATCTGGGTTCTTTTGCCATTTTATCACCAAACAACCAGTCGAAATAATCAATATGATTGATTCTTGCAATTTCATGTGCTTCATAATTAAAAAACTCACCGCCCCAAATGGCGCCATCATCGCCATAACCGGTTCCGTCAAAAATTACGCCCAAAACTTTTTCTGAAAATAATTGGTGTTCCCCCAAAATGGCTGAAAAATGTGCTTTATGATGCTGAATTTCAATTAAATTTGATCTGTTTTTTTGAACCAATTCTTTACCTAATTGGGTACTCTGATAGCCGGGATGCTTATCAACCAAAACCACTTCGGGTTGTTGTTCAAAAATAGTGGTAAAAGCCTTAGCCATATTGGTAAATCGACTAAATACATCAAAATTTTGAAGGTTCCCGAGGTACTGACTTACATACAAATATTCATTGGGGTAAAATGCGATGCTGCTTTTTAAATCGGCGCCCATGGCCATAACTTTTTCTTCGGAATTAAGCTGTGCATCAAAATAATTTGGTGCATAACCACGAGCTCTTCGAAACAAAACTTTCTGATGAGACCTGGAACTGAATTTCACGACAGAATCGTCTTGCGGGTTCGTAATTTCCAGAGGGTGCTGCACAAAATAATCGGCAACATTGTTTAATTTTTCAAACGCTTCTGCGTTGTCGTGTATAATAGGGGAGCCGTGAATATTTCCGCTGGTTGCAACTATTGGAAAGTTTAATTCGTTGGCCAATAATTGTAAAATTCCTGAGTAGGGCAATAGCACACCTAGCTGATTTAAACCTGGTGCAACAGCATTTAATTTAATATTTCCTTTATAATTTCCTAAAGGAATAATGGTTATTGGTCTTTCGGCGGAAGTGAGAGATTTAAGTTGATGCACATTTAGTATAAAGTCATTTTGTAAAAATTTTAAAGAAGGAAATAAAACGGCAAAAGGCTTGTTTGGCCTGTTTTTTTTGGTGCGTAATTTTTGGATTACAGTCTCATTTTCGGCATTGCAGCATAACAAATACCCGCTTGTGTTTTTAAGGGCAACAATATTTCCTTCATACAGCAACTTTGTTATTTTTTTAAAAATATTTTGAGGCGTTGAAGGAACAATATTTCCAAGATTATCTGACAAAATTAGCACAATTCCGCAGGTAGGACATGTGTTGGTTTGTGAATGAAATCGGCGGTCGGCGGGATTTGAATATTCTTTTTCACATTCAGCGCACATGGGGAAATCATTGATGCTGGTATGGTCTCTTTCAAAAGGAAAAGTTTTTGTAATAGCCCAGCGCGGACCGCAATTTACGCAGGTCGTAAACGGATAGTTGAAACGTTGGTTTTCCGGATTCTGAATGTCTTTTTTGCAGTCGTCACAGATGGCAAAATCGGGTGTTAATGATAAATTTAACTGGCCAATTTTGCTGGATGGAATAATATTGAAATCGGCAAATTCCAAAAAATCGATTTGGGTGATTTTAGGGTTTTTTATTTTGGAAACCGGCGGTGGATTTTTAATTAATTTTTCGTAAAAATGTCGAATATTATCTTTAAATCCAGTGATAAAAATAACAACGCCTTCTTCATTATTTGAAACAGTTCCAGTTAAAGAAAAGGATTTTGCCAAACCATAAACAAACGGACGAAACCCAACCCCCTGCACTTGTCCGGAAATAGAAATTTTATAGGTTGGCATTTGTAGAAAGTTAAAAGTTAAAGTTAAAATTTAAAAGTTAACAAATAACACTTTATAACCAACAACCAACAACCAACAACCAAATTATACATTTTTCAGGTGAAGTGCTTCCGCATGCGTTAATAGTTGTTCAATAATTTTGGGAATGGCATTCTTAACATTTGGGTTCAATTCAATAGTCATAGGCACCAATTCTTCAATGGAAACGGTGAACAAATGAAGATCTGGTTTTTCATCCATTAAATAAACGGCTTCAATCATGTCTTTTAAGCCAACATCATGAACACTTAATGCTGAAGGAAAATCAGAAGCAAATTTTGGCCGAATCAGCGAAATGGTTCCTGCAGGTTTTCCATCCATAGTGGCATCCACAAAAATAATGGTTTGGTAGGCTTCAAAACAATTCAGTAAAAGAAATCCGCCAGTTCCTCCATCTAAAATATCAACATATTCAGGCAATTTTATTTTAGCCATTTCTTGCATTACGTGAACACCAATACCTTCATCTCCCATTAAATAATTGCCTACGCCAAGAATTAAAATACTGTTCGATTTGTCTTTTTCAAAAAAATAGGAATCGCTGCTGATGGCAATTGGAGTTCTTTTTAGGGTATTCATTTTTATAAATTTAAAAAAGCAAATTCATTCAACTTAAAAAAGCAGTGGTCGAATGAATTCGCTTTAAGGCTTGGTTATTATTATTATTAATTATTCTTTTTTTTCTTCTTCCTTCGCTTTTTTTAATCGCTCTTCACTAACGAATTTATAGCCGCCAAACATAGAGGATACTTCCCCGCGACCTTCTAACCAGTCATGATAAAATACCAAATACACGTGTATTAAAGTAAAGAATATAAATCCCCACATCGCAATATGATGGATGTTGCGAACCATAAAGTCCCCACCAAATAAGGGCGTTACCCAACTAAACATTTTTGGCAACCACCAGGTTGATGTGTCAGCATATAGTGCAAAACCTGTAAAAACTGAAATTAATGCAATTAAAAACAGGCCAATATAGGAAACTGCCGCAAGGCTGTTATGGCCAATGCTGATATTTTTTAATTCGGGATTCTTATCATTCCTTAATAAAATATCATTTTTTAATACGTGCTTTAAATTACTCCAGCTTTTTTTTGTGAAAGGCCAATAGGCGCGCCAACTTGCAAACTGGTTTCCTACAAATGACCAATACACGCGTAAAATCATATTAAAAAAGAAAATGTATGCAGCGATAAAATGAATATACCTAACAATTCCAAAGGAATGCAAATTTGTAGCTTCTGCACTTGAAACAAGTGCGGGCGGATTGGCAATTAAAAATCCCGAAAGGGTAAGCGTCAAAATACAGAGTACATTTATCCAATGGAAAATCCGAACCGGCAATTCCCAAACCAACACGCGTTTAAAATTTCTAGTTTCCATAATTTATAGTTTAACTGTCACAACTTGCAATATTTTGAACCTGGGAAATATGATTCCCGTGTTCATCGTATAAATGTACGGCACAAGCCAAACAAGGATCAAAAGAATGGATGGTACGTATAATTTCTAATGGCAATTCAGGATCTGCCACAGGTGTACCAATTAAGGCAGCTTCATAAGCCGAACGCTGTCCTTTTGGATCTCGTGGAGAAGCATTCCATGTAGAAGGAACTACCATTTGATAATTTTCTGTTTTTTTATCTTTAATGGTTATCCAATGTGCCAATGCGCCTCGTGGAGCTTCCATAAACCCAACACCTTTGGCTTCATCTGGCCAGCTGGAAGGTTCCCAACTGTCTGTATTTGCCATGCGTTCATCACCATTCTTAATGTTATTCATTAAAGTATCATAGAATTCAATGGTCCATTTTGCTACCAATTGGGTTTCAATTCCGCGTGCGGCAGTTCTTCCCAAAGTTGAGAATAAGGCATCAACAGGAACATTTAAATGTGCCAAGGCGCCATTTACGGCATCTTGAATTTCTTTATTTCCTCTTCCATAACCTACCAATAAACGGGCAAGTGGGCCAACTTCCATTGGCAATCCTTTCCAGCGTGGCGTTTTAACAAAACTGTATTTTTCCTCCACATTTAAAAATTCGTAAGGAGGTTTAGGTCCAGAATATTTGATATTGGTTTCCCCTTCCCAAGGATGTCTTCCTTTGTCTTTTCCTTCCGCATAATCATCATACCATGAGTTGTTTACAAATTCTTCAATTTCATCACTGTTTCTATGATCAACATCAAGGACTTTAGACAAGTCATTATTTAAAATAATACCTGAAGGGAATTTAAAGCCTGACATATCAGCATAGCCATTTGTTGGGAAATCGCCATAAGACATGTAGTTTCCGAATCCTTTTCCTATGGCTCCCCAATCTTTATAGAAAGAAGCGATGGCCAATAAATCCGGAATATAAACCTGGTCGATAAAATCTTTCCCTTCTTTTAATAATTTTCCTACATATGCCAATCGTTCGGCATTTAAACCTCCGGCGCCATCTGAGTTTATGGCACAAGCCATACCGCCAACCAAATAATTTGGGTGTGGATTTTTTCCGCCGAAAATGGTGTGTACTTTTACGATTTCTTTTTGCCATTCCAAGGCTTCCAAATAATGGGCGACTGCCAATAAATTAACTTCGGCAGGCAATTTCATTTGGGGATGTCCCCAATAACCGTTAGCGAAAATTCCTAATTGTCCGCTTTCCACAAATTTTTGAATTCTTTTTTGCACATCGGAAAAATAGCCTGGAGAACTTTTTGGCCAATTTGAAATACTCTGCGCTATTTCAGATGTTTTCTTAGGATCGGCTTTTAGGGCATTTACAATATCTACCCAGTCTAATGCGTGTAAATGATAAAAGTGAACGGTATGGTCATGCATATATAAAGCACCTTCCATAATATTTCGAACCATTTCGGCATTTGGAGGGACAGCAATTCCCAAAGCATCTTCAACGGCTCTTACTGATGTTAGTGCATGAACTGTAGTACAAACGCCGCAGGTACGTTGCACAAAAGCCCAAACATCTCTGGGGTCTCGTCCTTTAACAATACTTTCTATACCTCTAACCATGGTGCTGGAACTAAAGGCATCTACGATGACACCGTCTTTAATTTCAGCTTCTATTCTTAAATGACCTTCAATTCTGGTAATTGGGTCAACTACTATTCTATTTGCCATTGTATTATGTTTTAGAAATCAATATTTTTTTCATTGGTTTTACCTCTTTTGGTTCTGTCTGAAAGCTCTTTTCGCTTAGAGATATTTGCGCCAATTGCATGTACGACAACACCTCCTGCAAGAACACCTGCGGCAACTTTTCCAACCGTATCTGCGTTACTTTCCACTGCAAAACCAGGGACGTTGGTTGTTCTTTCATAGAATGGTCCATTGTCCCAGAAATTTTCTTCACTGCATCCTATGCATCCGTGACCAGACTGAATAGGATAACTAACGCCATTGTTCCATTTTATAGTTCCGCAAGAGTTGTAAGTCATAGGCCCTTTGCATCCAACTTTATATAAGCAATAACCATTTTTGGAATTTTGATCATCAAAGGTTTCCGCAAATAATCCGGCATCATAATAAGGGCGTCGGTAGCAACTGTCGTGTACCCGTTTTCCATAAAATGCTTTTGGTCTTCCCAATCGGTCTAACTCAGGCAATCTTCCGAAGGCAACCACATGCATGATGACACCAGCCATAACTTCACCAATTGGCGGACAACCGGGAACCTTTATAATAGGTTTGTTTTTTACTATTTTATGAATAGGCGTTGCGCCTGTAGGATTTGGTTTTGCAGCCTGTATGCATCCGTTAGATGCACAGCTGCCCCAAGCAATAATTGCTTTTGCCCCTTCAGCGGCTTCCAAAAATGTTTCTTTTGCCGATTTTCCTGCGATACAGCAATAATTTCCGTCATCACCTAAAGGAATTGAACCCTCAACACAAAGAATGTATTCTCCTTTGTATTTATCCATGATTGCTTTTTTAGCTGCTTCAGCCTGATGTCCGGAAGCCGCCATTAACGTTAATGTGTAATCCAAGGAGATTCTGTCTAAAATAATATCGGCCACAATAGGGTGGTTCGACCTGATAAAAGATTCGCTGCAACATGTGCATTCTTGGTAGTGTTCCCAAATGATAGGTATTCTGGGTGTTTTTTCCAAAGATTCAGCTATTTGTCCAACCATAGTTGATTCCAAGCCCATAAAAGCAGCCATATAAGTAGAAAATTTCAGGAAATCTCTACGGCTATAACCTTGTTTAATGATGCTTTCGTAGTAGGTGTCTCGTTGTTCTTTTTTGGTAGGCATAAGTAAAGTTATTAAGTAATAATAAAGACTTTTTACTCTTGTGCTTTCCACTTTAAAAAAAGCACAGAGCTAAAATATAAATTTTTTTGGATAAATTCACGTAACTCCTTAATTTAGAATGATTTAAAATAAGATAAATTAATCCGCAATGTTTATTTAAACCAAATAAAAATAACAGAAGATAATTTGTATTCATATGTTTATTTGCAGATAATTTATATATTTGAATATAAACCCTTTTTTTAATTATGCACGAGTTATCTATAGCATTGGGGATTGTTAAAATTGCTGAAGATGAAACAGCGAAAGCAAAGGCAACCAGCGTTACAAAAATTGAACTTGAAATAGGTGTTTTGTCGGGTATTGAACTTGATTCTTTGAATTTTATTTGGGAATCGGCAATTAAGGAAACGGTCCTTGAGTTTGCCGAAAAAGAGATTATTGTTATTCCTGGAAAAGGAAAGTGTGTTGATTGCGATACGGAATTTGAGATGGTGAACTTATTTGATCCTTGCCCCTACTGCAACAGTTATTTTAAAGGTATTTTGCAGGGAAAAGAATTGAGGGTAAAAGCATTGGAAGTCATTTAAAACTAATTTATTATGTGTGGAACTTGTGGCTGTGGCACCGAAAATAACGGTCCAACTATTTCAAAACCGGGTGAAGAGAATCATCACCATCATAATGGTCATTCTCATGATGAACAGCACCATCATGGCGGTCATTCTCATGACCAACATCATCATCATCACAATGACAGTCATTCCCATTCGCACGACCACGACCATAAACACAAAGTGTTGGAAATTGAACAGGACATTCTTCAAAACAATCAGCTTTTAGCTGCCAGAAACAGGGGTTATTTTGAAGCGAAAAATATATTTGCCTTAAACTTGGTAAGTTCCCCCGGCTCTGGAAAAACAACCCTTTTGGAACGCACTTTGGCCGATTTAAAAACAGAAATTCCATTTTATGTTGTTGAAGGCGATCAGCAAACGCTAAATGATGCCAACAGAATTGCCGCACTCGATGTTCCCGTAATTCAGATAAACACTGGCAAAGGCTGTCATTTAGAAAGCGATATGGTTTATGAGGCCGTTAAAAAGTTGAACCTAAAGGATAATTCGGTTTTAATGATAGAAAACGTGGGCAATTTGGTTTGTCCGTCTATGTTCGATTTGGGCGAAAATAAACGCGTTGTCATCATAAGTACTACAGAAGGCGAAGACAAGCCTATAAAATATCCCGATATGTTTTTTACCTCAGACATTTGTATTATCAATAAAATAGATTTACTGCCTTATGTAAATATAAATGTAGAAAGTATAAAAAAATATGCGTTGCAGGTAAATCCGAAGTTGCTGTTTTTTGAAGTTTCCGCAACCACGGGTGAAGGTATGGAGGCTTGGTATGCGTGGTTGAAAGAAAATATAGTTTGAAAGTTGTAAAGTTGAAAGTTGAAAAGTTCAATTCTCCTCTTGTAGAGGGGATAGGGGGTGTGTTTTTATTTGAACAGTGAAGTGAATATTAAAAGAAAAAAATCAAATATTCTGAAAGTTGAACGTTTAAGGCAAAATCAAAAATCCTGACACCCCGAGCAGAGTTGAAGGGCAACATTCAAAAATCGTAAATCGTAAATTATTATGTGTTTATCAATTCCCGGAAAATTAATAGAAATTACTTCTCAGCTGGATGAAACTTTCAGATTAGGGAAAGTATCTTTTGATGGAATAATAAAAGAGGTGAGCCTAACCCTGGTGCCAGAAGCCAATGTTGGCGATTATGTATTGGTACATGTGGGCGCAGCCATTTCTACCATTAATGAAGAAGAGGCGAAAAAAACTTTTGACATCTTAAAACAACTCGGTGAGCTTCAGGATTTGGAGTAAGCCCTTAAAAATGGGGGGATTTTTAACCTTTCTTAAGGATTTTATCTCTCTTTTTCTTTAAAATTATCAGTTCCCCCTTTGGGGGCTAGGGGGCTTTTATTCATAAGAATGTTTGTAAGGTTGGCCGCTAACAATTTTTAAAAGATCTTCTTCAACAGACGCTCTTGGGTATTCAACAAATCGTCCAATTTCTTTATTATTTTTATAAACGATAAAGGTAGGGACCCTTTCAATATTAAAACCTTCCTGTAAATTATCCGGAGTGGATTTACTTCTGTTTACGGTAATTAATTCTAACTGGTTATAGTTAAAATCGGCTTCGTCCAAAATTTTATAAAAAACAGGTGTTTGGTCTTTACTGTCGTCGCACCAAGTTCCCATAAAACCTTTTATGGTCACTTCTTTTAAAAGCGGTTTCAGTTTTTCAATCACTTCCTTGTTGGTTTCATAGGTTGTGTAATTTGGCGTAAACCATGCATTATAAGGTTCTGCAAGAAAACTTTCTTTATTGGCGATGCCAACTAAATTTCCTGTTTCGTCTTTTTCGGCGAATACCATGTTTTGTTGCGCGGAACAACTTATAATGCTAAGGATAAAGATCGAAAAAAATAGGGTTCTCATGGTGTAAAAATTAAATTCCCGTAAAACTACAAAATTAAATTAAGGAATGTCTCGTCATCACAGCTGGTTTTTCAATCCCCATCAATTTTAAAATGGTAGGTGCAATATCACCTAAAACGCCATCGTCAATATGTTTCAAATCCTTATCCACTAAAATTAGGGGAACCGGATTGGTGGTGTGTGATGTATTTGGTGTTCCGTCGGGATTTATCATCGTTTCGCAATTTCCGTGGTCGGCAATGATAATGGTTGTATAGTCGTTTTTTAAAGCAGTCGCAACCACATCTTTCACACATTTGTCAACAGCTTCACAAGCTTTTATCGCCGCCTCCATAACGCCTGTATGTCCAACCATATCACCATTGGCAAAGTTTAAACACACAAAATCGACTTCTTTTTTATCCAATTCGGGAATAATGGCATCACGAATTTCAAAAGCGCTCATTTCAGGTTTCAAATCGTAGGTGGCCACTTTTGGGGATGGGCACAAAATTCGGGTTTCATTTTCAAAAGTATTTTCTCTTCCGCCTGAAAAGAAAAAAGTAACGTGAGGATATTTTTCTGATTCTGCAATCCTGATTTGTTTTTTACCGGCATTTGCCAATACTTCACCCAAGGTATTTTCTAAATTATCTGTATGGTAAATAATATGAATATTTTTGAAGGTATCGTCGTAACTGGTTAGGGTTACGTAATATAATGGCAGCGTTTTCATGCCAAATTCAGGATAATCTTTTTGGGTAAGCACCTCAGTAAGTTCGCGACCTCTATCGGTTCTGTAATTGAAAAAAAGGACAACATCATCAGCTTTAATTTGTGCTTTCGGATGACCATTTTCATCGGTCATGATGATGGGTTTGATAAACTCATCAGTCACGTCTTTAGCATAACTTTCTTCCATGCTTTTAATGGCATTGGCAGATTTTTCACCGGTGGCATTTACAACAGCGTCATAAGCCAATTTTATGCGTTCCCAGCGTTTATCTCTGTCCATGGCAAAATAACGCCCAGTAATTGTAGCCAATTCACCGGTGGTTTCTTTCATATGGTTCTGAATGGTTTCAATAAAACTGATGCCCGATTTTGGATCACAGTCCCTTCCATCAGTAAACGCATGCAAAAACACATTTTTCATGTTGTGTTCGGCAGCGACATCAAGCAATCCTTTTAAGTGATCAATATGGGAATGAATGCCACCATCTGAAACAAGCCCCAACAAGTGAATATTTTTATTGTTTTCTTTCGCGTAAGAAATCGCATCAAGCAACGCTGTTTCTTTTCCAAGCGTTTTATTTTTAACCGCCATGTTCACCCGAACCAGGTTCTGATAAACAATTCTCCCGGCACCTAAATTCATATGTCCAACCTCACTATTTCCCATTTGTCCTTCTGGCAATCCAACATATTCTCCGTCTGTGCGCAAACTTGCATTTGCATATTTGCCGTACAAACTGTCAATATAAGAGGTTTTTGCATTATAAATTGCGGAAACTTTAGGGTCTTGAGTTATTCCCCAGCCATCTAAAATCATTAAAATCACTTTCTTGTTCATAAAAATAGGTGTTATTTTGAAAAACACAAAGATACGAAGTATTCAATTGAAGCGCTTTACAACGGAACCTTAAATTCTTCTAAAAATTACTAAATCGATTGCGAAAAATAAGTCAGAAGGTTAAAATTTGAAACTGACAGATTAAGATAATTTTCCAAAAGAATTTTAAAATTGTAAATTCACAGCATAAATAGCATTAAATGAAAAACGCGATTAAATTCAATAAAGTTACCGAACGGTTGCCAAAACACCTGCACCAGTTCATTGTTAAACAGCCTTATGATGAATATACGGCTCAAAATCAGGCGGTTTGGCGTTATGTGATGCGAATGAACATTGATTTTTTAAGTAAAGTGGCGCACGAATCGTATTTGGAAGGCTTGAAAAAAACAGGAATTTCTGAAAATGAAATTCCGAAAATGGAGGGGATGAACCGCATTTTAAAAGACATTGGCTGGGCAGCGGTTTCTGTAGATGGATTTATTCCTCCAAATGCTTTTATGGAATTTCAGGCTTATAATGTGTTGGTAATTGCTTCCGATATCAGAACAATTGATCATCTTGAATATACGCCGGCACCCGATATTATTCATGAAGCTGCCGGCCATGCACCAATTATTGCAAATCCGGAATATGCCGAATATTTGCGCAGGTTTGGCGAAATAGGCTGTAAGGCAATTTCTTCTTCGGAAGATTATGAGATGTATGAAGCCATCAGGCTGCTTTCTATTTTAAAAGAAGATCCAAATTCTTCCGAAATTGAAATTGAAAATGCGCAGCAAAAAGTGGAAGAATTGCAAAATACCATGGGTGAACTTTCCGAAATGGCGCAAATAAGAAATTTACATTGGTGGACTGTTGAATACGGCTTAATTGGAACGCTGGAAAGTCCGAAGATATATGGCGCGGGATTGCTTTCTTCCATAGGTGAAAGCAAAAAGTGCTTAACGAATCAAGTTAAAAAAGTTCCTTACACCATTGATGCAGCAACTCAAAATTTCGACATTACCAAACCTCAGCCGCAGCTTTTTGTGACACCCGATTTTGCGCATTTAAGTTTTGTGCTGGAAGAATTTGCCAATAAAATGGCATTGAGAAGAGGCGGATTGACAGGTGTTCAAAAATTAATAAAATCTAAAAATATTGGAACAGTAGAATTAAGTACAGGTCTGCAAATATCTGGAGTTTTTTCAAATGTGATTAAAGATGACAATAACAAACCCATTTATATTCAAACTGTCGGGCCAACTGCTTTGGCGAGTAGGGACAAGGAATTGATCGGGCACGGAATAGATTATCATGCAGAAGGTTTTGGCAGTCCGCTAGGAAAATTAAAAGGCATTAATTTGGCTATTGAGGACATGTTTCCCAAGGATTTGGAAGTTTACGGAATTTATGAAGGCAAAAAAACGAGCTTGCTTTTTGAAGGAAATATTAAAGTGGAAGGAGAAGTTATTACAGGGAAACGGGATTTAAAAGGGAAAATTTTACTGATTTCTTTTAATAATTGTACGGTAACACATAACGATAAAGTATTGTTTCAGCCAGAATGGGGGATTTACGATATGGCTGTGGGAAAAGAAATTATTTCGGCCCATGCCGGACCGGCTTCCGTAAATTCGTTTAAGGATATGGGAGAAGTTTCTGCCATTAAAACGCATAAAATTTCTTATTCGGAAGAAGAAATAAAATTGCATAAAATGTATAAAGAAATTGCTGAAATGAGAAAAACAGTTGAAGTAGATTTTCTAAGAATTTCATTAATTTTTGAAAAACTTAAAGCTAATTTCACCTCTGATTGGTTATTGCCGTTGGAAATGTATGAGGTTGTTTACCAATCAAATACAGTAATAGAAACCGAAATTTTAAGCTATTTAACACAGCTTAAAAAAATTAAAAAGCACGAACAGCTTATCGCGAATGGAATATGCTTAATTTCAAAATAGCGTAACTATAGTTGCCAAAGTACGGTTTTATTGAATTATCTTTGCCTAAATTTTAAAATTAAAAAGGATGGGTTTTTTTGGATTATTTGGTGGAGGAAATGATAGCGCTTCAATTGAAGAATATTTAAAAGAAGGTGCTGTTGTTATAGATGTAAGAACAGTCGAAGAGTTTAGAGAAGGACATGTAAAAGGCTCAAAAAACATGGTGTTAAATGCTATTCCTTCAAAAGTGGCAGAGATAAAAAAAATGAATAAAAAGGTAATTGCAGTTTGCAGAAGCGGTGCGAGAAGCGGACAGGCAACCTCTTTTTTAAAGCAACAGGGTATAGACGTTATTAACGGAGGTCCTTGGCAAAATGTTGCAAAGTTTGTAAGCTAAAAATTAAACTAATACATAACAAAAAAAGAGAAGCGATTGCTTCTCTTTTTTTTTGTTATTTGCGATATTTTACATGAAGTTTAGGTTGTAATTTGGATATAGAACATTGATTTTCAGAGCTTTTATTAGAATTAAATTTTAAAAACATTATCGTTTCATAATTTTTTATATATTTAAAAAAAATATATTTATAATGAAAAAACTAGCCATACTATTTTTTATGACTTTTAATGCTCAAAGTCAAGAAGTAGATGACCTTATTTCTAATATTGAATCTAAAGTGATTGAGTGGAGAAGAGATTTCCATGAAAACCCGGAGTTATCTAACAGGGAATTTAAAACTGCAGAGAAAATTGCCAACTATCTAAAAAGCTTAGGATTAGAAGTGCAAACAGATGTTGCTCATACCGGAGTAGTAGGTATTTTAAGAGGAGGTAAATCTGGACCAGTTGTGGCTTTAAGAGCAGATATTGACGCACTTCCAGTTACAGAAAGAACGCCTGTTTCATTTGCTTCTAAAGTTAAAAGCACATACAATGGAATTGAGACAGGTGTAATGCATGCCTGTGGACATGATACACATATTGCTATTCTAATGGGAACAGCTGAAGTTTTGTCTAAAATAAAAAATGATATTCATGGAACTGTAAAATTTATATTTCAACCTGCGGAAGAAGGACCTCCAGAAGGAGAAAAAGGAGGCGCTAAATTAATGGTTGAAGAAGGTGTGTTAAAAAACCCTGATGTTGATGTTATTTTCGGATTGCATATAGCTTCTGGGACTGATGTTGGAGTTATAGGGTATAAACCAGCAGGTGCAATGGCAGCAGCGCAACGCTTTGTAATTAAAGTAAAAGGAAAGCAAACGCATGGAGCCAGACCTTGGGCAGGAGTTGATCCAATTGTTGTTTCCGCTCAAATAATAAATGGTTTGCAAACAATTATTAGCAGAGATACGGAGTTGACAAAAGAAGCTGCAGTTATTACAATTGGAATGATTCATGGAGGCGTACGCAACAATATTATTCCTGAAGAAGTAGAAATGACAGGAACTATTAGAACATTGGATTTTGGAATGCAGAAAAAATTAAATGATGAAATGATGCATCGCGTACCAGCAATTGCGGAGGCTTTTGGTGCTAAAGCAGAAATAGAAATTAAGGAAGCGACGCTAATAACTTACAATGATGTAGAACTTGTAAATGAGATGTTACCTACCTTACAAAAAACTGCAGGTGAAAAAAACGTACATTTAATGGCTGCCATTACCGGTGCTGAGGATTTTTCATATTTTCAAAAGGAAGTCCCGGGATTTTATTTTTTCTTAGGAGGAAAGCCGGTTAACCTTAAATCTGAAGACGCTTCAGCACACCATACTCCGGATTTTTATATTGATGAAAGCGGAATGATATTAGGCGTAAAAACATTTGTAAATTTAACTTTAGATTATCTGAATAATAACCCTAAATAAAGTTTTTTTTGAAAGTATGGATCACCTAAAATTTAATATTATAATTGTTTTTTAAAACTTGAATTTTTTGATTTAGGTCTAACAAAAACTTCAGGTGTTGTTCTGAATTCGGATTGAAGGGTTTATGCGCCAATCCTTTTTGGATACTGTAAACTTCTTTCATGATGGAAGCCGTATTTTCATTTATCCAAGCGCGCATAAAATGTTCCCAAATATAATCAACGGCAGTTTCATTGGGGTGAATCATATCGCTGTTATAGAAACGGTAATCGCGCAAATCATCCATCATCATTTCAAAGGAAGGAAAATAGCGCCCATTAACAATACTTATGGTTTCATGAATTGCCGAAATTAAATGCGCTTTGCTTTGTGAATTTTCAACAAAACCATCTTTTATATGGCGTACAGGACTTACTGTAAAAATAATAGTTGCCTTCGGATTAACTTCTGAAATTCGATTGCATATATTTTTTAATGAAACGGAAATTTCTTCGATGGAGAGCAGTTCTTTTACAAACTTTTTTTGTGGAACTTTATGGCAATTGCCAACGATGGCATTGGTTTCAATAAATCGGTAAACCCAGGCAGTTCCTAAAGTAATGATAATATGCGTTGATTCGCTGAGTTGCTTATTTGTTGATTTAATGGCTGAATTAAGATTGAAAATCAATTCATTTTTAGCAACGGCGCTTAAATCGGAATGTGAATCAAAACAATGCCAACGTTCATTTAAAAGAAAAACATCACGATCAGTATATATTTTTTCATTTAATGAATTCTCAATTAAAGTTTCAATGGCTTTTGGATTGAATAAAATGCCAAACGGATTGCTGGCAACATCAAATTTATAATAAGCCAGTTTTTTGCTGATATTTTCTGAGAAACAAGAACCAATTAACAACAATTTAGAAGCATAATCAATTTGATTTTCTTCTTTTTGAAGTTGTATGTTCGTTCTAAAATTCATTTTTTGAATTGTTTACCGCCTGCGTTCGGCATGTTTGATTACTCGTTTAGCTTCTAACTTTTAACTTGCAGTCTTTCTTCGCTCTTTTATAGGCTTGTGCTCTTTCTTTTTTAACTTCTAATATCTAACTTCTACCTTCTAACTTCTAACTTCTAACTTCTAATATCTAATATCTAATATCTAACTTCTAATATTTAACTATTGCCTATTGCCTAATGCCTAATTCCTATTGCCTATTGCCTATATTGCCTATTGCCTATTTAACTTAGTTTTAAACAACATATTTTTTTCCTTCTTTCAAAGCTTCTTCAATTCCTTCAGGTTTTTTACCTCCTGCAGTTGCGAAATAAGCTTGTCCGCCGCCGCCGCCTTGAATTAATTTACCCAGTTCACGAACCACTTTCCCGGCATCCAACTGTTTTTCATCCACCAAATTTTTATCGATATAACAGGTTAAAAAGGCCTTTCCGTCAGCTTCGGTTCCTACCAGCAAAAACAGGTTTTCAATTTTATTTCCAAGATCAAATGCCAAATCTTTAATGCTGTTTTGGTCTAAATCCAGTTTCACGGCCAAATAGTTAACACCGTTAATAGATTCAGCCAATGCTATTAAATCACCGGTCAAATTTTTGGCTTTGTCTTTTTGCAAAGCTTCAACCTGCTTTTTTAAGGCGGTATTTTCTTCCTGTAAATCGGTAATGGCTTTTACCGGGTTTTTAGTATTTTTTAAAACCTCTCTGACTTCAGAAAAAGACTGACTATTTTCAAGAAAAAATTCTTTTGCGGCGTCGCCCGTGATGGCTTCAATACGTCTAACTCCTGCCGCAATTGCACCTTCAGATACAATTTTAAAATGCCATATATCGCCGGTATTTTGAACATGCGTACCACCGCAAAGCTCCACCGATTTACCAAACTGAATAGCGCGAACTGTATCTCCGTATTTTTCGCCGAACAATGCCATCGCACCTTTCTTTAAGGCAGTTTCAATGGGGATATTTCTGTATTCTTCCAGCTTAAGTTTGTAATCAATGCGTGCATTTACAAAATCTTCCACAGCGCTCAATTCATCAGCAGTTAATTTTGCAAAATGCGAAAAATCGAAACGCAAACTTTTTGAATGCACCGCAGATCCTTTTTGTTCCACATGAGTTCCTAAAATTTCACGCAATGCCTGGTGCAATAAATGGCTGGCAGAATGATTGCATGCGGTTCTGAATCGTTGTTTTTCATCAACAACAACTTTAAAAGTTTGAGACGGATCTTTGGGCAAACTTTTAGCAAAATGAATAATTAAATTGTTTTCTTTTTTGGTATCAACAATATAAATGACGTTTCCATTGCTCACTTCCAAATAACCTTTATCGCCTACTTGTCCGCCACCTTCAGGATAAAAAGGCGTCATATTAAACACCAATTGGTACAAATCGCCTTCTTTTTTGGACGAAACTTTTCGGTAACGGGTTATTTTAACATTTGCTTCAAGCGTGTCATAACCAATAAATTCTTCTTCGGCATCATCATACAAAATAACCCAATCATCTGTTTCAACAACTGCTGCAGCTCTTGAGCGGGTTTTTTGTTTTTCCAATGCTTCTTTAAAAGCTGTTTCGTTCAAAGTCATTCCTTTTTCAGAAAGAATCAAAGCGGTTAAATCAATAGGAAAACCAAAAGTATCAAATAGTTCGAAGGCTTTTTTACCCGAAACTTCTTTTCCTTTGGTATTTTTAATAATACCGTCCAATAAAACCAATCCTTGATCTAAAGTTCGCAAGAACGAATTTTCTTCTTCTTTAATTACATTGGTCACTAATTGTTTTTGGGATTTCATTTCAGGGAAATAGTCTCCCATTTGATGACTCAAGGTAGTCGCCAATTTGTAAATAAACGGTTCTTTGGTGTTTAAAAAAGTAAATCCATAACGAATTGCACGTCGCAAAATTCTTCTTATGACATAACCGGCTCCTGTATTTGAAGGCAATTGTCCGTCGGCAATCGCAAAGGCCACTGCACGAACGTGATCGGCAACCACGCGAATGGCAATATCGGTTTCTTCGTTTATGCCATATTCATTGTTGGTAATGGCTTCAATTTCTCTGATTAGCGGTGTAAAAACATCTGTATCGTAATTGGATTGTTTCTTTTGAAGCACCATGCACAAACGTTCAAAACCCATTCCGGTATCTACGTGTTTTGCTGGCAATTTTTCCAGTGACCCATCTGCTTTTCGGTTAAATTCCATAAAAACCAGATTCCAAATTTCTACCACTTGTGGATGGTCATTATTCACCAAACTTTTACCTGAAACTTTCGCTTTTTCTTCAGCAGATCTTATATCCACATGAATTTCGGAACAAGGTCCGCATGGGCCTTGCGCACCCATTTCCCAAAAGTTATCTTTTTTGTTTCCGTTAATAATTCTGTCGTCTCCAATGTATTTTTTCCACAAATCGTATGCTTCATGGTCGTATTCCAAACCTTCATCTTCCGCGCCTTCAAAAACGGTGACATACAAACAGTCTTTATCTATTTTATAAACATCAACCAACAATTCCCAAGCCCAGGCGATGGCTTCTTTTTTAAAATAGTCTCCAAAACTCCAGTTTCCCAACATTTCAAACATAGTGTGGTGGTAAGTATCTTTGCCCACCTCTTCCAAATCGTTATGCTTTCCTGAAACCCGTAAACATTTTTGGGTATCGGCAACACGTTTTTCAGCAGCGGTTTTTTGTCCCAAAAAATACTCTTTAAACGGAACCATGCCCGCATTGGTAAACATAAGCGTTGGGTCGTTTTTCAATACCATAGGTGATGATGGAACGATAGCATGTTTTTTTGAAGCAAAAAAATCTAAAAATTGTTGACGTACGAGTTGTGATTTCATATATAATATTCTTTTTAATGGTCATCGTCTAATTGCTTCTGGTTCTGCCCCTTGCCGGCAGGTATTGTGGCGATGGTTTTAATTTTTTTGACTATAGTCTTATTTGTTAATTATATGCTAAATAATAAGGGGCATACCAATTGTGTAAAACATTTTGTAAATTTGTCGTTTATGCTTCAAAATATTGTCGCATATTTTGTTGTTTTATAACGCAAAAATAATATAATTTTTATACAATGGCGAAGGTAAAATATTATTACGATTCAGAGACGCTATCCTATCAAAAGATAAGGCCAAAAAAAAGGGAGCAAATAAAGAAATTTGTGTTGACCTTAGCGAGCGCAACTGTTTTTATGATACTGGGTTTTGTTGTTTTTACCGCAATTTTTGAATCTCCCAAAGAAAAAGAATTAAAACGACAGTTGGAATTTGTAAAATTAAATGAAGAACTGCATGCCAAGAAAATGGTTCAGATGGGAGATGTTTTGGCTGATATACAAGATAGAGACAACAATATTTACCGTTTATATTTTGAAGTAAATCCCATTCCTGACGAACAGCGTAAGGCGGGTTTTGGAGGAATAAACCGCTATAAAGCACTTGAAGGTTTTAACAATTCTGAAATGATTATTGATGTTACCAAAAACATGGACATCTTGTCAAAGCAGTTGTATATACAGTCAAAATCGTTAGATGAAATTGTAAAATTGGCGGCAGATAAAGAAAAATTATTGGCTGCAATACCCGCCATTCAACCAGTTAAAAATGAAGATTTAACACGAATGGCTTCGGGGTACGGATGGCGATCTGACCCTTTTACAAAAGCAAGAAAGAAACATAAGGGAATGGACTTTTCTTCCCCTGTGGGAACACCAGTGTATGCATCAGGTGATGGCTATGTGGAAAGGGCCGACCAAAACGCTGCAGGGTACGGAAAGCACATCAGAATAGAACATGGCTTTGGCTATACTTCCCTGTATGCGCATTTAAGTAATTACAATGTAAGGAGAGGCCAAAAAATTAAACGGGGAGATTTAATTGGTTTTGTTGGAAATACGGGGCGTTCACAAGGTCCGCACTTGCATTATGAAATTTATAAAAACGGAACAGCTATAGATCCTATTAATTTTTACTACGGAAACTTGTCGCCGGAAGAATTTGAAGCTATGCAAAAAGCAGCACAAATTGAAGGACAATCTCTTGACTAATGCATATAGATTTACCTGAAAAGCGATATTACAAAATTGGTGAGGTTGCCAGCGCATTTGGCGTTAACACGTCTCATATTCGGTTTTGGGAAAATGAATTTGACATTTTAAAACCTAAAAAAAACAAGAAGGGTAATCGCCTTTTTACTCAGGAAGACATCAAAAATCTAAAGCTGATTTATCATTTGGTTAAAGAAAAAGGATTTACCTTAGAGGGAGCAAAAAACAAAATGAAAGAGCATCCAAAAGCCGCGAAAGACAATCAGGAAATCATCACACGTTTAGAGGGCATTAAAGAAGAACTGATTAAAATTAAAAGCCAAATTGGTTAAAAATATTTTTGACAGCATTGTAACGAAATTGCTTTTTGGTAAACTAAATTAAAGGATATTATAAACAATTAAAAATCGAAAAAAATGAAAAAGTGGTTAATACCCGTAATAATTTTAGCAGTAATAGCTTTTGCAGGTTATAGCTGGGTAAAAGGATTTTACAACACAACAATTCAGTTAAATGAAAGTGTTTCTGAAAGTTGGGGGAATGTACAAACAGCTTACCAACGAAGAAATGACTTGATAGGAAATCTGGTAAACACTGTTAAGGGTGCTGCCGATTTTGAAAGAGAAACATTAACCCAAGTAATTGAAGCACGTGCAAAAGCAACATCAGTACAAATTGACCCAACCAATATTACACCTGAGCAACTGACTCAGTTTAACCAGGCTCAGGGAGGTTTAAGTGGTGCTTTAAAAAGTTTATTGGTAACGGTTGAACGTTATCCTGATTTAAAAGCAAATCAAAATTTCCTGAAACTGCAGGACGAATTAGCAAGTACTGAAAATCAGATTTTAACGGCCCGTACACGTTTTAATGAAGCTACAAAACCATATAATAATCACGTAAAGAGATTCCCAAATTCAATATTGGCGGGAATTTTTAATTTTGAGGGCAAACCTTATTTTGATGCTGAAGCCGGCGCAGAAAATGCCCCTGAAGTAAAATTTGATTTTGGAAAAAAAGAATAAATGTCAAAAATTGAAGATTTTTTAACAACCGCACAAGAACAAGACATTATTAAAGCGATTGAAGTGGCAGAAAATAACACTTCGGGCGAAATCCGTGTCCATATTGAAAATAAAACAGATTTACCTCCAAAGGAAAGAGCTTTGGAGGTTTTTCATTTGTTGGAAATGGAAAAAACGGAATTAAGAAACGGCGTATTGTTTTATGTGGCTGTTGAAAGTAAAAAGTTTGCCATTTTAGGCGATGAGGGAATCCACGCGAAAGTGACGGAAAACTTTTGGGATGCTGAAAAGGAGTTGATGCTTTCTTATTTCAAAAAGGAAGAATTTGCATTGGGTTTGGTGTTGGCCATCACTGAAGTTGGAAACAAATTAAAAGAATTTTTCCCTTATCACTCTAATGACTCTGACGAATTATCTAATGAAATTTCAAAAGGATAATAACTAATGATGTATAAATCGACGATAAAACAGATTACATTTTTTATAACCATTTTGTTGGCGCAGGTTGCTTTTGGGCAATTCACCATTCCCGAAAAACCAAAAGTGCAGACAAGTGTTTACGATTATGCAAAACTATTGACAAGCGAACAAAAATCGACGCTCGAAAACAAATTAATCAAATATTCCGATTCCACTTCAACCCAAATAGTGGTGGTTACCGTAGAAACTATAAATGGCGAAGATATTGGAATTTTGGCGCCAAAATGGGGACATCAATGGGGAATTGGACGGGCAAAAGAGGACAATGGTGTCTTTGTGTTGTTGGCCAATAAAGAACGAAAAATATGGATTGCGCCGGGATATGGCGTAGAACATAAACTAACGGCGGGGATTACCGGTGAATTGGTTAGAAATGTTATTATTCCCGAATTTAAAAAAGGAGATTTTTATGCCGGTTTAGACAAAGGAACTGATGCTGTTTTTGAGATATTAAAAGGGACTTATAAAAGCAAAAAATCGCCTAAAGATGAAAGTTCGGGTATTCCGCGTACATTTATTATAGCCATTATTTTTATAATTTTATTGGTCGTTTTTTCAAAGAAAAATAAAGATCAAGGCGGAAACGACAAAGGTAAAGGGTTTAGAAAAGATACAACAGGAATGGATATTTTAACAGCCATACTTTTGAGCCGGGCTGGAAGAGGCGGCTTTGGCAGCGGCGGATCAAGTGGCGGAAGTTTTGGCGGTGGCGGCTTCGGCGGTGGTTTTGGCGGCGGCGGATTTAGTGGTGGCGGCGCAGGTGGCGGCTGGTAATCTTAAGTGACATTTTTATATTATTTACTTCTAATTTTAATCCTCAATGAATTTATACGTTGAATTTGTAACAGCATACCCAATTTATAGTGCCATGATACAATTTGCCCTATTGGGTACTTTGGGAGATATCATCTCTAAATGGATGCAACAAGGTAAAATATTCTTGCCTTATAAGTTGCCGATTATTGCATTAAAAATGCTGGAATGGGCAATCATTGCCGTCACCATTAAATATGCTTTTGTAGGCTATCAGGGGTTTCTGGAAAATCTGGTTGCGCACCATTTAGTTCCAGAGATGGGATTGTTTGGAAATGCGTTTGCCTTATCAGTATTTATGAATTTACAATACGGTTTGTTTCTGGTTCTTTTTCATAGGTTTCTTGACAATCTTATAGCCAAACAAAACAACTGGAAAAATATTGATAAAGGAATGCTTTCTTTAATTTGGTTTTGGATTCCTGCACATACCCTTACTTTTATGTTAGACAAACCCTATCAAATTGGTTTGGCCGCAATTTGGTCTCTAGTTTTAGGATTTATTTTGGGCTATTACAATCGGGAAATTAAATAGTTTATTTTTTTTTCTTGCGGTTAAAAGTGTTTTGCAGAATTGCAGTCAAAAAGGTCTTGAGTCTGTGCTCTCTTCTCTTTTTTCAACCTTCAACCTTCTAATATCTAACTTTTTTAATGATGATCATGTTTTTCCGTTAATTTGCCTTTATAAACGCGGTGCACAAAAGTGACATAAACCAGGATTAACACAAAAGCAATAATCCACCATATCAAACCTACCTGTAAAGCATAGGTTTCTGATGAGGTGTTGTAAATGGTGAGCGAAGGAATTTGTGAATTTGTGCTTTGCAACACAACGGGAAACATAGCGGTAACGGCACTTCCTATACCACTAATAATAAATAAGGTTGAACTTGTAAATCCCAGCCAATGCTTTTCGCTTTTTGCAAATAAAAGCATTCCGATGAAACCCGACAAGGCCATAAAAGGCAATATATAAGCAGTAGGGTGCTGGACAAAAAGTTCTTGATTGAAGGATTTCATAGCCATAAAGGCGAACAACGAAATGAGAATAAAAACCAGTAAAACTAACCAAAGTGATACTATTTTTGATTGCAGTTTTTTCACAAAATCACCTTCCGTTTTTAAAATTATCCAGTAGGCACCATGAATGGTTAAGGTTAAAACTGCAACCAACCCAATGGTCAGGGTAAACCAGTCCATGACACCCGGAAGTTCTGCAAATGGTGAAAAACTGCCATCCCACAAAGGCGTGAAAAAAGAGTATTGATGCTTAAATTGTGCTACGCCGTTTTCAACACCACCTAAATTTACGCCTCTGATAATATTACCGAAGGTAATTCCAAAAAATAATGCCAATAACAAACTGGAAATCCCAAAACCTTTTTGCCAGGGTTTTATCCATAATTCGTGATTGATTAAGTAGGTAAATTCAATGCCAAGCGCCCTAAAAATAAACAGCCAAAGAATAAAGATGAGCGGCAAATAAAAACCGCTGAAAGCCGAAGCGTATAATGTTGGAAAGGCCGCAAATAAAACGCCTCCGGTGGCAACAAGCCAAACTTCATTTCCGTCCCAATACGGGCCAATGGCTCTCATAACTTGTTTTTTCTCCTCGTCTGTTTTTGCGAAAAATAAATGTATAATTCCCGCGCCAAAATCAAATCCGTCCAATACGATATACATAACCAGCATAAAGCATAAAATCACATACCAAGTTATTTCCATTTAAGTAGTTTTTATAGTTGTTTCCGGGCCTTTATACACAATTTTACCAACCAGTATTAACATAATAAATCCTAAAACCAGATAAAGCCCTACAAATCCCAACAAAGTAAATAAAGAATTACCTGCGGAAACGTTTTCTGAAACACCATCGGCAGTTTTGAACAAACCATACACCAAATAAGGTTGGCGGCCCAATTCAGAAGTATACCAACCCGCCGTATTTGCAATGTAAGGGAATGGAATCGCAAATAGCAGCACCCATAAAAACCAACGTTGCAGTTCTAATTTTTTACGCCATAAATACCAGACACCCAAAAGCATTATTCCGATAAAAATGGTACCCAACCCAACCATAATATGGTATGAATAGTATAAACCTGGGATGTTAGTTGGCCATTCTGATTTCGGGAAATCGTTCAGCCCTTTAATTTCAGCGTTCCATCTTTGATAGGTTAGGAAACTCAAAAGATTAGGAACTTCAATTTTATTATCCAATCGCTGTGTTACCATATTTGGTTGGCCAATTAAAACGATTGGCGCGCCTTCTTCGGCATCAAACAATCCTTCCATGGCGGCCAAAGTGATTGGCTGCTTTTTCGCCACTTGCTGCGCCAATAAATCTCCCGTTGGAAAAGCAACAGACAAAGTTGAAATAGCGCCTGTTATAATGGCTGTTTTTAGGAATAATAGTCCGTATTGATGGTGTTTTTTTACCAACAAGTAAAAAGCGCCCGTACCTCCAATTACGAATGAAGTGGTCACTAATGAAGCCATTTGGTTATGAAAAAAAGAGGGTAATAACCACGGATTTGAAAATAAATCGGAAAAGTTTTTCAATACAAATTTGCCATTTGCCAAAATCTCATGACCTACCGGATTTTGCATCCAGGAATGTGTCGCAATAATTAAATAACCACTTGCCCACGCCCCAATAAAAATTAAAAAAGCCGTCATAAAATGAAGCTTTTTGCCCAGTAATTTTTCTCCAAATAAAAATAATCCCAAAAAAGATGATTCCAGAAAAAAAGAGAACATGCCTTCCATAGCAAGGGTTTGGCCTATAATATTTCCTGTGCGTTCTGAAAATTGCGCCCAATTGGTTCCAAACTGAAACTCCATTGGAATACCGGTAACCACGCCCATCGCAAAATTAACAGCAAATATTTTTGCCCAAAACTTTGCGGAATCGTTGAAGATAAGTTGATTGGTTTTTAAGTAAAGACCTTTATAAATAACGATGATTAAGGCCAGTCCCATAGTAAGTTGGGGAAATAAATAATGATAAGTTATCGTAAAAGCAAATTGTAACCTGCTATATAACAGCGCGTCATCCATAAACTGTAATTTTTAACAATAAACACTAAAATTACAGTTTATTGTTAACAAACAAGATGATTTAAATGACAGAATTTTTTCTTTTACGCTCGCGGCCAAAAGTTCTTGCGGTCTTTTCTCACTTCTGTTTTTTTCTGCTTTTGAACTTTCTACTTCGGCCTTCTGACTTTCAAACTTTTAGCTTCCCGTCAGGGTTTTACTTCTGTCTGAAATAAACGACTACAGGAACTCCTGTAAAGTTAAAAATTTCGCGCATTTTGTTTTCAACAAAGCGTTTATATGGCTCTTTAACATATTGAGGTAAGTTACAGAAAAACACAAACTGCGGTGTTGGAGTTGGTAACTGCGTACAAAATTTAACTTTGACGAATTTACCTTTAATAGAAGGGGGCGGATTTTGTCTAAAAATATCCAGCATAGCTTCATTTAACTTACTAGTTGGAATGCGTTTTTTTCTGTTTTCAAAAACTTCAACAGCAGTTTCAATGGCTTTAAAAACACGTTGTTTGGTTAAGGCGCTAATAAAAATGATTGGCACATCCTTAAATGGTGCAATTTCTTCTCTTATTTTAGCTTCAAAATCCTTCATGGTATTGGTTTCTTTTTCAATCAGATCCCATTTATTTACCAAGATTACAATTCCTTTTCTGTTTTTTTCTGCAAGCCAAAAAATATTTTCATCCTGTCCTTCAAATTCGCGGGTTGCATCAACCACCAAAATGGCAACATCACACTCTTCAATGGCTTTTACGGCGCGCATGACCGAATAAAACTCTAAATCTTCTTTAACTTTCGATTTTTTTCTGATTCCGGCAGTATCCACTAAATTGAATTCAAATCCAAAACGATTGTATTTTGTGTCAACAGTGTCGCGTGTTGTGCCGGCAATATCTGTTACAATATTTCTTTCTTCACCAATCAGCGCATTTATAAATGAGGATTTCCCTGCATTTGGTCTTCCAACAACGGCAAATCTAGGCAAATCGTGTTCTTCTTCAACTTTTTCATCCATTTCGGTAACAAGGGCATCCAAAAGTTCACCGGTACCGCTTCCATTAATCGAGGAAAGCGTGAAATATTCTCCCAATCCAAGGTTGTAAAACTCTACAGCATCTGCTTCACGCATAGAATTGTCAACTTTGTTAATGGCCATAAAAATCGGCTTTTTTATTTTGCGAAGCATATTGGCAACCTCAACATCCATAGGTGAAATCCCTTCTTCCACATCAACAACAAATATGATATAATCGGCTTCATCAATAGCAAGTTGAACCTGTTTTCTGATTTCTTCTTCAAAAATATCTCCGGAACCAATGGCATATCCACCTGTATCAATTACGGAAAATTCCTTTCCGTTCCAATCACTTTTTCCGTAATGTCTGTCACGCGTAACACCACTTACCGAATCAACAATGGCGTCTCTTCGTTTTACCAAACGATTAAACAATGTTGATTTCCCAACATTTGGCCTTCCTACAATGGCTACAATATTACTCATGTGTTTTTTAATTTTTTGCAAAATTACGCTTTTTTATTTTGAAAATTTAGGTGTTATCAATTCTAAATTAGACATGTAATAAAAAACAGTATATTTCAATCCTGAAAAAATTGAATTATATGAATGAACAAAAAAGCAGCGATATATATCTTCGTCCCAGATTTAAAATGAATTATGAGGAAAATCAGCAAAAACTGATTGCGAAATTTGCAGAAAACTTAAAAGATGCAGATTGCAGGTATTGCTCTAAAATTAGTGACGGACACATAATAATTGATGTTCCTACTGAAGAAAATCATTTTTGGTCGCCGCAATTGAATATAGAAATTGAAAAAATTTCAGAAAATAAATCAATTGTAAAAGGATTGTTTGGGCCTAAGCCGCAAGTATGGACGTTGTTTATGTTTATCCATTTTGCCATGGCGGTGGCTTTTATTGGGTTTTCAATAGCTGCCTATGTGCAATGGTCTTTAAAAAGCGATTATAAAACAGCTTTAATAACCACCTTGGCCTTACCAATTTTATGGATTCTAATGTATTTTTTGGGCAGAATAGGAAAAAGAACAGGCCACAAACAAATGAACGAACTCCATGATTTTATGATGGAAACTTTACAAAGTTAAAAGGGAAATAGCAAAAAAAAATAACAACCAACAACCAACAACTAGTCATTATAACCAAATCGTCTAAGTTGACGTTTGTCGCTTCTCCAGTCTTTATTCACTTTTACATACAATTCCAAATGAATTTTTTTATCGAAAAACTTCTCTAAATCTTTTCTGGCTTCAACACCTACTCGTTTTAGGGCAGCACCTTTATGTCCTATAATGATTCCTTTTTGGGTTTCGCGTTCAACCATAATAACAGAACGGATTCTTATAATTTTGTCACTTTCAATAAATTCTTCGGTTTCCACTTCTACGGAATAGGGGATTTCCTTTTTGTAATGCATCAATATTTTTTCACGAATGGCTTCATTGATAAAAAAGCGTTCAGGTTTGTCTGTTAACTGATCTTTTGGGTAAAAGGCAGGCGACTCTGGCAATAATTCGACAATACGATCAAAAAGACCGTCAACATTAAACTTTTCCAAAGCAGAAATCACATATACTTCAGCATTCGGTACTTTTTCTTTCCAATAAATTACTTTTTCTTCCACTTCTTCTTGGGTAGACTTATCTATTTTGTTGATTAACAAAAGTACAGGAACAGAAGTGGTTTTAATTTTTTCGAAAAAGATTTCGTCTTTTAATTCCTTTTCACCAATCTCAACCATATAAATAAGTACATCAGCATCTTCAAAAGCCGATTTCACGAAACCCATCATGGAAGTTTGCAGTTCATAAGCTGGTTTTAAAATGCCAGGCGTATCGGAAAAGAGGATTTGAAAATCTTCTCCATTCACAATCCCTAAAATTCTATGGCGTGTTGTTTGCGCTTTTGAGGTAATAATTGACAACTTTTCACCAACAAAGGCGTTCATTAATGTGGATTTACCTACGTTAGGATTCCCTATAATATTTACAAAACCTGCTTTATGCTTCATTTTCAAGATATAAACGACAAAGGTAATCCTAAATATTTTTAATTTTAAAAAATTGATTGTTTTTTTGAAAACAAGTTGTACATTTGCAATCCAAATCGCGGGGTAGAGCAGCAGGTAGCTCGTCGGGCTCATAACCCGAAGGTCGCTGGTTCGAGTCCAGTCCCCGCTACAAAGCAAAGAAGTGAGCAAAACAACGGTTTAGATTGATCTAAACCGTTTTTTTTATGCCTATCTTAAATGAAATGCTTAACTTCGAATACCAAAATGAACACGTTTTGGAACACGATTTGC